>DASPYG010000017.1:0-11183 GCA_035636885.1 Candidatus Nitrosopolaris sp.
GCGCGCGACCTGGCCTCCACGTTGATGAAGATCGAACAGGTTCCGGACATCCCGATGTTCCGCAAGAACACCGCGGCATTCATCCACGACCTACCGGATGGCGCGCTCTCGAACGTCGAGGGAGACGGGAACTACGTCAGGGTGCAGGTGCTCACCAACACAGGGGCGCTCAACCGCGACAAGCAGCTTGCGGTGGTCCGTCAGTTCACCGACCTGGTCGCGGACGCCGCAGGCGACCCCTCGCTTACGGCGAGGACGTGGGTGCTTCTCACCGAAGCGATTGAGGGCGGGTGGGGGCTTGCCGGGCATGCCAACTCCAACGCGGAGCTTGTCGATGCAGCACGGGCGCAGATCGCCGAGCTCCAGCGTGCGAAAGGCTCGGGGGGATGACCCGCGGCGCCTAGCGCGATCCCGTAAGCCTGGTGGGATCGTCGTACGGCCGAGCTCGCCGCAGCCGCCCGGACTCGTTGCCCAGTACCGGCTGCAGAACGGTGATCAATATCGTCTCGACCCGCGACTGCCGACAGCCGACCCTGCGGTTTTGGGCGTTTGCCATCTCTAGCTTGTTGAAAACCAGTCATCTGACTGAAGCGATTGCGTCGCTCGCTGGGAACAATGGGTCAGGTTCCTGCATCAAGTTGCAACCAAGGAGAAAAAGGTGGATACGACTCGGAGTGGCGAAATGAGCGCAATGCTTGCGCGGCTCGGAGGTGCGTGGAGTTGGATCGTGGCCTACGGCGTAGCCACCGCGCTGGCCGGCGTCGTGGCGCTCTTGTGGCCGAGCTCCACCCTGGTGGTCATCGCGATCATCTTTGCGGTTCAGCTCCTCGTGGGTGCGGTCTACCAATTTGTCTTCGCGTTTGCCGTTCCGAACGAGAGCGGATGGCTCAGAGCCCTCTTCGCCCTTCTGTCTGTCTTCTCTTTCGTAGTTGCGATCTATTTGTTTGCTCACGTGGGTCTGACGCTTTTGGTGCTGGCGACCGTGATCGGCATCTACTGGATTGCGCTCGGGATCATCGAGCTGTTCCTCGCAATCGGACATTCGGAGGTCCGGTGGCGGCCCTGGATCGGGATCACAGGCATCCTCAGCATCGTCGCTGGCGTGGTGGTGGTGATTTTCCCGGTCTCGTCTCTCTTCTTCCTCACGATCTTTCTCGGTTTCTGGCTTGTCATCTTCGGTGTGACGCTGATCGTCAGAGGGTTTGGGCTCCGATCGGCGGCGCACGTGACGAAGCCGATGGCCCCAAGCCCGGCCGCGTGATCGACGTCTGAGCTAAGCGGTCAGCTCCTCGACGTCGAGCGCCCCGCGCAGTTGATTGCGCGAGGTGATGCCGAGCTTGGGGAAGAGCCGATAAAGGTGAAAACCGACGGTTCGGTGCGACAGAAAGAGGCTCTGCCCGATCTCGCGGTTGGACATCCCGGCGGCGGCCATCTGGGCGATCTGCAGCTCCTGGGGAGTCAGCCGATCGGAAGCTCGCGGCAAACGTTTAGGGCTGCTCTCGCCAGAGGCGCGCAGCTCCCGGCTTGCGCGCTCGACCAACGGGGTGGCGCCCATCGCCTGGAATGCATCACGCGCGTCGCGCAGCGGCCCGCGTGACTCGGCGATGCGCCGTTGCCGTCGTAGCCACAGACCGTACGACAGCTGACTGCGCGCCACCATGAGGGGGAGGCTGGTGTCGTCAGTGATCGCGGCCTGGAACAACCCCTCGGCTTCTGCGTCGGAGGCGACCAGTGCGCGCCCAAACCTCAAACCGATCTCGAGCACCGGAGACCGCGATTCTGCAGCCACCGGCTCCAGGGTCGCGATCGCATCTCGGGCTTCCTGCTCGTGGCCGCTTTGAATTGCAGCTTCGACAAGATCCGCCGCCACCCAAAACCGGACATACGTGTGATACGCGATGTCTTTGGGATTGGAGATGCGCTTCAGGTGCTCATAGGCGACTGAGTGATCACCACGAAGGAGTGCACTGCGTCCGCGGGCAAGCTCGACCATGGCGAGCAACGGTCTGGCGCCCATGGGCAGCAGCACGCTTTCGGCTTCCGCGGCCTGCGACTCGGCGCGGTCGAAGTCGCCGCGCAAGGCCGTGAGAGTTGCCTCAGCAAGGCGTGCCGCCGGTGCCCAACGGTGCAGCCCAATTTCAGTGGCAAGGTCAACCGCCTCATGGGCGACGGGCAAACCGGAGGCAATATTCCCGAGGTGTACCGCGGCCCAGGCTTGCTCGGCAAGTGCCTGGGCCAGCAAGAGAGGCCGCACCTGCCGGCGCAGAATTGGTATGGCTGAGGAGAACATTCGATGGCTGACATCGAAGATCCCGAGGGCTTGCGCCGCCTGCCCGAGTACAACAGCAGTCATAGCGTCCGTCACGGGCGCAGCCGTCAGACGCCTGACCGGCTCCAGCAGAATCGCCCCGCGCTCGACAGGTGCTGCCATCGCGAGAGACATGAGCAGATGTGGGTCGTCTGGCTCGACCTTTAGTCGGTCCAGAGCGCCCACCACAAGCTCTCGAGTTCGGCGGTCGAGATTACCCCACCAGATGCGGAGTGCGACCTGCGAGAACAGCCTCAGCGCGAGGAGTGAATCTCCCGACGATCTGGCCTCGTCAGCCGCGTGCACAAATGAACGAATCTGCTCGGAGCCGGACCACGAAGGCCCATAAGCATCCTGGAGCCACGCAAACAGCGCCCGGCGCGCTGGGTCGAGATCTGCGAGGTTGACAGAGGCGAGAAGCCTTGCAGCGATTTCCTGGCCCCTATCGGCTCCAAGTGCGATCTCGGCCGCTTCCACCAACCGCGTGGCTCGCCTACGCGGATCTACCGACAGCGCTGCCGCCCGATCCAACGCCGCCACTGCCACGTCAAGCGCCCCTCGCCTTTCCGCGTTTGCTGCTGCGGTGATGAGATCCTGAGCACGACTTTCGTCTGGACCCACGGCGGCTGCTGCCCTGTGCCACGCGCGCCGATCCGGGTCGTTGTCCAGAACGTCCCCAAGCGCGGCATGAGCTTGCCTTCGCTCGCCCTCGCTGGCCGCTTGATAGACAGCCGAACGGAGCAATGGATGCCGAAAACGAACCCGCTCGTCCTCGATCGTGACAAGCCGCAGTCTCTGGGCCGGAGCAAACGAGTCAATGGAGAGGGGTGTTTGTGCGATCGACTGACCTGCTCGCAGGAACTCGACCAGAATTCCTGCGGGGTCAATGGCCGCGAGAAGCAACAGCGTGCTGACTGGCGCGCCAAGGTCGGATACTTGCGCGCCGAAAGCACGCTCGAGACGCTGGCTCAGGTGAAGCGGCGTCGCCACATGTGTGACGTCTCTGTCAAGTGCGGTCGGCAGCTCGAGCAAAGCCAGAGGGTTACCTTCCGCATAATCGAGCACCAGGGCCCGGACGTGAGGTGAGAGTCCTGGAGTATTTGCGTCGAGCAGCGCCGTCGAAGACGAAGCGTCAAGGCCGTTGAGGTGGAGCTGGGGGATTCCTGTTCCATCGATGTGGTTGTCGAGCCCGTCCCTGACCCCGAACGCAATGACGATCGGCTCGGCCTCGACTCGCCGCGCGACGAAGGCGAGCGTCTCGCAGGACGAAGGATCGAGCCACTGGGCCTCATCGGCGACGACCAAAACTGGCGACCGCGTGGCTGCTTCTGCGATGAGCTCCAGCACTGCGAGGCCGATCATGAACGCGTTGGGGGCCACCGGTTCGGCCAGTCCAAATGCAGCACGCAGCGCGGCGCGCTGCGAAGGTTCCAGCTGTGGCAATCCACCCAGGACGGGGCGAAGCAGCTGGTGGAGTGCGGCAAATGGCAGATGCGTTTCTGACTGCGCGCCTGCCGTGGTCAACACCAACATTCCATGCTCACGGGCCCGCGCCGCGACCTCTGCCAGCAGCGACGATTTACCTATGCCGGCCTCGCCGCGCACCACGATCGCGCTTCCCTTCGATCCGGCGCGATTGATCAGATCCTCGACGAGCGCGATCTCGCGCTCGCGCCCGTACAGGCGAGTCGCGGAGTTCCCCTGGACCACCCGGCTGCAAGTCTATGTCGCGCAGCCACTGCAGGGATGCGGCACCCGGAGACCCGGGTGCCGGCGTGGGAACTACTTCGTGTGTCGCTTGACGAATGCGAGGGCCGTGTCGGCCACCTCGCGCCAGCCGTTGTCGATGACGAGCGAGTGACCACGATTGGGAAGCTCGACTATCTCGGTAACGCCCTGGTTGCGCTTCTGCTTCTTGAAGGCAGCTTCGGCAACCGCGCGGGGGACGGTGTGGTCCTCGGCGCCTTCGATGATCAGGAGTGGTCCGCGGTCGGGGTTCTTGGTGTCGACTTTGGCCTCGGTCCAAGGGTTGAGGTTCTCGGCAGCGGCCTGAAAAACAGTCTCGCCTGAACCCGGGACCGCGAACGTTTCGTACAGCTTCTTAGCCTCGTCCTCGGTCACTACGTTGGCGAAGCCGTAGCGGAACTGTTCGAAGGTGAGGGGGACGGCGCGGTTGCGGTTGGCCGGGTTGCCAAGCACTGGTGAAGCCGCCTTCAGCGCGGAAATCGGCAGCGGCAGCACCCCGCGGAACGGTGCGGGATCGATGGCTACCGTGACCGAGTTGAGGCCGCGTCCGGCGAGGATCTGGGTGACCAGTCCTCCAAATGAGTGCCCGATCACCGCGGGCTTCTTGTTGAGCCGGCCGATTACCTCGGCGTAGTGGTCGGCGATCTGTCCGACCGACTTGCGGGCGAACACCTCAGGGTGCGCCTTGGCCTCGTCGACGGTCTCGGGGTCATCGGGCCATCCTGGAGAAACTGGCGGGTAGCCGGCCTGCTCGAAGAGGGCGGCCCAACGATCCCAGCTGCTCGGGAGCAGCCATAGGCCGTGAACGAAAACGACCGGAGTCCGACCGGTCGCGTTTGCCTTGGCGACCTGCTCGGCGGTGGTCCGAGATACCGCATCGACCGCACTGTCACCCGAATCCTTCTTTTGCGTGCGCGACGAGATCATGCCCAACGCTCCTTGTGTAAGAGGTGACTTGCGACCAGCCCAGCCTGGTGCGCGGGCCGGCACCGCATCTTCTGTCAAACGACTGGACATCCGAACCAGTCAAGCGACAGATGCACCCAACCCGCGCTTGGCTCATCCTGAGACGCAACATGAACGAGAACATCAGCCTCGGCCGCATCTTCGGCATACACGTTGGGTTCAACTGGAGCCTCCTGGTCGTGGCTGCCCTGATCGCGTGGAGTCTCGCCACCGGAATCCTGCCGTCGGCCGCGCCCGGCGAGACTTCCAGCGCTTACTGGACTGCCGGCGTGGTGTCGGCCTTCGTGTTCCTGGCCTCCTTGCTGGCTCACGAGCTCGCGCATTCCGTAGTTGCCGTGCGACGCGGCGTCAAAGTCGAGGGGATCACGCTCTGGCTGTTTGGCGGCGTTTCGCGCTTCAGCAGCGAAACCAACTCACCCGGTTCGCAAGCCCTGATCACCTTTGTCGGCCCCCTTACGAGCCTGGTGCTGGGCGTTGTGTTCTATCTGGTTGCCGTGGCGATTGGCGGAGGCGCACACCCAAGCCTGGTGGCGGTAACGCTGTCGTGGCTGGGCTACATCAACATCTCACTTGGAGTCTTCAACCTGGTCCCGGCCTTCCCCCTGGATGGAGGCCGGTTGCTGCAATCGCTCATCTGGCTTCGCACTGGCGATCGGCTGCGAGCCACCCGAATCGCCGCCCGCATCGGTATGGGCTTCGCCTACCTCTTGATTGCATATGGGCTGGCCACCTTCGTGTTTGCGGGCAGCCTGATCGGCGGAGTCTGGTCGGTCTTCCTGGGCTGGTTCCTACTCAGCGCCGCCCGCTCTGAAGAGGTCGGCGGCCTGATCCGCCAGGCGCTCGCCGGTATGACCGTCGCCCAGGTCATGACGCCGAACCCTGCGCAAGCTCCCGACGACATCAGCGTCGAGGATGCGCTGCATGGATACATCCTGGCTTCAAGGCACTCGACTTTTCCAACCCACGACGCGGCCGGCCGGCTCAGTGGACTCCTGACCCTGACAGCTCTGAAGAACGTCGCGCCGGGTGTTCGTCCGACCACGCTGATCAAGCAGATCATCTGTCCGCTCGACAAGGTGCCCACGGCCGGCCCGGCGGACCCGATCAGCAACCTGCTCGCTGTGTCCGATGGTTGCAGCGAAGGCCGCACCCTGGTTGTCGATGGCGGCCGGTTGGTTGGAATCATCTCCCCGAGTGACATCAACCGGCTCCTGCAGACGTCGGTGTCGGGTCGCTCGCTGGTGGCGACTCGGAGTGCGTGATGAGCGATTCATCCATCCCCGCGCATCTGACCAGCCTCATCCGTCACTTCAGCGATCTCAGGGATGGCGTGCACGGCGGCGCGGCAAGTCGCCACGACAAAGAAGCGCGTTTCGAAGACGAGGTCGATCTGTTGGCCCCTGTCGCACGTCAAGCGCTCAGCGAAGTGAACACGTACCTGCTCCTCGATTCGGGAACGGTCAGCGAGACGGGTGTTCAGCGCTCAGCAGATGGTGGGATGAGTGCAGCGTGGGAGCTGAGCTGGCCTGAGCAGCGCAATGTGCGAGTGCCTCCGATCATGCTTCACGCGTATTTCGGCGCCGGGTTCCACCATCCGCACCTGCGCGGAGCAACCGTTGGCGATTGGCCCTTGAACGTATTCAGTGTTCGGGACGCCACCGATCAGCTTCCGATCCTGCGCGCCATCGCGACCAGTGATCTGCACAATCTGGTGTTCCAGTCGGACTACCGGATCATTCCCGCGGTCATGAGGCCCTACCGAGCCGCCACGCGTAAAGACCGATGACGGTCGGTAGTCGAGGAATTCGTGCACGTCCTCCGCACTCTTGATCAGAAAGAAGCTGGATTGTCATCGGGAAAAACCGGCAACGAAATGCTATGTGAACAAGGAAAGCCAGCCTCTCTTGCGAACTTGTGTCATCCACGCTATTCAACATAAGATTTGACTGGAGGCGATGCCAATCGCGATCCTGGTTCTCGTTCTATTCGCGCTGCTGGTGCTGGGCGCAATGCTTGTGTGGGAGCGGCGCCGGGCGGCTCGCCCACCGACTCCTAGCCGGCGATGAAAACACCCGCGCTGGTTCGTAGGTCATGCATCCCACTGCTGGTGTCGATCGGTCTCTTGGTCCTGCCGGCATCGGCTGATGCGAATGTGAGCGGCGGCTGCACGGCGACGGCCACTGCCTCCAGATCGGGAGCGATCGACCTGACAAGGGCAACTGTCTGGCATGTAAAGGATGCAGACGTGCTCAACGGGTTGGGCAACGCGCCGACCGCGCAGAAGTCCGCGCAGCTCAAGGTGCTCATGTTCGGTATCGGCCTGCCGCTCCTGGATCGGCAGGGCAACAGCCTAAGCGGAGCGGCAGGCCCGTACCTGATCGGAGATTACGACCGATACACACGAGTGCTGTCGGTGGCGGGGACGAGCACCACCTGCGACGGATCGATCCTGATCATCGTCGATGACGTCGCCCCGCTGCGGACCTGGGCCGGGATCCTGGGGTTGATCGCTCTGCTGCTCGGCCTCATCGGGCTGGTGGCGAGCTCGCGTCAGTTCCCGAGCGGCTCCGCCCGCGTGGTCGGCATGGTCGTGGGCCTGCTCGCAGGCCTCGGCCTCGGGCTCCTGCTCCAGCAGGGCGCAATCCTCGATCCTGCGAACGTGCTCGGGCTGCTTCTGCCGGTAGGAGGAGCCCTGCTCGGACTCATCGTGTCGGGCATGTTCCACCGCCGGAGCGTGGCGGCCGGCCCCTGATCTTTCCGTCGAATGTTGCCCCTGGACGGCACCTTCGACACTCGATCAATCGGTGGATCGCGTGCAGTACCGGATCAACAGCGTGGGCGAAAACCTGGTTGCAATGGACGCTTGCGGCTACAAATCGTCGCCTAGCGACAATTCCTCCCTTGACAGGCGAACGGTAGGTGCGATGATCTTCGCGGCCCCGGTGGACTCGAAAGGCGCAAGCCGGACGGGTTCGTTGGGGTCACTGCTTTTTCGCGGATAACCTGGAAGGTCGACGGCGATGGGCGCCTGGAGACCAGGCGCCGCGTTATGCCGCCGACGATCTGGAGCTCCCGCTCAGCTCCAGGAAGCGTGTCGCCTAGTGCCGCTTGCGTTGAAGAGCCTAAGAACCATGAGAACGATCACGGCACCGATGAACGCGATCAGCATCGCGCTGAGAATCGGATGCCCGACGATCGTGATGCTCCAGTGGAAGACGCCGGCCAGAAAACCGCCCACCAGTGCACCCGCAACGCCTGCGATCACATCACCCACAATTCCCAAGCCATGGCCCAGTGCCAAGTGGCTGGCGAAGAACCCGGCCACCAAACCGACGAGGACCCAGACCAGAATTGTGTCGAAATCGAGGTTGAGGACCATATGTATCAGGCCTCCTTTCGCAGCTAAAACGCAGGCTGATGGCCCGCTACCCGGAACTGTGTACAGAGATGTAAAGATCGATCCAGCACCGACGAGGCGACGTGCCTACCTACTCGGCGTGCAGCTCGCGGACCTGCCGGCCATTTGACGCCCAACCTGAATCCGCACTGTTCGAGCATCTGTCGCAGGGTTTCGGTGAACTCGCCGTCCTGGCCGCACCGCAGGCCGTCCGGAGTCGCGACGACGAATGAGTCGGCGAGATGCGCTCGGACTGCGTCAAGGATTTCGGGCTCGCCAACGGAGCGGTTCAGAACCTGGGCGTAACTCTCGAAGAATTGTTCGACAGACATGGCCATCCCAATCTTCCGGTCCGTGTGTGATTGCTCCGTACCGTCGAGGTGCCGCTCGCTCGGCACCGTGGACCGCAGCTGACAGCCTACCGTTAGGAAAGGGCCGACGACGGGTGGGACAGGGTCCTGGATAGTTCGGCCGAGACTCGAGACCGCAGCCTTTATTTGGAGGGATATGAGATGCCCGAACACAGGATTGGAACCCGCGAGGAATGGCAGGTGGCCAGGGACAAGCTCGCGAAGCTCGAGGCCGAGCAGGCGAAGCGAAACGAGGAGATCACGAGAACGCGTCGCGATCTGCCCTGGGTTCGGGTCGAGAAGGAGTATGAGTTCGACACCGAGAACGGCAAGAAGACCCTGGCCGAGCTCTTCGACGGGCGCTCACAGCTGCTCGCTTACAACATCATGTTCGGCCCCGACTACACGATCGGCGCCTGCCCCGGCTGCACCAGCTTGGGCGACGGGCTCGACGGCTCGCTCGTACACCTGCGCCACCACGACGTGACGCTGCTCTGTTTCTCGCGGGCGCCGGTCGAGCGGCTCTTGGCCTACAAGCAGCGCATGGGGTGGCAGTTCCCCTACGTCTCCACCTACAACAGCGACTTCGCGTTCGACTTCGGCCTTGCGCTGACCGAGGAGCAGGCGCAGCAGATTCCCGAGGTCAAGGAGATGATCGACAGCCCGCCCGACTGGCTCGAGGAGTGGTCACGCCAGATCGGGGCAGAGCTGAAGGACGGTCTGCGCGAGAACCCGAGCTGGATCGCCTTCGCGCGCGAGAACGGCAGCGTCTACCACACCTACACGGTGTCGGCGCCCGACCCGTTCGTCGCGCCGTACTACAACTTTCTGCTCGAGCGAACGCCGAAAGCCCAACCCGCCGAACCGCGCACCTGGCGGAAGGACGAATACCCGGACTGATCCCGATCGCGGCGTCGGCGGGCGGCCAATCCCGGTGCAGACCGGCTTTCCGCATGCCTCCAGGAGGGAGCTGTAACCCAGAACCGTGGATTTCCGTTGAGGATGCATGCCTAGCGCGGAGGGCTTGACTCGTTGAGAGTCAAGATGATCCTTCCTGCCCTGACTGAGGCTACGAGCCCGTTTTTCCGGCCGATCAAGTACTCGCTCTTCCCTCCGCTGGGCCTTGCAACCCTGGCCGCTTACCTTGGCGGCGAAGATGACGTCACGATCTGTGACGAGCACGTCGAAAGCCTTCGGCTGGACGATGTGCCCGATCTCGTGGTGATCCAGGTCTACATCACATCGGCCAGGCGTGCTTACGAAATCGCCGATCACTACCGGCGGCGTGGGGCTCGGGTAGCGCTCGGCGGGCTGCACGTCACCTCACTTCCCGATGAAGCCGCCGCGCACGCCGATCACATCTTCTTGGGCCCCGGCGAGGACACCTGGCCCCAATTCCTAGGTGACCTGCGACAAGGAGTGCCGCTGCCCCGTTACGAGTCCCGCGACAGAACTCTGGCGGCTCTCCCGCCCATCCGCCGCGACCTGA
The DNA here is from genome assembly GCA_035636885.1 of Candidatus Nitrosopolaris sp. Classification (GTDB taxonomy): domain Bacteria; phylum Chloroflexota; class Dormibacteria; order Dormibacterales; family Dormibacteraceae; genus UBA10449. The sequence goes on from DASPYG010000017.1 coordinate 10,257, forward strand.
TCAAGCGGCACCTGTACCTGGTGCCGAATTCAATCGTCGTCTCTCGCGGGTGCCCACATGTATGCGACTTCTGCTACAAGGTGGCCTTCTTCCAAGGAGGCAAGCAGTTCTACACGATGGAGGTCGATCGGGCACTCGCTGAGATCGATCGACTACCGGGGAGGCATCTCTACTTTCTCGACGATCACCTCTTTGGGAATCCCAACTTTGCCGCGGCGTTGTTCGACGGGATGGCCGGAATGGGGCGACTCTGGCAGGCAGCGGGGACAGTCAAATCGGTGCTCGAGCAGCCGGTCGTCTTGGAGAAGGCGGTGCGGTCAGGCCTGCGCAGCCTGTTCGTCGGCTTTGAGACGGTCAACTCAGCAAACCTCCAGGATCAACGGAAGTATCAGAACATCGGTCGCGACTACGCCGAGGCGATCCGCCGACTCCACGATCTCGGCGTGATGGTCAACGGCAGCTTTGTTTTCGGCATGGACCACGACGGGCCCGACGTTTTCGAACGCACCGTGGAATGGGCGGTCGAGAATGGCATCGAAACCGCGACGTACCACATTCTGACTCCGTACCCAGACACCGCCCTGTACCGACGGATGGAAGCGGACAACCGGGTCCTACACCACGACTGGGATTTGTTTGACACACGTCATGTGGTCTTCAAGCCCCAAAGACTTACGGCGCAAGAGTTGGAGGCTGGCTACTGGCGGGCGTACCGGGAGTTCTATCGGTGGGGATCTATCTGGCGGGGAGCGTCTTCCAAGCCCGGGCTTAGGCCAAGACTGCGACACCTGGCGTATGCGGGAGGTTGGAAAAAGTTCGAGCCACTGTGGGACCTGCTGATCAGGTCGAAGCAGGTGCTCCACGCGCTGCCCGTCCTCGAAACGATTCTCACTGGCTTTGGAAGTCGGCCGGCCACTGTCCGGCCAA
>DASPYG010000018.1:0-2384 GCA_035636885.1 Candidatus Nitrosopolaris sp.
CCGGCTGATCATCGAGCGGCTGAAGCACGACGGGCGCTGGCTCGAAACCAGGCCCTACACGCACACTTATCCGCACTGCTGGCGCTGCGACTCGGCGCTCATCTACTACGCCCGCAGCTCGTGGTTCGTCCGCACCACCGCGGTCAAGGCGCGGATGCTCGAGATCAACGCCGAGATCGACTGGCATCCGCCCGAGACGGGCGCCGGCCGCTTCGGCGCATGGCTCGAGAACAATGTCGACTGGGCGTTGTCGCGCGACCGCTACTGGGGCACGCCGCTCAACGTGTGGGAGTGCGACGTCGAGCGCGAGCACCGCGAAGTCATCGGCTCCTACAAGGACCTGTCGCAACGCTGGGGGAAAGAGCTCCCGCCGGACTTTGATCCGCACAAGCCCTACATCGACGCGTATACCTGGGCCTGTCGTGACTGCGGCGGCACGATGCGGCGCGTCCCCGAAGTGATCGATGCGTGGTTCGACTCGGGGTCGATGCCGTACGCCCAATGGCACTACCCGTTCGAGCACGAGGCCGACTTCAAGGAGCATTTTCCGGCCGATTACATCTGCGAAGGGGTGGACCAGACGCGCGGCTGGTTCTACTCGCTGCTCGCGATCGGCGTGACGGTGTTCGACGCGCCGGTCTACAAGCACGTGATCGTGAACGACCTGCTGCTCGACGAACACGGCGCGAAGATGTCGAAGAGCCGCGGCAACATCGTCGATCCCTGGAAAGTGATCGGCGAGCACGGCGCGGACGCCGTGCGACTCTACTTGTGTGGGCAGAGCCAGGTGTGGCTCCCCAAGCGCTTCGATCCGCGGCAGATCCCGGACGTGGCGGGCGGCTTCCTCAACACGCTGCGCTCCACCTACGATTTCTTCCGGCGCTACGCCCAGGACTGGCGGCCACCCGCGGAAGAGGACCGCACGCCGTCGGCCGAGCGGCCGTCGCCGGATCGCTGGCTGCTCGCGCGGCTGGACGAGGTCGTCGCGCAGGTGCGGCAGGCATGGTCGACCTACGACGTGACGGCAGGCGTGCGCGCCATCATGGACTTCGTCAGCGAGGACCTGTCGCGCTGGTACATCCGGCGCAACCGGCCGCGCTTCTGGGCCCCCGACCGGGCGACCGACCCAATCGCGCTCGAGACGTTGCACGAGGCCCTGGTGGCGGCGGTCCGGCTGCTCGCCCCGGCTGGCCCCTTCATCTCTGACTGGATGCACCGGGCCCTGACGGGAACCTCCGTGCACCTCGCCCCCTTCCCGGTCGACCGGGGGCACCGCGAGCCCGAGCTGCTGGCGGCCATGAATACCGTCCGGAGGCTGGCCTCCCTCGCCCGGGCGGCACGGGAATCGCGCAATTTGCGGGTCCGGCAGCCCCTCGCCCGGATGCAACTGGCCGTTCCGGCGGCCGTCCAGGGCCCGGCCTTGTCAGACCTGTTAGATATTCTGGCTGCCGAAGTCAACGTGAAATCGGTCCAAGTCGTGGCGTCCGACCACGATCTGGTGCGGCTCCGCGGTAAAGCGAACTTTCGGACCCTGGGCAAACGCTATGGCAAGGACACGCCGCAGGCGGCCGCGGCGGCTGCCGAGCTGACGCCAGAGCAATTGCAGGCTCTCGAGCAGAGTGAGACGGTCACAACCGGCGCATGGGAGTTTCGACCGGAGGATGTGACCGTCACGCGTGAAGTCGCCAGCGAGTGGCTGGTGCAGGCGGATGGGCCATACGTCGTTGCGCTCGATCCCGAGCTGAGCGACGACCTGGTGCAGGAAGGATTGGCGCGCGAGGTGGTGAATCGCGTGCAACGTCTCCGCAAGGAGGCGGGATACGAATACACGACGCGCATCGAGTTGAGCATCACCGGCGCCGCCGACGTGGTGGCCGCGACGCGCGCGTTTCAGGGGTTCGTCGAAGGCGAGACGTTGGCGCGCCGGATGGTGTTCGGCGCGGTGCTGGACGAGCCCGATTTGCAGCGTGAGGTAGACATCGAAGGACGCCAGACGACGATTGCGCTCCGGCGTCACGACGGAAGAAAGGGCGGAACCAGATAATGCCGACGAAGTCGACGAAGGTGAAGGCCAAGAGTGGTGGCCTCAATAAAAAGCAGCTGACCCATCTCGAGAAGCGGTTGCTCGAAGAGCGCGCCCGCGTCATCAAGGAGCTGGGCCACTACGGTGAGTCGTTCAACTCGAGCCTCCAGGCGTCCGACGGGGATCTCTCGAGCTACTCCTTCCACATGGCCGATCAGGGCACCGATGCGATGGAGCGCGAGAAGCAGTTCCTGTTCGCGTCGCAGGAAGGGCGGTACCTGTGGCACGTGAACGAGGCGCTGCGCCGGCTGTACAGCTCGCCCGAGCGGTTCGGGCGCTGCGAGCAGTGCGGCGAGCTGAT
>DASPYG010000019.1:0-90238 GCA_035636885.1 Candidatus Nitrosopolaris sp.
AGGTCGAGCAGCCCCATCATCAAAAGCAGCAGGACGATCGAGGAGATGGCGAACTCGACGAGCGACTGGCCGCGCTGACCACGCCCTCGGCGGACCCTGGCTTTCACTGACACAGCGGCAATTGAACCCGATCGGACTGCAGGATGCTGCACATTAACCGAATAACGAGGCAGCAGGCATTTCCGTGCTCTTGTTAATCGGACGCCGGTTGGCAACCTTACGGCGGAGTCGATTTCGACGACCTTCCAGCGCAGCGGCTTCTTCGGGAAGGCGGCTTTGCGCGGCCTCCACCACGGCCAGCGCTCGCTCGGGGTCGCGTCGCCTCCACTCGAGCAGCCTCGCACGCGCCACCGTCAGCCGGACGTCGGAGGCGACGCGCGACTCCATGACTCCGAGCAGCTGCTCCGCGCCTGCCACCGACGTTTGCCGGCGCGCCAGCCGCCGCGCCAGCAGCAAGCCGGCGGTGGCGGCTGATTCGTCGGCGAAGCCGGCGGCGTTGCGCAGCGCACGCCAGCCGTCCGCGCGAGCTCCCCGCCGCAGCCGGTGCCGGCCCAGCGCCAGCCAGTCCGACGCGTCCATGGCCCCGTCGCCGCCTTGCAGCCGGGAAAGCAGCCGCGAGTGGAGGTGGACGAGGCTGATCACGTCCAGCCGGTTGTGCTCGAGCACCCCTTCGAGCAGCGGGCTCGAACCGTAGCGAAGAAAAGCGAAGTAAGCGTCCGGTGCGAGCGCCCCCGCCACCGGGTCGTCGCGCTCGAACCCGAGGACCCGCTCTTCGACCATCCGCAGGTTGCACCGTTCGAGGCGGTGGCGATAGAGGGCTCGGACCAGGGTGAGCAGGTCGACGTGGGGCGGGTGGTCCAGCTCGCCGGGCATTCGCGCCATCACCCAGCGCGTCTTCAGTACCGGCAGGTCGAAGGAGCCGCCGTTGAAGCTCGCGAGCCCGACCGCCGGCTCCAGCTCTTTACGCAGGCGATACAGGAAAGCGGCTTCGAGGCCTGGCTGCGGCATGAAGAGCTGCGCCAGCCGGAGGCCGCAGTCGATCGGCAGCGCCACCGCCGCGGCGAAGACGTAGGTGCCTGCGCCGCCGCCCAGCCCGGTGGTCTCGGTATCGATGTAGGCCACAGATCCCGGGTGTGGATCCAGCGGAGGCAGGGAGACGACGTCCTCGCGCAGAAACGCGTCGCCGAAAGGAGTCGGCACCGCCTCAAAGCCAAGGGGAAGCTCGACCGGGGGTGCAGAGGCGGGTCTCGGCCCGGACAGTCCGCCTAGACGGTCAAGACGCTCTCGGAGGTCGCGGACAGCAGTCGCAGGCATGCGCTCTTGGCTCCTTCGACGAGATGCAGCGGTCCGATGCAGGAAGGACATCCGGCGAGGCAGGGGCAGTCGCCGACCAGCGCCGCCGCCTGCTCGAGCAGCTCCAGGTGCAGCTCGTACATTCGCTGCGAGTAACCGACGCCCCCGGGGTAGATCTCATAGACCGTCACCGTCGGCAGCCGTGTGGTGGCGGAGCGCACTTCCGCGACCGCGCCGAGATCGCGCGGGTCGCACATGAGCCGGATGCTGGCGACGTGGCGCAGCGAGTGAGCCATCCCCTGCAGCCCGGCCTCCAACGTTTCGCGCCCGAGCGCCGTCCACAGCTGGTCGTCGACGGTGATCCAGTAGCCGGTCGTGTGCAGCGTCTGCTCCGGCAGGTGGATGGGACCGGAGCCGATGTTCTCGTGCGTGTGAAAACGGATCTTCTTGAACATGCTCGCGAGGGACGTGATCTTCACCTCGCCATGGCTGCGAGCGATCGCGCCTCCGTCCGGACCGGCGAAGGTGTCCAGGACCTGCACAGTCACGGAGGCGAGCGCGTCGGTGTAGTAGTCGACGTCGACCGGATGCACGTAGGCCTTCTTCTCGTCCCAGTCGAGGCGCTCGACATGAAACTGCGCGCCCTCGTGCAGGTAGACCGCCTCTTCATGCAGGAGCACCGGCGCTGAGAACTGGTCCATCTCGCCGATGACGGACGGGCGCGGCTTTGAGGTGTCGATGATGACGACGTTGTCCGCGGCGATGCGCCTGAGGTGGACCTCCTCGGCTGGAAAGGCCTGGCGGCTCCAGAACCAGCGATCGCCCGAGCGCGTCGCCGAACCGTCCTCTTCGAAGAGGCGCAGCAGCTCGCCCACGTCCGTACGCCCAAGCCTCTCGTCGGCCTCGAATGGAAGCTCGAACAGGCCCGCCTGCAGGTGGCCGGCCAGCAGGAGCAGGTTGTCGGGGTCGATCAGCCCCTCCTCAGGGTCGGTGCTCAGGAAGTACTCGGGGTGGCGGACGATGAACTGGTCGAGCGGCGAGCTCGAGGCGACGAAAACGCCGACCGACCCTGACCGCCGTCCGGCCCGCCCGAGCTGCTGCCAGGTCGAGGCGATGGTGCCGGGATAACCGACGAGAACCGCCGCCTGCAGGCTGCCGATGTCGATGCCGAGCTCGAGGGCGTTCGTGCTGACTACGGCTGTGATGTCGCCGTCACGAAGGCCGGCCTCGATCTCACGGCGGTGCAGCGGCAGGTAGCCGGCGCGGTAGCCGCGCACGCGCTGGGATGCGTCCAGACGCGGGGCGAGGTCCTGGCGCAGGTAGCTCAGCATCACCTCGACCTGCAGCCGGCTGCGGCAGAACAGGATGGTCTGCACGCCGGATCGAATCCACGGTGCGGCGATGCGCCTTGCCTCGAGCATCGAGCTGCGGCGAATGCCCATCTCTCGATTGAGCAGCGGCGGGTTGTAGAAGATCAGCCGCCGCTCTCCGCGCGGCGCTCCGCTGCGATCGATCAGCTCGATGTTCTCCTCCTCCAGCAGCCTGGTGGCGAGCTCTCGTGGGTTCGCGATCGTCGCCGATGCGCAGATGAAGGTCGGGCTCGACCCGTAGAAGGCGCATATGCGTTTCAGCCGGCGGATGACGTTGGCGACCTGGCTGCCGAAAAGGCCACGATATGTATGGAGCTCATCGATGACGACGAACTCCAGGCTGGAGAAGAGCCTTCGCCACCGCGTGTGATGCGGAAGGATGCCGGTGTGGAGCATGTCCGGGTTCGTCATCACGACGTGGCCTGCTTCGCGGATCGCGGTGCGGCGTCCGGGCGCGGTGTCGCCGTCGTACGTGTCGACCCGCACGTCGATGGGCAGCCCGTGCTTGAGGGCGCTCAGCTCGGCGAGCTGGTCTTGCGCCAGCGCCTTCGTCGGGTACAGGTACAGCGCGCGGCGCTCAGGATTCTCGAGCAGCCGCTGCAGGACCGGCAGGTTGTAGCAGAGTGTCTTGCCGCTCGCTGTGGGCGTAACCACGACGAGATGGCGGCCGTTGCGGACGGCGTGGTATGCGTCGGCCTGGTGCGTGTATAGGCGTACGATGCCGCGCGCAGCAAGGGCGTTTGCGAGCTCAGGCCGTATGTCGGAAGGCAGCGCGGCGTACTCCGCGGCGGCCGCAGGAATGACGTGGTCCAGGGTTATGTCTCCCGGAAAATCGGCGGCGGCAAAGGTGGGAGAGGCAGCCATGGCGCGTCGGGGAGGTTAAACGAACATTCGTTCGGAGTCAAGCGGGCATAAGGGTGAAACGGCCCCTGAGTACCAGCCTGGGTCAGAGGCAGATTTCGAGCGGCTGTACAGGACCTCGTACCGCCGCATCCTCGGGACCCTGATCACGATGCTGCGCGATCGGTCCGCCGCCGAGGACTGCACGCAGGACGCCTTCGAGCGCGCCTATAAGGCCTGGAAGACGTGGCGGCCTGACGCGCCCGCCGAAGCCTGGCTGCACCGAATCGCCATCAACGTGGCGATCAACGGGCAGCGGCGCGAGCGGCTCCAGGAGGTCGGGGCGGTGCTCCGCAGGGTTGGTAGGCCCACGGTCCCGGCCGATCCCGCCTTGCTGGCCGAACGGTCCGAACTGCTGGTCGCCCTGCGCAAGCTGCCCCCGAAGCAGGCGGCCGCGATCGTCCTGCGCCACTTCCACGGCTACACCAACCGGGAGATCGCGATCTCGCTAGGGGTGCCCGAGCGGACGGTCGCATCCCGCCTGGCGGCAGCCCGCGCCCGGCTCCAGGACCTCCTGGAGGGAGCCCGTAGAGGCCAAAAGTAGATTGGGTAGATCCGCCCCGGAGCTTGTTCTTTCTTGCCGATGAACGAGACCGGCGACTTCGAGCTGGAGCTGGAGCGGGAGCTGCATCGGATCCTTGATCCGATTGCGGCGCAGCCCATTCCTCCTCGTCGCGCACCGGTTCCCGGCGGGATCGCAAAGAGGCTCCTGGGCGGCGCCGGCGCGGCTCTCAGCCTGAAGCTGCTCACCGGCGTGGCGGTGGCTGCATTCGCCGCCGGCGCTGCCGGCGTGGCCACCGAGGTTGCAGTGACGGGCAGCCTGAACCCGTCGGACTGGGGCCAGTCGGTCACACAGGCGGTGCAGACGTGCAAGGACACCCTGCGGGCGTCCGGCACCCGTGGCATCGGCCCTTGCGTGAGCGCCATCGCCAAGCAGCACGGCGCACAGACGAGCCAGCAGCCGACCAATGCCGGTGGCGCCGTCAAGGACAGCGGCAAGCCCAACGCCAACAGCCACGACAAAGGCAAGAGCAATGGCACCGGGAATGGCAACAACGGCCACAAGACCCCGGGGTCAGGCGGAGGCGGCCGCAACCCCTGATCGCGGCTTGATCAAGACCCTTCCTCTCGTCGGGGCCGGGCCGCAAGGCTCGGCCTCAAACATTTAGCAGGTTCGTCCTTTTATATGCGTGGCAGCCTTCCAGCGTTGGCCTTCGGGCGTGTCGGTGACCGCCACCCCCATCGCAGCGAGCTGGTCGCGCAGGCGGTCCGAAGCGTCGAAATCCCTGGCGGCGCGAGCCTTCTCGCGCCCTTCGAGCAGCTGCCGGGCACCGTCGGGCAGCTCGGCGTCGGGTGCCGGCCGGTCGAGGTCCAACCCCAGCACGCGGTCCCACCTGAGCAGCAGCTCGCCCTTGCCGCGGGCGAGGAGGCTCGAGTGAGCGACCTCGGAGACGAGCGCCATCGCGCCAGGCAGGTCGAGGTCGTCCGCGAGCGCGGCTCGGAATCGAGCTTCGAATCCTTCGACGTCTGCCTGATGCGATGACCTATCGCTTGCGGCCGACCATTCCGCCACCCTCTGGCGGAGCAGCGCGAGCGCCCGATCCGCGCCGGCCAGCCCTTCGGCGCTGAAATTGAGCTTGGTCCTGTACTTCGCCTGCAGCGCCAGGTAGCGAAACGCCAGGGGATCGAAACCCTGGTCGACAAGCTCGGTGATCCGGAAGAAATTCCCGGCCGACTTCGCCATCCTGGCCCCCGCCAACAGCAGCAGGCCGCCGTGCATCCAGAGGTTCACCACCCGATGCCCGGTGACGCCCTCGGATTGCGCGAGCTCGGCTTCGTGATGCGGAAACACGTTGTCCGCGCCTCCGGTGTGGATGTCGAACGTCTCGCCGAGCAGCGACATCGACATCGCCGAGCATTCGATATGCCAGCCCGGGAAGCCAGGGGCCCACGGGCTGGGCCACACCTGCAAGCGGTGCTCGCCGGCAGCCTTCCAGAGCGTGAAGTCGCCGGGGTGTCGCTTGCGCGGGTCGACCTCGCCCCGCGCGCCCGCGAGCAGCTTGTCGGTGGTGTTGCGCGACAGCCGGCCGTAGGCGGGAAAGCTGGCGATGTCGTAGTACACCGTGCCGCCGACCTCGTATGCGTGGCCTCTCGCGATCAACTTCTCGATCAGCTCGATCATCTGCGGGATGTACTGGGTGGCTCGCGGATTGTGGTCGGCCGCTCGGATGTTGACCAGTGCGGCGTCCTCGACGAAAGCGTTGGTGTAGTACGCCGCGATCTCTTCGGGCGATTTGCTCTCCAGGCGCGCCGAGACCAGCATTTTGTCCTCGCCCCGGTCGAAGGTGTCGTCGGTCAAATGCCCGACGTCGGTGATGTTCATCACCTGCTCGGTGCGGTAGCCGAGATACTCGAGGCTCCGGCGGAGAAGGTCCGGGAGCATGAACGTGCGCAGGTTGCCGATGTGGACGTAGCGGTAGACCGTCGGACCGCAGGAGTAGATGCGGACGACGCCTTCGCGAAGTGGGTGCAGCTCCTCTTTCTGCCGGGTGAGCGTGTTGTAAAGGCGCAATGCCGTCATCAGATCGAATCTATGCTCGCAGTAATGCGAGCACACAAGCTCGAGGGCGCCGGCGTGACTGTTGCGGACATCGAAGGCCGCGTCCTCGTCCACGACCTGGGGCCCGACCTGCGCAAGGGAACGGTCCTCTTGGCCGACCACGTGGACCGCGTGCGCCGCTTCGGCGAGGTCCATGTGGTCGAGCTCGAGCCGGGCGACCTACACGAAGACGTGGCCGCCAGGAGGCTGGCCGCCGCCCTTTCGGCGCCGAACCTGGAGGCCCAGCCGCCGGTCCAGAGCCAGTCGCGGCTCATCGCAACGCGGCGCGGGCTCGTGCGAGTACGAGCCGAGCTGGTCGATGCCATCAACGCGCTCGGCTTCATGTCCATCTTCACGTTGATGGACGGGCAGGCGGTGAAGGAAGGCGAGGAGGTGGCCGGCTGCAAGGTGACGCCGGTGGCGGTGCCGGGCCGCCTCATCGAGGACGCCGAACGGATCGCCCGCGAGCAAGGCCCAGTCGTCGAGCTGCTCCCGTTCCGTCCCCTGCGCACGTTCGTCGTGGCGACCGAACGCCTCAAGCCGAAGGCGCGGGATCTCTTTCGCGCCGCGGTCACGGCGAAGCTGGGTTGGTACGGAGCCGAGGTGCTCGCGGTCCGTGAGGTGGCCCGCACTCCGGCGGCGGTCGCGGGCGCATATCGCGAAGCGGCCGAGAAGGAGGCCGAGCTCATCCTCTTCGCGGGTGCTTCCGCGATCGATCCTCTCGACCCCGCGTACGCGGAGCTCACCAGCGCCGGCGGGCGGCTGCTGCAGCTCGGCGCGCCCATGCACCCAGGCAGCATGCTCTGGCTCGCACGCCTCAACCACGCGGCGGTGGTTGGCGTGGCCTCGTGCGCCGGCTTCGGCCGGTCGAGCTCGCTGGACCTCCTGCTTCCGTTCGTATTCGCGTACGGCCGCGCCGACGCCAAGGACCTGCTCCGCCTGGGTCATGGGGGGCTGATCGAATCAGGCGCCGGCCGCCGGTTTCCTCCTTATTCATGACACCAGGCTTGAGGCGCGGCGTGGAGCTGTTCAACAGCGGACGTTACTGGGATGCGCACGAGGTCTGGGAGCACGAATGGATGCCGGACCGGAAGGGACCAGAGGGAGGTTTCTACAAGGGCTTGATACAGGTGGCCGCCGGCTGCCTGCACTACTCGCGGCGCAACCGCCGTGGTGCGGTCAACAAATGGAGAAGCGGCGCGGACTACCTGCGGCCCTACCTACCCGAGCATCGGGGCATCAGCCTGGCTGCGCTCGTCCGCTCGGTCGACGGCTATCTCGAGGCCATGGGTGGACGTGCATGGCCCGAGCTGGTCATGCCGATAATCGCCTGATGGCCGATTTGCCTGACGAATACTCGCGCGTCAACCTATCCAGCGACCCCGTCTACCGATACCTACGCATCACCAAGGGCGGGCCGGGGGGTGTTCCCGGGAGGGCCGCCGAGCAAGACCTGGTCGACAGCGCCTGGCTGCAGCGGCTGCGGCGCATCCATCAGCTCCAGAGCGCGTGGTGGGTTTTCGCGACCGCGGAGCACTCACGCTTCCAGCACGCACTTGGCGCCATGCATCTCGCCGGGGAGTGGGCCCGCCACCTCCACCCGACGCTCGCCTCGTGCTGTTCCGGCACGCCCTCAGTCGCTCTGGTGGAGGAGACCATGCGCATCGCGGGCCTGCTGCACGACGTCGGCCACGGCCCGTTCGGCCATTTCTTCGACGAGAACTACCTGGACACGTGGGGCATCGACCATGAGGTCGTCGGTCGCACGTTGATCGCAGGCCCACTGGCCGAGCTCGTCGCCGGGCTTGGGGCGTCTCCCAATGGCGATTTCGCGCCAGGCGAGCGCGTAGACCCGAGATGGGTGGCATACCTCATCGCCGCGCCCGACCTGGAAGGCTTCGACGCCCCGGCCTGGTTGGTCGCCTTGAAGCCGGCCATGGTCGGGGCGTATTCGGCTGACAACATGGACTACGTCCCTCGCGATTCCTATATATGTGGGGTCGCGGCGGGACCGGTCGACGTCCAGCGCATCCTTCACTACTCCTTTATCTCTGAACGGGGCCTGACGCTTCACGCCCACGCCGCCGAGGCCCTGTACATGTTCTTGAGCGCCCGGCTCTACCTGTACGAACAGGTTTATTTCCACCGCACCGTGCGCCGCATCGACCTCCAGCTCCGGGAGGTCTTCCGCCCCACCGTCGAGCTCGTCCTCGGGGGCAACCCGCTGGAGCGCCTGGATGAGTACCTCATGTTCACGGAGTGGGCCCTGCTTTCAGAGGTCAACCGGTGGGCGCTCGGCGACGGGGACGCTCGCAAGCGCGAGCTGGGCAAGGCCTGGGCCGACGTGGTCGCCCGCAAGCTCAAGTGGAAGCTGGTCTACCAGGGCCACACGGATGCGGTGGAGGCCGGCGCCGCGCTCAGCGTCACGCGCGAGCAGTTCGCGCAGCTGCTTCGTGAGAGGCTGCCGGCCCGCCTCCGCACGATCGAGTTCGAGGTCGACGTGGCCGCGCAGGAGTCTCGCGCTTTCAATCCGATCAACGAAACCTCCGACATCCTCATCTACGACCCGCTCGAGGATCGCTACCAGCAGAGCCAGGTGCTCGACCTCTTCCGGCGGCTCCCCGTCCGGATGACTCTCTTCAGGATCTTCGCGCGAGATACAGCGCACAACCGCGAGCTCATCGCCGCCGCGAACGCGATCCTCGGCTCGGCCTGACCTACTTTCCGAAAAGCCGCTTCAGCAAGGAGGGCTTCTCGGAGGGCGGTTGGTACTGGAGGTCGATCCCGCCGCCCGACCGTGGCACCGCTTTGATGTGCTTGGTCCAGTCTCCCTTGTCAGGGCTCTTGAACCTGTCATGGTGTGCGTTGATCTGCGCCTGCAGATCACCCGCCGCGGGTAGGGCAGCCCCCCTCCACACGTACTTCTGGCCAGATGTGGGTGTCATCGCCGGAGCAGGATCGAGGCCGAGGTCTCCCAGCGATGCGAGCAGTCCCCTGCCGTCGACATCCTCGATGTCGATTCGAGTTTCACTCGCGAGAGGGCCGCCGACATCGAGAGGTTGGGTGAGGCTCGAGCGAACGTTCCAGTGAAGCCTCACGAGCCGGCCTTTCTCGGCTGCGGTGAGCCAGAAAGTTCCGCTCACCGTCTCGGCCCCGACCGAAGCCACCATGCAATCGAGGTCGTACGACAGGGAAACGACCAGGTCGGGACTGCTCGTGAGCACCATCGCCGGGTCGAGAACGAAGCTCCGGCCGTCGTGCGAGGTCACGTGGAAAGCGTCCTCGCCCTGCGGCAGCTCGAGCCACTGCGCAGGCGCGACCAGACCCCGGTCCTCCAGGGTTCCGATGTGCCTTTGCAGCGCGCTGAGCAGATCCGGCCACGGTTTGTCCGCCGCCAGGATGCCTTCGTGCATCCCCATCAGAGGTCGTCCCCGTCGTCGAACCCGCCACCGCCGAAATCGTCTCCATCACCAAAGCTGTCGTCGCCGCCCCCCATGTCATCGCCGCCGAAGTCGTCGCCGCCATCCTCGCTCGAGCGCGTGGTCGCGAACGTCGACACCAGGCGTCGCAGTGCCCGCTTACCGCAATGCGGGCACACGGGGTCGGGGGATGAGTAGCTGGGCAGCAGCGCCGACGAGCGCTTGCCGCACTCCTCGCAGCGGTACTCGTAGATGGGCATGACTACCATTCTCACCGTGATCGAGCTCGAGCGCATCCGTGCTGCCGCCGAGCGGGCGCGCCCGCACGTGCTCCGGACGCCAATGGTTCCGGTGGAAGGTGCATGGCTGAAGGTCGAGTGCCTGCAGCCCACCGGCAGCTTCAAGGTGCGCGGATTCTTCGCGGCGGCGCTCGCGCTGTCAGAGGACAAACGGCGGAAGGGCTTGATCACGGTCAGCGCCGGCAACGCGGCGCAGGCATGCGCATACGCGGCCCACGCGCTCGGAGTGTCGTGCCGCGTGGTCATGTACGACACGGCACCCGCGACCAAGGTCGACGGAGTCAAGCGATGGGGCGGCGCACCCTGGCTCATGCCCCGCGCGGAGCTCCTGGACTGGCTCGCCAACGATGGCTGGAGGTCGGAGCCCGAGACCTTCATTCACCCGTTCGCCGACACGGAGGTCATGGCCGGCCATGGCGGCCTGGGGCTGGAGCTGCTCGAAGACGTACCTGCGCTGGGCCGCGTGGTCGTCCCCGTCGGCGGCGGGGGTTTGATCGGCGGCGTCGCCTCCGCGATCAAGGGCGTGCGGCCGGATGTCGAGGTGATTGGCGTGCAGTCCGACGGCTATGCGATGTGGACGCGCGCCCTCGAAGCCGGCGGCCCTGTGTCCATCACCCCCGACACCATCGCCGACGGCACGACGGCGCCGTTCGATGCTCGGATGCTTCCTTTGATGAAGGAGGTCGTGGACCGCTGGCTGACCGTCCCCGAGCCGAGGCTGCGCTCTGCAATCCCCGAGCTGGCGGTCGCGGGCAAAGTGGTCGCCGAAGGAGCCGGTGCGCTCGCGTACGCGGCGCTCGAGCAGCTGCCTCCGGGGCCGGTGACCGTCGCCGTGGTGAGCGGCGGCAACATCGACCCGAAGCTGCTGGCGAGCCTCCTCAGCTAGCCGGATCCAGCGGGGTGGGCGTGTCGACCCGCCGCTGCATCGCCCAGGGCCCGAAGCGGATGACTGCCACCAGCATGCAGACGAAGAGTACCGCCAGCAAGACCCCGATCCCAGTCGAGACCCAGTAGATCCAGGAGGGCAGGCTGTAGATGTTTAGAGCCGACGATCCCGAGACCGCGGCGATGATGTTGAAGGGCAGCGAGAGCGTGCTCAGGCCCAGGAGGACCAGCAGGGTATAGAACATCCACGTCCATCGCTTCAGCGCCCCGATGACTACCAACGTGGCGATGGCGATCACGACGAAAACGACAAACCACAGGGTCACCGTCATCATCGACGTGTACGTGCCGAGGATCTCAGGCGGCGGCGTACCGATGTCGGGATTCTGTGCAGCCTGCTGCTGAATGGCCTGGTTCATAGCCTGGGACATCGTCCCCGCCATCCAGAACGGAGTGCTGGTCGTATAAGCCGCGTAGAGGATGGACACCGCTATGACCGCGTACTGGATCGGCTTCGTCCAGCGCGTCGGCTCGCGCCGAGCGGCCGGCTGCGGATACGCCTGGTAGGACTGATATGGCGGCGCGACCATGCCTGTCAGCGGCACCCACGCGCTTCCGTTCCAGCGCCACCTGCCGTCCGGCGAGAGTGTGCTGATCCATCTGGAGCCGTCCCAGTAGTACAGGCCGTCGTCGGACAGCTTCAGCTCAGCCATTTGCGTACTTTATGCGCCACGTGAAGGCTGATCTCATCCTGGCCCGCGGCCACATTCGAACTCTTGGGCGCGGCGGCCTCGCGGACCTCACGCACCTGGCCATCGCCGGCGGCATCGTGATCGCCGCCGGTGGAATCGAGGTGATGGGCCTGCGCGGGTCGCGCACCCGGGTTCTAGACCTCGCCGGTGCCCATGTCCTGCCTGGCTTCAACGACGCACATGCGCACGTCGTCTACTACGGACTGACCCGATTCGGTGCTGACCTGGGCGGAGCGGTCAGCGTCGCCGACATCCAGGAGCGGCTCCGGGTTCACGGTCGGGGCCTTGCGGACGGCGAGTGGCAGCAGGGCATGGGCTACCGAGCGGCCGAGCTGGCCGAGAAGCGGGCGCCACATCGTTTGGAGCTCGACAAGGCGACCAGAGAGCGGCCCGCGTTCATCGACGAGCGAGGCGGCCATGCCCGCGTCGCCAATACCGCGGCGCTGACAGCCGCCGGCGTGACCGACCTCACCAAGGACCCGCCAGGGGGACGCATCGGCCGCGATGGTGACGGAACGCCGAACGGCCTGCTCCTCGAGTCGGCGATGAGGCTGGTCGCCGACGTGCAGCCGCATCCGCCGCTGCGCCGTCGGATGCAGGGGATCCTTTTGGCGCAACGCCTGCTGGTCTCGCGCGGGATCACATCGGTCGGCGCCGCGGTCAACCGCGGTTTCGCCGACGACCTCCGCGCGTACGAGCTGCTTGCCGAGCGCGGGCGGCTGCGGATGCGCGTCAACGAGTTCCTTTCCTGGGAGCTGCTCGAGGCTGCCTCCGGATTGGGCGTCAGGGCGGGCTTCGGTGGCGCCGTGGTGCGAGCCGGACCAATCAAGGTGTTCGTGGACGGCGGGGCTGAACGCGTGGCCATGCGATCGGGCAAGAGCGTCTGGCGAACACCCCCGGCGGAGCTACGCGAGCTGGTCGGCGCGGCCTCGCGGGCCGGCCTGCAGGTCGCCGCGCACGCGATCGGCGACAGCGCGATCGCTGCGATGTGTGATGCGGTGGAGGCAGCCGGCGCGGTCAAGCTGCGACACCGTGTCGAGCACTGCACCATCTGCCCGCCGGACCTTCAGCGCCGCCTCGCACGCCTGGGGATGGTCGCGGTGATGCAGCCGATGGCTGCGCGATTCGCGCGCGAGTTTCCGTCCGCGGGCTTTCCCGCCCACCATCGCTGGGATCTCGCAGCCCACGGCCCCTTGCTTCGCGCCGGTGTGCCGGTTGCGTTCAGCTCCGACCTGCCGGTGGTGCAGGATCCCAATCCTTGGCCGGGCATCGCCGCGGCCGTCGACGACCGGATCAACGGGATCAGCGTGCTGGCCGCGCTCCGGGCCTACACATCAGCTGGCGCGTACACGAGCTTCGAAGAGGGGATCAAGGGCACGCTCGAGCCCGGGATGGTGGCGGACCTCCAGATCTACGACAGCGACCCGCTTGCCCGGCCGAGGGCGGAATGGCCTCGCCTCCGCCCCCGGGCGGTGATGCTCGGCGGCGTCCCGGTTTTCGGCGCGGTTGGTTAGCCGGCCGGCTCGCGCGGAGAGGGATCCGGGATCGCCATCGATGGCGATTCGGACGTCGCCGGCGTGACGATGGGTTCCGCCCCGCGCCGAGGCGCGGTTCGTCGAGCCGGGGCTTTCCTCGCGGCCGTACTGCGCGGTGCGGCGGCCTTCGAAGCCGCGGCCCGGGTGGTCCTGCGCCGCGCGGCGGGCCTGCGGGTCGTCTTGGGCGTGGCCGTCGCGGTCTGTCGCGCTGACACCGACCGTGCCAGCTGCTGAACCTGCTTGCTCAAGCCATCGAGGCGCTTCAACGCCTTTTCGAGGTCGACCTGGTTGGCGGTGCGGTCGAGACGCGTCCGCAGCTGCTTGATCGCTCCTTCGACGGTCTTCTGGCCGTCCTTGATGCTGCGGTCGATCTGCTTGCGAACGTCGGGCGGCAGGCGCCGCTCGGCCTCCCGCAGATACGAGCGGCCTGCTTTAACCGCCCGGTTCAAGAACTTCTGACGCGATGACGCACGCTTCTTTTTCGCCATGCCTCAACCTCCCCTGATGACGCTGTGCCGCCGGCCATAACGCACCGCATTAGTATTGCTTTGAAGTGCCAACAGAGTCCCGGCGCGAGCCCCTCGACGGATCTGCGGCGCTCATGCGGCCCATCTGCGTTGTTGCGGTCTCCGCTCCTCGCTCACGCATGCACAAATGCGTTCGCTCCGGTGCTCGACCGCGCCTAGCATCTGGGCCACCTGAGCGCCGGATCTCTCGCCGAGGTCTCGCGCCGTGACTCTAGCGCCCGAGAGACACCTTATCAAGAAGTATGCGAATCGCAAGCTTTACGACACGCAGACCAGCCGCTACATAACCCTCGAAGGCATCGCGGACCTCGTCCGTGACGGCCATGCGATCGAGGTGGTGGATCGCGACTCCGGCCAGGATCTGACGCAGGTGGTGCTCTCGCAGATCGTGCTCGAAGAGGAGAAGCGCGGGCCGGCGCGGCTCGTTGACGCAGGTGCGGATGCCATCCACGAGCGCGGGCAGGCGCTCCTCGACTACGTGCGCAAAACGCTCAACGTGCCCGGCGACCTGGTCAACCAGGTTGAGCGCCGCCGGAGCGACCTCGAGGGCATGGTCGACGAAGCCATCGAACGCGCGCTGCGAAGGCTGCGCATCCCCAGCCGGCACGACCTCGACCGCTTGAACGACCGCATCGACAAGCTGTCGGCGGAGCTGAAAAAGGCCAGCCCGAACGGAGCCAAGTCGCGGTCCGGCAAACGTCGCTCCTAGGCAGTCGGAAAAATTCCAAGGTGGGAGCTTTAGGCCGGATTTATTCCGGCCGTCATGTGGCGTGCACCATCCAAGCGCCGCCAAGCGTGGCCGAGGAGCGGAGGGTTTCCGTAAGGGAGGCCTTCTGGCCTCCCTTGCGCAATTCCTAGGTAGAGGTTTAGGGCCGGATTCATTCAGGCCGTGACGTGGCGTGCACCATTCAAGCGGCGCCACCCTTGCGCTATGAGTTGGCGTAAACGAAGGGGCGCTGCGTGATGACGGCGGTGATCGCGACATCCGCCTCGATCTGATAGGTCGCCTCGCGCACGCGGCGGTCGCTGCGCATCTGCTTGGTCATCAGGTCGGCAGCTTCCGCAAGGCGGCTGGTATCACCGATGACGGAGATCGTCCATGGCGGCAGGACGAGCGCGCCATCGATAGTCACCCCGCTCGGCGTCTGCTGTATCGCGACGCCCATGGCGACCCGGTGGTCGTTGACGGCGATCGCCTCGGCCCCCGCGACGGCGAGGTTGTTGATGGCGTCTTGAAGGTCCAGCGCCTGCAGGCCTGACGCGTCGATGGCGACGACGATCCCGGGACCGTGGAGCGGCACCAGCCCTTCGATGGCGCGCAGCCGGGTGGCCTCAGCTGTGAGCTCCTGATCGGCCGCGGAGCTGCCACCCGCTTGCAGCGCGGCCTTCCTCTGCGACAGGTCCGCCGCCTCTGCGGAGAGCGCGTCATTCGCTCGATGGAGGTCGTCGATCAAGAAGGCCAGGGTGGTTGTGTCGGTGCCGACCAGGCTGCGCTCGACCTCGGCCTGGCTGCGAATCTGCACGGTCGCCACCAGCGCAACCAGCAGCGCGATCAGCCAGATCTCGATCGCACGGCGCGGCCGGCGGCGCGGGCCAGCCGGGCGCCTAGGGGGTGCTGACATGCGGAATCTGCAAGCTGGAGTCGTAGGCGGGGAGCTTCGCGTCCGGGACGCCGGTGACCGTCAGTGTCGTCTGAAAGCGGACCTCGCGATCACGAATGTCTGGTAGCCCGCTCGGGTCTTCCAGCGCGGCGACAAGGCGGTTCCGGTCGCCCACCGCCAGGACCCTGATCGGAGCTCTGAGCGGAGGTCCCTGGTCGATGACGATCTGTCCCGCCGAGCCCGAAAAGGAGCTGAGCGGGGTGATCCGCCGGCCGCCCACCGAAACCCCTTCGGCGCCGTTGGCGAACAGGAGATTGACGATGTCCTGGATGTCCTGGTAGTTGATCAGGTAGCCGATCTGGCCGTTCACATCGGGGGCGGGGACACCGTCCCGAAGGTCTACCTGCACCCCAGGCCCATGGATGGCGGTGAGGCCGGCGTGGGCGCGAAGGTCGGCAACCTGGTTCTGCAAGTCCCGGGTGGTGGCCGATTCCTGGGCGGCCGTTCGCTCCAGCGCGTCGATGTCCGACCTCAGCGAGGCGATCTTGGCGCGCGAGGACTCGTTCGCCTTTTCGAGGTCCTGGACGCTGCGGACCAGGGCCTGGTAGCGGGCAACCTGGTTGGACGGCGTGAGCAGCTGGGCCCTGACCTGGCCCGCCACCAGAAACCCTGTTGCGAGGGCGACCGCCGCCACGACGAGTATGCCGAAGATCCGGTTGCGCGCCATTCGCCCATTGTCCTTGACGCGTCAAAACGCGGGATTTCCGCTCGACCCCAAAAATTGAGGTCAGATCAAAACCTGGTGTTCAGGCCGGGTTTATCCCGGCCGTCACCTACGCGTCCACTATCCAGTCGCCACCCAATCGTGGCCAGGAGACCCGCGGGCAAATCGAAGATTTGCACGCGTTGTCAGAGTAGTATCGGAAACCGTACATGGCGGTCGAAACGCGCTCCTCCGCTTTCCAGACCGCCCAGCGCCGCTTCGATGCCGCGGCCGACGTCATCGGCCTCACCGACGATGTCCGCCGCGGCCTCCGTGAGGTCAAGCGCGAGCTCACGGTCCACTTCCCGGTGCACATGGACGACGGCTCGGTGCATGTCTTCACCGGCTGGCGCGTGCAGCACAACATCAGCCGCGGGCCGGCCAAGGGCGGCATTCGGTATCACCCGGACGTAGACCTCGACCTCGTCAAGGCGCTGGCGATGCTCATGACCTGGAAGTGCTCGGCGGTCGGCCTTCCGTACGGCGGCTCAAAGGGGGCCGTCGCCGTCAATCCAAGCAAGCTTTCGATTAGCGAGCTCGAGCACCTCACCCGGCGATACGCGACCGAGATCGCCATCCTGATCGGCCCGGAGAAGGACATACCGGCGCCGGATGTGGGCACCAACCCCCAGGTGATGGCGTGGATCATGGACACGATCTCGATGCATTCCGGCCACTCAGTTCCGGCCGCGGTGACGGGCAAACCAGTCGACGTTGGCGGCTCGGAGGGTCGCGTCGACGCGCCCGGGCGAGGCGCCACCTACCTGACGCTCGAAGCCATCAAATACCTCCACGTCGAGGACGAGACGCCGACCGTTGCCGTGCAGGGTTACGGCCAGGTCGGCCGCTCGGCTGCCCGCCTCCTGACGGAAGCCGGCCTCAAGGTCGTCGCGGTAAGCGACTCGAAGGGCGGCGTCTACAACCCGAACGGGCTCGACCTCCCCGCACTCGACGAGCACAAGCAGGTCCGCGGCGGCGTCACGGGCTTCAAGAAAGCGGACAACATCACCAACGCGGAGCTCCTCGAGCTGCCTGTGACAGTGCTGGTGCCTGCGGCGACTCAGGACGTCATCACGGCGCACAACGCTCCGCGGATCCGGGCGCGCCTGATCACCGAAGGTGCCAACGCAGCGGTGACGCCCGACGCCGATCCCATCCTCAACGACCGCGGCGTATTCCTGATCCCAGACATCATCGCCAACGCAGGCGGCGTGATCGTTTCCTACTTCGAGTGGGTGCAGGACCTCCAAGCTTTCTTCTGGGAGGAGGAGGAGATCAACACGAAGCTGCACCACATCATCACGCGCGCGTTCTACGACATCCTTCATACCTCGGTGAACAAGCGCATCGACATGCGTCTGGCCGCGTACGCGATCGCCGTGCAGCGGGTAGCCAACGCGACGATGGTTCGGGGCATATATCCATAATCTGGGGGTGACCCCTCCAGCCCTCGTTTCGCACACGCCCCGGCGCGTCCTCATCACCGGCGTCTCGAATCCACTTGGCGCGGAGGTCGCCCGACGGCTCTCCGCAAAGGTGCCGATGCTGTTCGGATGCGACGTCGCCGATCCGCTGAGTGCGGTCGAGGCGATGGACTTCGTGCATGCGGACACCAGGCATGCCGTAATCGGCAAGCTGGTGCGCCAGCTGCACATCGACACCGTCGTCCACATGGCGGTCAAGGTGGACTCGCACGGCGATGACAGGACCGCGCACGAAACCAACGTGATCGGGACGATGAACGTCCTCACGGGCTGTGCGGGACCGTCGAGCCCGGTCAGACGGCTCGTGGTGAAATCGAGCCAGGCTTTGTATGGGGGATCGCCGGCCGATCCGTCATTCGTCACCGAGGAGATGGCGGGGTCGGAGCGCCACGTGTACGGGCTCAAGCGCGACCTCGTCGAGATGGAGCAGCTCACACAGGAGTTCTCGCTCCGCACCCCCGGCTGCAGGGTCTGCATCCTGCGTATCGGGTATCGCGTGGGTGAGGGCACCACCCTCGGACAGTACCTATCACTGCCCATCGTGCCCACCTTCGCCGGTTTCGATCCACGCCTGCAGCTGCTCCACGAGGATGACGCTGCCGAGGCGGTCGTGCGCGCCACGCTCCAGGGCCACGAAGGTGTGTTCAACGTCGCCGGCGACGGCATCGTCCTCCTCAGCCAGGCGATCGGGATCATGGGTGGCAAGGCCGCACCCATGCTGCCGTTTTACGGCCGCTGGGTTGGACGCCTCGCGTTGCGCCTGATCGGGGTCGAGCTGCCCGCTCACCTCGCCGAGGTGCTCACGTTCGGTTCGGTCGCCGACTGCTCACGGCTTTGGCGAACTTTTGGCTGGAAGCCCGCATACAGCACGCGAGCGGTGATGGACAGCCTCGCGCGCGGCAAGGACGCCGAGGTGATCGAGTCCCCCTCACCGCCGCAGGAGTACGAGCTCCAGGTGTACCTCCAGCGGCGCCGCAGGCGGGCCGGCAACGGACAGCGTGGCACGCCCACGTTGATGCTGCGGCCGTGACGGTTGTGCGCGCGGACTCGCTCGACACGCGCGAGCTGCGCCGGCGCAGCCGCAGGGCGAAGGTCGTGACCCCGCCGCCCAGCCCGCGCTTGCGCGTGCCGCGGCCGATTCGCCGCCTGCAGCGGCAGGCGCCGATGTACGCGTTGCAGGGTTTGAGCGGGCTGTCCTCCCGGCTGCGCGACATCACGGGTCGCGAGATCCTCGACATGAATCGTGTCATGGAGATCGTCCAGTTCTTGTATCAGCAGCGCGCGCTTGCGAATAGAGGCCCCGACTACGCGGTCGACGAATTCGGTTTCGATGCGGAGTGGACCGAGTCGCTGCTGACGGTGTTCAAGGCGGTTTACCGCGATTACTGGCGCGTGGAGACCACCGGGATCGAGAACGTCCCCGCGTCCGGTCGCGCGCTGCTCGTCGCCAACCACGCAGGCGTCCTCCCGTGGGACGGCACCATGATCAAAACGGCGATCTTCGCCGAGCATCCCCATCCGCGCCACGTGCGCGCGCTGGTCGCGAGCCTTTTCATGGGCATGCCGATGATCGGCTGGTTTCTGCGCAGGACGGGGCAGACAGTGGGGCATCCGGACGACACGCGCCGGCTGCTTGATCGCGACGAACTTGTGCTCGTGTTTCCGGAAGGGGTCAAGGGAACCGGCAAACAATTCAAGGATCGTTATCGGCTGCGGCGATTTGGTCGCGGAGGGTTCGTCGGCACCGCCATCCGCGCCGGCGCGCCCATCATCCCCGTCTCGGTGGTCGGATCCGAGGAGATCTATCCGATGGTTGCCGACGCATCGCCGATCGCGAGACTGTTTGGGCTGCCTTACTTCCCGATCACGCCGACGTGGCCGTGGCTCGGCGTGATCGGGATGATTCCGCTGCCAAGCAAGTGGCGGATCCATTTCCATGCGCCCGTGCACACTGAGCTGCTCGCGCCAGAATCGGCTGACGACCAGAGTCTGGTCATGACCATCTCAGACGACGTGCGCGACACGATCCAGAAAGGCGTCTACGACAACCTGAAGCTGCGGCGAGGTGTTTTCGTCTAGTCCGCCCCCCGCCGAGGGCGTGCGGGTCCACTGGGAGCAGCTGCCGCAATCGATAAGGCACGCGATCGAGCAGCGCATCGGCGATCGCGTGGTGCGATCTGTGACCCAGCCGGGCGGATTCTCGCCTGGCCTGGCGGCGCGCCTCACCACGGCCGGCGGTCGGGACGTTTTCGTCAAGGCGGTGAGCGAGCTGGCCAACCCCGACACGCCGGGCATGCATCGGCGCGAAGCTGAGGTGGTGGCTGCGCTGCCGCCCGAGGCGCCGGTGCCCCGCCTGTTGTGGACCTTCGATGAAGGCGGCTGGGTGGCGCTCGGCTTCGAGGCGATCGGCGGCCACGCGCCCGCTCAGCCATGGCGCGAGGACGAGCTGCGCTTTGTAATCGCGGGCGTTCATCGGCTCCATGAGCTCCTCACGCCGTCGCCCATCGCGAGCGAGACCGCCGCGCATGTCCTCGCGACACATATCAAAGGATGGCGCGACCTCCAGGATGCGGGCGGGCTGGATCCCTGGCCGGGACGCAACATCGACCGCCTGTTGGCTCTGGAGGCGGCGGCCCCTGAAGCAGTGGCAGGCGACACCTTGCTCCATTTCGACATTCGCGCCGACAACATGCTCATCGCAGGTGACAAGGTCTATTTCGTCGACTGGCCGTGGGCGCGAATCGGCGCGCCGTTCGTGGAGTGGGTCGCGTTTGCGCCGTCGGTCTTCATGCAGGGAGGCCCGCAGCCTCAGGCGGTGCTGCGCATGGCCGGCCTGAGAGTCGCGGATGATGCGCTCAACGCCGTCATCGCCTCACTCGCCGGCTACTTCCTGGCCTACGCTCGCCGTCCGCCGCCGCCCGGCATACCGACGGTGAGGGCCTTCCAGGCCGCGCAGGGTGAGATCACGCTCGCATGGCTTCGAGAGCGGACAGGCTGGAGCTAGAAGTACAGCTCTTCGGCGATCGCCGACTGATGCAGGTACAGCAGGCCGCCCGGCACGATCACCGAGAGGGCCGGCGTGACCGCGGAAAACTTGATCACTACAAGGACCTGGAGGCCATGAGTCGAGCTTCCATCCTGGGGCCGCATCCCCCACGGTCCGTAAGACATGCACGACCCGATGTCGCCGCCGCCGCTCAACTGGCAGGCGCGCACCGAGAAGCAGGCGTATTGCGTTCCGCTGAACGCGCCCGCGGTGCATCCACTGACGTCACCGCAGGTCGCGCCGGCACTCGTGCAGACGCCGTTGGCCTGACCGGGTCCCTCCGCGCCCCAGGCGGCGACGGTGTCTGGAATGCCCGTGTTGGGCTCGGCGCGAACGGCCGAGCCGATGTCGCTGGTGTCGCTGATGATGCCCATGCGAGCGCCGGCTCGCGCGGCGCCAGCGGCGTCGACGGCCTGGAAGTACGCGCGGCCGACGTCCACCGTCAGGAGCACGAACAGCAGCAGCACTGGGGTCAGGAGGCAGAACTCGACCAGCGCCTGACCCGACTGGCCGCGGCGCAAGGTCAAGAAGCTCACTGGACCAGCGACACGGAACCAACGGTCTCGGTCCCACCCGCGGGCAGCCCTGTGTTCTTGAAGGTGTAGTTGGCGATGTCGTAGTCGCCGCAGTGGTCACCGTCAGTGGTGAAGATGGAGATGGCGACGTAGTTTCCGCTTGGGTTCGGGAACGTGTACAGCACCTGTGCCGTGTAGTTGCCCGAGTTGGCGTTGGGGATGTCGCTCTGGTGGCCCCACGTCCAGCTGCCCTTGACCTCGATCTGTGCGCCCCCGCTGTTGGGGATGTTGTAGAGCCAGTCGGGCGGGTTCATCGACTTGATCACGTAGGCGCCTGGGACCGACGAGCTCGGATAGGCCGGATTCTGGTCGCCGGGGTTGTTGCCAGGCGGTGGCAGCGGGGAGCCAGGACCAGGCGTCGACGTCCAGATGCCCTGTGAGAAGAAGATCGGGCTGCCGTTGTTGACCTTGATATAGACGTCGTATGCGTCCATCGACCATTCGTCGGTGTAGTTGACCGTCAGGGTCGAGTAGTTGGGCTGGCCGGCGGCGGCCGTCAGCGAAACGCTGCTGATGATCGACGTCTCGTTCTTGCCGCTGGTGGCGATGCCTGGCAGCGAGGACGATCCATAACCGCTCTGGAAATCCATGTTTCCGCTGCCACCGAAGGCCGTGAAGCTGTAGGCCAGAACCTGTCCCTGCAGCGCGGAATTGCCCCCGCCGGTGGTCATGCCCATGTTCACCTCCACCCCGCCGCCCGTTGCGGCGGAAGTCTGGTAGATCACGCCGGTCAATCCGTTGTTGCTCGAGGCATGGGCGTCGATGTGGATGAAGGAGCTGTTCTCCTCGTCCAGCAGCAGGGGAGATCCATTGACCGCAGCCAAGGCGCCGACAGCGGCACCCGAGAGCGTCAGGCCTGTGACCTCATTCGTCGAGACAAAGCCGCCCGTCTCGAGCAGGAAGACCGCTCCGCTGCCAGTAACGACCGTGGCGTCGCCGCCGCCGCCGCTGCTGCCGCCGCCAACGCTGCCCAGGCAGGTGCCGGAGGTCGGCGGCACGTAAGCGCCGAAGTTGCCGCCGCCGTGTCCGATCCACACGCCCGCGGTGAGGCTCGGGCACGAGTTGGGCAAACCGCCTGTGCACAGATCGAAGTCGACCGCCGTCTCTTTGCTGTGGTCGATCCCGTTCGCGTTGTAGCCGGCGCCCGTGGCGGTGTTGACGGGAGCGACGCCTGTGACGTCGTAAAGGCCAGGGTCGAACTCATACGTGCCGTGGTTGATGGCAATGAACCCGTAGATCCCGGGCTTGACCAGGTACGGCTCCTGCGGGTCGGTGCACGGACTGCTCACCGGCCCGCCGTTCAGCACCAGCGAGCCGCATGACTTCAGCCCCACAGTGCTGACGGTGGGCCTCCAGTATGACTGCGGTTGGAACGCGCTCTGGCTCGCGTCGATCTCCTGCGGCGAGGCCTGACCGGTCGTGTTGCAGGGCGTGACGATCGCCGCGCCGGCGCCGAATTTCGAACAGTAGACAGTCGAGCCACCCTGCGTTGCAAAGCCCCTCCCGCCGACCACGGCGTTCTTGGCGCAGGCCCCGCCTGCATAGGGATCGCAGATTGTGGTGCGCTGCTGGATGACCATGTCGCCGTTCGACTGCACGGCGGTCAGGTCGGCCGCTGGGGTCAGGGTCGAGCCGTCGAAGCCATAGATGCTCACGCTGGCTGTTGCCCAGAAGGTCGGGCAGTGGTTGGTTCCGCCGGTGCACGCGAGCTGCGCGCGCCCTACGGGCTTGGTCTCGTCGAAGCACTGCTGGCTCGCCGTGATGCAACCCGCCTGAGGCTCGTACAGGACCAACGCGTTCGGAGGCGGGGTGTCGAAGGCCGAGGCCGGCAGAGTGACCTCGGCCGTGGCCGCCACCGTCACATAGGCGCTGTTGATGCCAAGGATGTTCGTGAACAGCTGCGGTATGCCGGTGCTGATCGCCACCTGGAGGCAGGCGTACTGCCCCTGCCCCGAGCAGCCCGTCGGCACCGGGTAGCCGGCAAATCCGACTGGTGGCGAGTTGATGGTCACCTTGTTCGTGAAGCCGGTCGTGGCGCTGCACGGGAGCCCGCTGACGTCGAACCACGTGGCGGTGAAGGTCCCGCCGCCTGACACATCGCAGCGGTTCGCGTAGATGGTTGAGAAACCGTTGTTGGCCGCGAAGTCGTGCGCGACTTTGACCGGGTTCGAGTTGGGCGCCAGCGGGCCGCTGAGGTTGCCGGAGAGGGAAAGCTGCTTGGCCGCGGCCAGGGTCGCGAAGTCGGCCGCGTTCTGAGCCTGTCGCTTGACGAGGTAGTCGCGACTGGAGTCGATCGCCAATCCCGCGAGGCCGCACATGAGCAGGAAAGCGATGGCCGCTATAGGCAGCAGCTGGCCAGACTGTCTCCTGCGAGAGCCATCGAGCATCAGCGACCTGATGAGACTCGTCACTCGACCGTGATCACGCTGACGGTTTTCACCGTGATTCCGTTGGTGAGCTGAGCGATGAACGGAGTCACCGCGACGAAGTGGTACTGCACCTCGACGGCAACGTGCTTCACGGATTGGCTCACAGCCCGTGGCTGGGCGGAATTGCAATTGGCGTCAGGAGGATTAGCCGTCGCCACTGCGGGCCAGATGTATGCGTACCCGACGTTGGGCGGCGGCGTGCTGGGCTGCAGCGCACCGCTGGGATTGTTGGGGTCACTGTCTCCGACGAGGGAGTTGGGATCCATCCTGACCGGGAATCCCTGGCCGACCAGCTCGACCTCCTGGATGATCTGGCAGTCGCTGTAGATCGCGGTCTGAAACGACGCCGTCCGCGCGCCATCGCGCGCCGCTGATGAGATGGCTGTATATGCGTATAGCAGGCGGCTGATATCGATCGCCGCGAAGATCACGACCAGAAAAATGGGCGCGACCATGGAGAACTCGACGAGCGCCTGGCTGCGCTGCGAACGTCGCCATAGCCAGAGCGCGCGAAAGGCTGCGCGTATCCGGGCCACCATTCCTCTCGACACGCCTAACGAACCAGTGGCGCGCAGGCTTGCTCGCAAGATTCCGACTTTCGCGAGTTCGAATACGAAACATGTCGGCTGCGAAGTGATTCGGACAGTCCGAAGCTGAAGTGCTGCTTAAGCCGGCGTTTCTACTTCACAACTGGAATCGGCGGTGTCGGTTCCGGTTCTTCGATGATGTCGAGCGCGCTCGCCTGGCTGATCCAGTACTGCACATCGGACCGGCTCGGCGCACCAGCGAGCCCTAGCGCGTCCGCGAGCTTTCGGTGAAGGTCGTCTGCGTCCTGCGCCCCCAGGTCCTTGATTGTCTCGACTCCGAGCATTCGCACCGTATGCAGGTGGCGCTCCATACCGGAGATCTCCATGAGCATGCATTGGTGCGCGAACTCGAGCAGGCGCTCGGTCGAAATTCCAGTGCGCTTGGACAAGCGCCTGCGGTCGACCTCGAGCGATGTCTTGTGGACGAGCTGATTGGTGTGGTTGATGCCGACCGCACGCAGCCGCCGGACATCGGAGTCGGAGATGCCTCGCAGATACTCGAGGGTCCGGTACACATGTACAGGATATTGGTTGGTGGATCTCCCCACCCGGCCGCGCGCTTTGCGCGCAGCCGACCTCCCCACAGGTGGGGAGGTGACCTGGTTGGTGGATCTCCCACCCGGCCGCGCGCTTCGCGCGCCGCCTACGTCCCCACAGGTGGGGAGGTTACGTATCTCATATAATTTGTCGCACCCCGCCGCCATTGGAGTAAGCACAGCCTGAATCAGAGCCGGCTCGCAACCCGCGACGCAGTGACCCGGGAGCAGTCTGGCCTCGAGATCGGGATCGGGCGGCGCGCGCGACGTGCCTACGGTTTCGACGAGGTCGCGCTGGTCCCGGGTGGTGTCACGCTCAACCCCGACGAGGTCGACATCTCGTTTTCGATGGGCGACCGGTTTCGGCTGGACATCCCCGTTTGGGGTGCCGCCATGGATGGAGTGGTCGATGTCGATTTCGCGATCGCGATGGGCAGGCTTGGAGGCATCGCGGTCCTCAACCTCGACGGAGTCCACACCCGCTACGCGGACTCGAAGCCGATCATCGAGCGAATTGCAGCCGCCGACAAGGCGAGCGTCAACACGATCCTCAAAGAGATGTACCGCGAGCCGATCAAGCCCCAGCTGATCGCCGAACGCATCAAGGCGATCAAGGCGGCCGGTGTGTTGTGTGCCGTCTCGACGGTGCCGGCCCGAGCCGAGGAGCGCGCCGAGCTGGTGCAGTCCGCCGGCGCCGATGTCATGGTCGTCCAGGGCACGGTGCTCACGGCCCGGCATTCCTCCAAGTCCTATCACCAGCTTGCCTTCGACGCGCTCGTCCGGAGCTGTGACATCCCTGTCGTCGTCGGCAACTGCGTCCACTACGAGACCGCGCTCGAGCTGATGGAGACCGGGATCGCCGGGATCCTTGTCGGCGTGGGCCCTGGCGCCGCGTGCACGACGCGCGGAGTGCTCGGAGTCGGCGTCCCGCAGGTCACCGCCACGGCGGACGTGGCTGCGGCCCGTGACGAGCACATGCGGCGGGGCGGCATGCGCGTCGCCGTGATCACAGACGGTGGGATGCGCATCGGCGCCGACGTCTGCAAGGCATTCGCATCGGGCGCGGACGCAGTCATGATCGGGACGCCGCTGGCCGCCGCCGAAGAGTCGGCGTCGAAAGGCTACAACTGGGGCATGGCGACGCCTGACCCTAACCTCCCGCGCGGCACCCGCGTGCAAGTCGGCACCAAGGCGACGCTGAGGGAGATCCTGCTCGGCCCGGCCCGGGTCGACGACGGCAGCCAGAACTTTGCAGGCGCGCTGCGGTCTGCCCTTGGTGTGTGCGGCGCCCATGACATCACCGCGTTCCAGCATGTCGAGATGGTCATCGCCCCCGCCATCACATCCGAGGGCAAGTCGCTCCAGCAGTCGCAGCACGTCGGCATGGGCAAGTAGGTTGCCCCGGTCTGCCACGGCACCCCGTCACCGTGAGGAGACCAGGCCCGCAACCGAGCAACAAACGGTCCTCATCCTCGACTTCGGTTCGCAGTTCAGCCAGCTGATCGCGCGGCGCGTGCGCGAGGCGAAGGTGTACTGCGAGCTCGTGCCGGGCACGACGCCCTGGTCGGAGCTTAAGGAGCGCCAACCCGCGGCGCTCATCCTGAGCGGCGGTCCTGCCAGCGTCTACGACCAGGGCGCGCCCCAGGTCGACCCCGAGGCGCTCAAGGCCGGGGTCCCCGTGCTGGGCATCTGCTACGGCATGCAGCTCATCGCGCACCACCTCGGTGGCAAGGTCGACTCGGGCCGCGCGCACGAGTACGGCCCCGCGCTCGTCGCCGTGCGTGAGAAGGCCGGCCTGTTCGAAGGGCTCAACGGCGAGCTGCCGGTCTGGATGAGCCATGGCGACGCGGTCACCGAGATGCCGCCCGGCTTCCGCGCGCTTGCCTCGAGCGGCAACTCACCGGTGGCCGCTTTCACCGACGGAAACGGGATCTACGGCATCCAGTTCCACCCCGAGGTCGTTCACACGCCAAGCGGGCGTGAGGTGCTGCGCAACTTCCTGTTTCGTGTCTGCGGCTGCGAGCCGTCCTGGACCGCGGGCTCATTCATCGCCGACGCGATCGAGAGCATTCGCGCCCAGGTGGGCGACGGCCGTGTGATCTGCGCCCTTTCGGGTGGGGTGGATTCCGCGGTGGCCGCGACCCTGGTCCATCGCGCGGTTGGCGACCAGCTGACGTGCGTGTTCGTCAACAACGGCCTCCTGCGCAAGGAGGAGCCCGAGCGCGTGCTTGCTGTCATGCGAGGCAACCTCGACATGAACATCCGGTACGTGGATGCCACCGCTCGTTTTCTGGATGCACTGCGCGGCGTGACCGATCCCGAGCAGAAGCGCCGCATCGTCGGCAACGAGTTCATCTCCGTCTTCGAGGCGGAGGCGTCCAGCCTGGGACACATCGACTTCCTGGCTCAGGGCACTCTCTATCCCGATGTGATCGAGTCCACGGCACCGGACGTGTCGGCCACTGCAGTGAAGATCAAGACCCACCACAACGTCGGCGGGCTGCCTCCAGGACTCCGGTTCCAGCTCATCGAGCCGCTGCGCTACCTCTTCAAGGACGAGGTTCGCGCTGTCGGAATCGAGCTTGGGATGCCCGAGGAGATGGTCTACCGCCAGCCGTTCCCAGGCCCCGGGCTGGCGATCCGCTGCCTCGGCGAGGTCACGGCGGAGCGCCTCGAGATCTTGCGCGACGCGGACTGGGTGGTCATCGACGAGATCAAGCATTTCGGCCTCTATCGCCAGGTCTGGCAATCGTTCGCGGTGTTGACACCGCTCGAGACGGTCGGGGTGATGGGCGACTACCGGACCTACGCGAACGTCGTCGCCGTGCGGGTGGTCACCAGCGAAGATGCCATGACCGCCGACTGGGCCCGCGTGCCCTACGAGGTGCTCGGGCGCATCAGCAACCGCATCGTCAACGAGGTCAAGGGCGTCAACCGGGTCGTCTTCGACATCACGTCGAAACCCCCGGGCACCATCGAGTGGGAGTAGGGCAGCTCAAGGTCGAGGTCGACCCGTCCTGGCGCCACCGGATGATCGCGGGCCTTCTGCGTGGTTACAAGCGAGCCGCTCGATCCGGGGTCCATCCGTACGACAAATGGAAAGGCGCCCACTGGCGGCTCGTGTCATTGGTCGAACTTGGCGTCACGCGGACCGACCGCACGGCGCACGCCGCGGCGGAGGACGTGTACCTCTCGAGGAGCTCCGGGCAGCCCATCCACCCGGAGTGGACTCACATCCATTGGCCGCACTACTGGCACTACGACTTCTTTCATGGCCTTCGAGCGATCGCGATGCTTGGCCGGCTCGCCGATCCGCGTGCATCTCAGGCGTTGACGCTGCTGCGATCGCTGTGGCGCAGCGATGGCACCTGGCGCACCGCGGGTCGGCGATACTGGCGGCTCCGCGGCGGCTCCACGGTCGAGGTCGTGGACTGGGGCAATGCTCATGAGATCGTGACCCCAAACGCACTCGCCATGGTCCAATAGCGCCCGGTGTTCTGGCCCGGGGATAAGCTCGACAAGGCAAGCTTCGGCGTAGCCCGGCCGCCAGAGCCGATGGGTTGGCGAGCGGCTCCCGGGCCAGAACACATATGAAAGTGTTGGTGGTGGGGTCGGGGGCTCGCGAGCATGCGCTCGTGTGGAAATGCGTGCAGTCGGACCTCGTCGAGCGCGTGTACTGCGCGCCCGGCAACGGAGGCACCGGCGGCATGGCCCGCAACGTCCCCATCGGCGCCGCGGACGTAGTGCGGATCGTCGACTTCGCCAAGCGGGAGCGTCTCGGCCTGGTCGTCCTGGGGCCGGAAGCTGCCGTCGACGCGGGGGTCGGCGATGCGCTCCGGGCTGCCGGGTTCAACGTGTTCGGACCCAACCGCGGAGCGGGCAGGATCGAATCGAGCAAGTCCTTTGCGAAACAGCTGATGGTGCGCGCCAGCATCCCCACCGCGGACTTTGCCGTGTTCACGCAGCCGGAGCCCGCCCGAGGGTGGGCGCGCGAGCGCAACGGACGCGTGGCGGTCAAGGCAGACGGGCTCGCGCGTGGCAAAGGCGTGGTCGTCTGCGCGAGCGTGGCGGAAGCGAGCTCGGCCATCGACGCCATGCTCGTGCAGGGTCGCTTCGGGAAGAGCGGTGCCACCATCGTGCTGGAGGAGAGGCTCGAGGGCCCGGAGCTGTCAGTGCTCGGAGTCACAGACGGGACCGACGTTATCGCCCTCGCCCCCGCGCGGGATTTCAAGCGCGCGCATGATGGGGACCAGGGTCCCAACACCGGAGGCATGGGCGCGTATTCACCGCCGGCAGGCGTAGATGGAAAGGTGCTCAGCGAGGTCCTGGAAAAGGTGCTCAAGCCCGCGGTGCGCGAGCTGGCTGATTCGGGTGACGAGTTTCGAGGCGTGCTCTACGCGGGTCTGATGCTCACGCCGGCCGGCATCCGCACGCTCGAGTTCAACGCCCGCTTCGGGGACCCTGAGGCGCAGGTCGTGCTCCCCCGCCTGGATTCGGATTTCGTCACACTCGCCCTGGCGGCGGCGAAAGGGACGTTGGCGAGCCTCCCCGAACCGACCTGGAACCCTAAAGCGGCGGTCGGGGTGGTGGTCGCGTCCGCCAACTACCCGGATGACGCGCTGGTCAAGAGCGGGTTGCCGATTCACGGCCTCGCCGAGATGCCGCGGGGCGTGCAGATCTTTCACGCCGGGACGCGATTCGAGCCGGGCCGCGGACTGGTCACGGATGGCGGCCGGGTGGTGACGTCGGTGGCGCTTGGCGATACGGTGGCCGAAGCCCGCGAGAAGGCGCTCGCCGGCGCCCGGCAGGTACGATTCCAGGGGGCTTTCTTCCGAACCGATATAGCTGAGGAGGCGGTTTAGTGCAGCCTGTGGTCGGCATCATCCTCGGCTCCAAGTCGGACCTGCCGCTGATGGAGTCGTGCGTCAAAGTTCTCGACGAGCTGGAATTGACGCACGAGCTGAAGGTCTGCTCCGCGCACCGGAACCCCAAGGGCGTCATGGAGTGGGCGACGTCAGCGCGGGATCGCGGGCTCAAGGTCGTCATCGCGGCAGCCGGCGGAGCCGCGCATCTTCCCGGGGTGGTCGCCGCCTGGACCGACCTTCCGGTGATCGGGGTCCCGGTGCCCACGCAGCATCTCGGCGGCGTCGATTCCCTGTATTCGATCGTGCAGATGCCGGCAGGAATCCCTGTTGCCACGGTCGCGATCGGTGAGGCGGGCGCCAAGAACGCCGCCTGGCTCGCCGCTCGCATCATCGGGATCACCGACGCCGGCGTCGCGCAGCACCATCACGAAAAGCGGGCAGCCCTCGCAACTTGATGGCAAAGAAGGTCGCTCGCGTCCACCTGCTCGACACCACATTTCGTGACGCGCAACAGTCGCTGCTGGGCGGCCACTTGCGCGGGGACGAGATCGTGCCCGTCGCGGCCAAGATGGACCGCCTCGGCTTCGTCGCCATGGAAGCCTTCGGTGGCGCGACCTTCGAAACGCAGGTGCGGCGCCGCGAAGATCCATGGGCGTACTTGCGGAAGCTGCACAAGGCCACACCGAGCACCCCGATCCAGGCGCTGATCCGCGGTCAGAACCTGGTCGCGAATCGCAACTTCGCCGACGACGTCGTCGAGCTCTTCATCAAGCACTCGGCCAGGCAGGGCATCGATGTGTTCCGTGTCTTCGACCCCCTCAACGACCTTCGCAACATGGAAGCCGCGATCGGCGCGGCGCTGAAGGCCAAGAAGAAGGTGCAGGGCGCTCTGTGCTACGCGGTCTCGCCTGCGCACAGCATCGAGCTGTGGTGCTCGCTCGCGAAGGGACTGGTCGACATGGGCTGCCACGAGGTCGTGATCAAGGACACGTCAGGGCTGCTGAGCCCGCAGGCGACGTGGGAGCTCGTCACCGCGCTCAAGCAGGTTGTGACCGTGCCCATCGACGTTCACTCACACTGCTCGAGCGGCATGGCCCCGATGGCCTACATGGCCGCCGTCGAAGCCGGCGCCGACATTCTCGATGTGGCAATGTCACCTCTGGCGTGGGGGGCGTCGCAGCCGGCGGCAGAGAGCGTCGTCGCGGCGCTGGAGGGCGGGGAATATGACACCGCGCTGAACCTGGATGCGATGTGGGACGTCCAGGGGGACGTCGAGGCGTTGAAGCGCGAGCACATCGAAGATCTCAGCCCGGTGGCCGATCGCGTCGACGCCAGCATTCTCCGCTACCACATGCCCGGCGCCACGCTCGAAGACATCCATCGCCAGCTGGACGCGCACGGCGCCGAAGCGCGCACGGACGAGGTGCTCGAGGAGGTCAGTCGCGTGCGGCGTGAGCTGGGTTACCCGCCCCTCGTCGCGCCGCTGCGGCAGATGATCGCCACCCAGGCCGTCTACAACATCATCGGGGGCGAGCGCTACGCGACGGTGACCCAGGAGCTGAAGGATTACCTGCAGGGACTTTACGGCCGTCCACCGGTACCGGCCGACCACGAGCTGCGGCGGCTCGTCCTCGGGCGCGAAGAGCCGATCACCATCCGGCCGGCGGATCTCCTCGAGCCGCAGGTCGAGATGGCGCGCCAGCAGCTTAGAAAGATGAATCTCGATACGAGCGACGATTCCGTGCTCATCCAGCTGCTGTTCCCGAACCTCGCCAACGATTACCTGCGCGAACCTGCTCCGCCGCCCGACCCGAAGAAGCGACTTGCGGCCGTGACCACGGCCGACCCGCCGCCGGCGCCCAACCCGGCTCCCGCTCCCGCCCATACCAACCCCGGCCCACCACCGGCATCCAGCACCGCGGAGTTCGAGGTCGAGGTGGAAGGCGAGGTGTTCAAGGTCCGCGTCACCGGCGCGGGCATGACGGTCGTGCCAGGCGCGAGCGCGGCCACCGCGGCAACATCCCCAATCCCGGCGTCGCCCAGGTCGGGCGAGGGAACGGTGATCGCGCCGATGCAGGGGCTCATCGTGAAGATTCCCGTCAAGCCCGGCGACGCGGTCAAGCTCGGCGACGTCGTCGCCGTGCTCGAGGCGATGAAGATGCAGAACGACATCGTCACGACGGTCGCGGGCACGGTGCGCGACGTCTATGTCAAGGAGGGCGAGGTCGTCAGCCCTTCGCAGCCCTTGCTCGCGGTGGGATGAAGCACAAGCTCTTTAAGAAAGTACTGATCGCCAATCGTGGCGAGATCGCGATTCGCGTCATGCGCGCGTGCCGCGAGCTCGGCATCGCGACCGCGGCCGTCTACTCGGACGCGGACAGAGACGCGATTCACGTGCGCTACGCCGATGAGGCGCACCACGTCGGAGGGGCGCCGCCTTCCGAGTCCTACCTGCAGCTCGAGCGCATCGTGAAGGTTGCCCACGACTGTGGCGCGGAGGCGATCCATCCCGGATACGGATTCCTCTCGGAGAAGGCCGCGTTTCCTGACGCCTGCGAAGCAGCCGGCATCAAGTTCATCGGACCGCCCGCTTCCGCGATGCGTGCTCTTGGCTCCAAGCTCGCGGCGCGCAAGCTCGCGGTCGAGAACGGCGTCCCCGTCACGCCGGGAAGCGGCGCCATTTCGGACCCGGCTGCCGCCGTGGCGGCAGCCAGGGAGATCGGGCTGCCGGTCCTCGTGAAGCCATCTGGCGGCGGGGGCGGCATCGGCATGAAGGTTGTCGAGACGGAGGATGACCTGGTGTCCGCCATCGAGAGCAGCTCACAGGCGGCGCGCTCAGCCTTCGGCGATCCCACGATTTACATCGAGCGCTACGTGCGCAAGCCGCGGCACATCGAGATCCAGGTCATCTGCGACAGCCACGGCAACGCCGTACATCTCGGCGAGCGTGAGTGCTCGATCCAGCGCCGCCACCAGAAGATCATGGAAGAGACTCCATCGCCCGCGGTCACGCCGGAGATCCGCTCCGCGATGGGCGAGGCCGCGTTGAAGGCGGCGCGGGCCGCGGGCTACGTGAACGCCGGCACGGTCGAGTTCATCTTCAGCGAGGGCGACTTCTACTTCCTCGAGGTCAATGCAAGGCTGCAGGTGGAGCACCCGATCACCGAGGCGGTCACCGGCATCGACCTGGTCAAGGAGCAGATCAAAGTCGCCGCGGGGTTGCCCTTGGGCTTCACTCAGCAGGAGGTCACGTGGACCGGTCACGCGATCGAGATGCGGATCAACGCCGAGGATCCGCTGCGCAAGTTCTTGCCCAACCCAAAGCGCATTTCCCGCTGGGTCGCTCCCGCTGGACCAGGGGTTCGCGTCGACTCGGGCTTCGGCCCGAGCTCCGACGTGCCGCCCAACTACGACTCCCTCGTGGCCAAGCTCATCGTGCACGGCGCCGATCGCGCGGAGGCCATCGCACGCGCAGCCCGCGCTTTGCGCGAGTTCGTCGTCGTCGGGCCCGCGACCACGATCAGCTACCACCGCGCCATCCTCGACAGTGCGGACTTCCGCTCGGGCAACCTGAGCACCCGCTTCATCGACGATCACCCGGAGCTGGTCGACAAGGCGAAGCAACTCGCCGGCGAGGTATCGCCATTCGACTACGGCCCCGACCCTCGCCACGTCGCCGCCGCGGCTGCCGCGGTGGCGGCCATCGTCCACAGAACAAGCTGAGCAAGCTCTTGCATCCGGCGCGGGGGCGGCCGTTCGAGGTCGTGAGCTCCAGCGTCGCCGGTCGCTCCGGCCCCTTCGTCATCCGGAACGACGTGATCAAGTTTCCCGATGGCGCCGAAGCCGTCTACACCGTGGTGACCAACCCCGACTCGGCCTTTGTCGTCCCCTACTTCGACAACGGCGACACCATGCTGGTCAGGCAGTGGCGCCATGCCTGGGAGGAGTCCTCGTGGGAGGTGCCGGCGGGAACCTTCGACGAGGGAGAGGACGGGATGACCTGTGCGCAGCGCGAGCTGGCGGAGGAGACGGGGCTCATCGCGACGCGGTACACATCGCTCGGGGTGGTGCACGGCGCCGCCTTCCTCACCGGGCGCGCGCACATGTTCATGGCGGAAGGCATCACCACCTCAGAGCGCAAGCCGGAAACCTATGAGCAGGACATGGAGGTCTTGCGGCTGCCGTTCGTCGAGGCTCTGCAGGCCGCGCTCGACGGCGACATCGCCCATTCCGGTTCGGTCACCTGCCTCGTGCGCGCCGCCCGCGCGCTGAAGCTCGTCTAGCTGGAAGGGGAGGCGCTGGGCGAAGGCTGCGGGCTCGGAGATGGGCTGGTGTTCCGGTGCCTGTCGCCGTGCGTATCAGAGGGACCCGAGAAGGCGAGGTCGTACTCCGCGGCGATGTTGTTGCCGCTCACGTCCTGAACCGTCGAGAGCACCACGAGCTTGTAGCCCTTGCCGGCCTTGAGGTCGAGGCCGTCGATGGTCACGGTGCGCTTCGAGTAAACAGGCGCGTTGCCGATCTGCTTGCCCTTGCTGTCGAGGATGATCACGCCCGCCGTCACCGTCTCCGGCTTTAGGTCGCTGTCGAACGTGACCTTCACCGAGGTCGCGGTGAAGTCGACGCTGACCACCTCGGCAGTCGTGCCGAGCGACAGCACGGGCCCGGCAGTCGCCTGGTCGACCAGGAACTGCTGGCTTCCCTGTGTGCGCACCAGTGTCAGCGTCTCCTCGAAGGTCTTGACATCGATGTTGTTGTGTTCGAGGACGATCCTGACCACGAACTGGGCTGTGTCTGGATGGCTCCCGGTGATCTCTCCGGTGAGCAGGTAGTAGCGCGAGAAGCTGGGGTCGCCCGTGACCTGCAGGTTCAAGCCGCTGGTTGCGCTCGAGTATGCCTTTCGGCCGTTGTCGTCGAGGTACGCGTTCGCCCTGTCAGGGTTGTCCTTGCGAGCCTTCATGAATGTGTTCACCACTGAGCTGGCCGCGTCCAGCGGGGAGGTCAGAGGAGGCGCCGGCGCCGGAGCGGAGGCGGTGAACAGCTCGCCGCCGCGGAAGTATGTGAACGCGACTCCGTTCGGCGCCCACTCCGGGAGGTGGTAAGTCCCCTCCGCGAGCTTGGTCTGGCCCGACGCGTCGGGGCGCATCTCGAAGAGGTTGACGTCGCTGCCCAGCAGCACCTCGTCCTGGGTGGACCAGCTCGGCTCGCCGGCCGGCAACGACGTGGTGTTCCTGCCGCCGAGGTCTGCCAGCACTACGCCCTGCGCGCTCGAGTACATGATCCCGGTGCCGTCGGGCGACCAGCCCAGGAAGCGGGCGCCTGACAGGCCGAGCACGATGGTCTTGCCGGTGCCGAGGTCGAGCACATCGAGCGACTGGTCCTGCGTGTAAGCCAGGTGGGCGCCGTCGGGAGCGAACGAGATGGCGGTGACGGTGCCTGTCGCCGGCAGCGGCGCGATCTTGCCCTGGCCGCCGGGACCGATGGCATACACGCCGTCGGCGGTCGTCCATTCCACGCCGCCGGTCGTCCAGCCGACGAGGACTGGCGCAGAGGTCGGGACGACCTCGATCGTGGTCCCCGCGGTGATGGCGAGGATCACGATGTTGCCCTTGCGGATGTATGCAAGCTGATCGCCGGCCGCGTCGATGGCGAGGGAGCTGACCCCGTCGGCGGCGAGGATCGTGGCGCTGCCGCCCCCCTGGGGCACCGACTCGAGCGCGCCCTTGCCGGTGATGTAGTAGACGGTCGAGGAGTCGGGCGACCACAGCACGGCGGTGATGCCGTCGGGGATGCTCGCGAGCAGGTGCTGGTTGGTGAGCACTCCACGCGGGGTCGGGCTCGCGATGGGGGTGGGCGACGGTGACGGCGACGGCGGCGGCTGGGTCACGAACGTGATGGTCTTCGGCGCTGTCAGCGACTGTCCCGCTGCGGTCTTGGCGCCCGGACCGATCGTCACCTGGTACTGGGTGTTCGGCGCCAGGTTGCCGGCGGTCGGGGTCACGGACAAAGTGTTCTCGTGCCACGAGAAAGCCACCGTGGTGGCGGGCGCGATCTGGACGGCGGCCTCGGTCGATGGATGGTCCATCGGCTGGTTGAACGTGACCTGGATCGGCTGCTGCAGGCGGACCGCACTCTGGTTGGAGATGGGGCTCGTGACCACGACCTGATCTGAGCTGCCGGGCTGGTTGATGTTCGTCAGCACGACCACGACTCCGATCAGGATCACGCCCACCGTGGCCGTAGCCCAGACCATGCCGGTCGGCCCAAACACCTTGCGCCACCAGGGCACGCCGCCCCCGCTCATGCCCCATGCCTGGTTCATGAGCTGGCGGCGCAGCGCGGACCGGAACGCGTCGTCCAGCGGGGGCTCGGTCATGCGCGCCTCGCGCAGGAGTGCGGCCACGCGCCTGAGCTCCTGGTCCTGCAGGACGTCGTCGAGGTCAGGGTCGTGCTGCATGCTCATTCCGCCGGCCTCAGGCTGTCGGCCTCGTCGCGCAAGCGGCTCACCCCGCGGTGGATGAGGAGCTTGACGGCGCCCGCCGTCTTGCCCATCGCGACCGCGATGTCCTCGATCTTCATGTCCTCCTGGAACTTCAGCACCAGCGCCGTCTTCTGCTGGACGGGCAGCGCCTCGACAAGGGCCCAGATCCGGCGGATCTCGTCACGGTGCGCGGCCTGCTCCTCGAGCGGTGGTTCGGCGATAGAAAGGTTGTGGAAGTCCTCCAGCGGAGATGACGGCCGCAGGGTCCGGTAGCGGTCGGCGATGGCGTTGACCGAGATCTGATACAGCCAGGCAGCAAACGGTCGCCCCGTGTCCTGGTATCGGGGCATGGCCTTCAGAGCCTTCATGAAGATCTCCGAAGTGACGTCTTCTGCCGCTGTTTGCTCCCTCACTCTTGAATACACGAATCGATAGATCTGCTGAAAGTGCCGGTCGTAGAGCGCCCCGAACTGACGGGGATCCCGCTTGGCCCTCTCGACGAGCTCGCGCTCGTCGTCGCGCTGCAGGTCGCTCACTGGCTCTTCAGCCTGCGCCCGTTCAAACGAGGCGTCGCCCGAACTGGTTACAGGGCACCGGAAGGTGCATAGGCGGCATTTAGCTGTCGATTATCGGCGCGAGGCTCGGATGGTCTCACGACACATTCTGGTACCACAGCATCTTGTAGGCCCCGGTGACGCAGCCCCAACATCTGCTCGCATGGCGCCCGTTATAATCGCGCTGTCCCCAGTGTCCATTGGGAGCCGGCGCCTTAATTGATCGAGCGATACTCTCCGCCTGCGATTCGGGCGGTCTGGGCCGACCAGCACCGGTTTGAGCTGTTTCTTCGCATCGAGATCCTCGCGACCGAGGCGTGGGCGAGGCTCGGCCGTGTCCCCGAATCGGCCCTTCCGAAGATCCGCCAAGCCACATTCGACGCGGCGAAGATCGCCGAGGTCGAGGCCAGGGTCGGCCACGATGTGATCGCCTTCCTGACGGTCGTCAACGAGTCGATCGGCCAGCCCGAGGCCCGCTACGTCCACCTCGGCATGACGAGCCAGGACCTCAACGACACCGCCATGGCGGTGCAGATCGTCGAGTCGTCGAAGATCA
The DNA here is from genome assembly GCA_035636885.1 of Candidatus Nitrosopolaris sp. Taxonomy (GTDB): domain Bacteria; phylum Chloroflexota; class Dormibacteria; order Dormibacterales; family Dormibacteraceae; genus UBA10449. Next base: position 37,054 of record DASPYG010000019.1, read on the forward strand.
TCGATCGCGATCTGACCAGCGTGCGCGACGCCGCCGCCGAGCTGGCGGTGCGCCACCGCAAGACCCTGATGGCGGGCCGGACGCACGGTGTGGTGGCCGAGCCGACCACCTTCGGCTTCAAGGTGGCGGGCTGGGTCGCCGAGCTGGATCGCGCTCGGGCCCGTATCGAGGGCACCACCGACGACGTCGCGGTGGGTCGCGTCAGCGGCGCGGTGGGCACGCATGCCACTGTCGATCCGCGCGTCGAGGAGTATGTATGCGCAGAGTTGGGCCTGAAGCCAGACCCCATCTCGACGCAGGTCGTGGCCCGGGATCGCCACGCGAGCTTCATGTCGTCGCTCGCGCTTGCGGCCGGGACACTGGAGCGAATCGCGACCGAGATCCGCCACCTGCAGCGCAGCGAGGTCGGCGAGGCGTTCGAGCCGTTCGGCAAGCAGCAGAAGGGCAGCTCGGCGATGCCGCACAAGCGGAACCCGGTCATGACCGAACGCGTATGCGGGCTCGCGCGAGTTGTGCGCGGGCACCTGGTCACGGCTCTCGAGAACACCGCGCTCTGGCATGAGCGCGACATCAGCCACTCGTCTGCCGAGCGAATCATCTTTCCGGACGCGTGCGCCGCCGTCGATTACATGGCGCTCGAGATGGCCAAGGTGCTCAAGGGTCTCGAGGTGCGGCCTGATCGAATGCTCCGCAACCTTCAGTTCGGCGGCGGCGTTGTCTTCTCACAGCGCGTGATGCTGGCCCTCCTCGACAGCGGCATGTCACGCGAAGAGGCGTACCTGGTGGTGCAGCAGGCCGCGATGCGAGCGCTCGACGAGGAGGGTTCCGGCTTCCGCGAGGTTCTCGAGAAAGATGCCGACGTCATGCAGCGGATCGGCGCCCGCCTCGATGAAGTGTTCGATCCCTGGGCGGGGCTGGAGCACACCGACCTCGCATACGAAAGGCTTGGCCTTGGTGTCGCTCATTGATTGAGTCTCGATTGGCTGGGCCGCTATCGTGAACGGCCGATGATCGCCGGGCCGGCATTAACCGAGACGGACCTTCCCCTCGAGCTCTTCTCGCGCGGCAAGGTGCGCGACACCTACGTGCTCGGTCCGGACCGCCTGCTCATGGTCGCCACCGACCGGCTCTCCGCTTTCGATCATGTCCTGCCGAACGGGATTCCCGACCGCGGCAAGGTCCTCACCCAGCTGTCCATCTACTGGTTCTCGCAAACGCACTCGTTCCAGGAGAACCACCTCGTGTCGGGCATGGTGCCCGACCTGCCGGCTGCTCTACTCGATCGCCGCGACGAGCTGGCGGGCCGCTTCATGATCGTGCGCAAGGCGAAGCGCATCGACTTCGAGTGCGTCGTCCGCGGATACCTCGCGGGCAGCGCATGGAAGGAATACCAGGAATCGCACACGCTCGCCGGCGACCCGATGCCGCCTGGGCTCCGCGAGAGCGAGCGCCTGGCCTATCCGACGTTTTCGCCGGCAACCAAGGCTGAGAACGGTCACGACGAGAACATCACATTCGCCCAGCTCAAGAAGGAGCTTGGCGACGAGCTCGCGACCAAGCTTCGCGACGCCAGCCTGGAGCTGTACAAGTTCGCATCGACGCTCGCCGAGCGGCGTGGGCTCATCCTCGCCGACACCAAGTTCGAGTTCGGGCTCATCGACGACGACCTGGTGCTGATCGACGAGGCGCTGACCCCCGACAGCTCGCGGTACTGGGAGATGGCGACTTATCAGATCGGCACTTCGCCTCAGAGCTACGATAAGCAGTTCGTTCGCGACTGGCTGACCAGGTCGGGCTGGGACAAGGAATCGGATCCGCCGCGCCTGCCGGAAGACATCGTCGCGCAGACGCGCGAGCGATACCTCACCGCATACCATCGCCTCGTCGGCAAGCCCCTGTTTCCACCCAAGCCGCGCAACGAATAGTGAGGGCAACTGCCAGGGTCATCGTCACGCCGAAACCCGTCGTCAACGACCCGCAGGGCCTCACGGTCAAGCATGGTTTGATGACCCTCGGGTTTCGCGAGGTCGAAGACGTCCGCGTCGGCAAGTACATAGAGGTGAGCCTGGAGGCCGAAACCATGCACGAGGCGCGCGAGCGAGTCGAGGCGATGTGCCGCCAGCTCCTGGCCAACCACGTCATCGAAGACTTCCATTTCGAGCTCGACCACGAGGGAAACAAGCGTCGATGAAATTCGGAGTCGTTGTTTTTCCAGGGACCTGGTCCGATCGCGATTGCGGCTGGGTCATCGACCAGGTGGTCGGCGCGCAGCTCCAGTACCTGTGGCACAAGGACGCAGATCTGAAGGGCTGCGACTGTGTCATCCTGCCGGGCGGCTTTGCATATGGCGACTATCTGCGCACCGGTGCGATCGCGCGATTCGCGCCGGTGATGGAGTCGATCGGCGAGTTCGCGGATCGCGGAGGGCTCGTGTGGGGAATCTGCAACGGCTTCCAGATCCTCTGCGAGGCGGGCCTGCTGCCAGGAGCGCTGGTCCGCAACTCCTCGCTGGAATATCGCTGCGAATGGACGCACCTCATGGTCGAGCGCGCGGACCTTCCATTCACCTCCGTCTGCTCTGAGCGCGAGGTGATTCGCGTACCCATCTCGCACGGTGAAGGCAGCTACTTCGCCGAACCCGCTGTGCTCTCGCGCCTGGAGCAGAACGGGCAGGTTGTCTTCCGTTACTGCGACTCTGGCGGCCGTGTGGTACCCAGCTCGAACCCCAACGGCTCACTTCACAACATCGCCGGCATCATCAACAAACGCGGCAACGTGCTCGGGATGATGCCGCACCCGGAGCGCTGCGCGGAGGCCGACCTTGGCGGCGCGGACGGCGTCAAGCTCTTTCGCTCGGTCGCGGGCAATGCAATGAGGATGCTGGTTTCTTGAGCCTCGACACGGTGGATGCCCGACGGCTGCGCGAGGTAGCTCTCACGCCGGACGAGTATCGCGTGATCGTGGAGAAGCTGCGACGGCCGCCGAACGCGGTCGAGCTGGGGATGCTCGGCGTCCTTTGGTCGGAGCACTGCTCGTACAAGACCTCGAAGGCCTTGCTGCGGCGCCTACCTTCCAGTGGAGAAGCCGTGCTGCAGGGCCCGGGCGAGAACGCCGGCGCGGTCGAGGTCGGGCAGGGTTGGGCTGCGGTGTTCAAGATCGAGTCTCACAACCATCCGTCCGCAATCGAGCCATACCAGGGCGCCGCCACCGGGGTCGGCGGCATCATCCGCGACGTCATCGCGATGGGTGCGAGGCCGATCGCGCTGCTCGACTCGCTCCGGTTTGGTCCGCTGCCCGCGTCCCGCCGCCATTTCGATGGCGTCGTGGCCGGCATCGGCGGTTACGGGAACTGCATAGGGATCCCGACGGTGGGCGGGGAGGTGTACTTCGACGAGTGCTACGAGCAGAACCCGCTCGTCAACGCCATGTGTGTCGGGCTGGTGCGGGTCGAGAGGCTCATGCGCGCCCGAGCGGAGGGCACCGGCAACAGCCTGATGCTCGTCGGCGCCGACACGGGCAAGGACGGCATCCATGGCGCCTCATTTGCGTCGGTGGAGCTCGACGAGTCCAGCTCTGAGCGCCGACCCGCCGTGCAGGTCGGGAACCCTTTCCTCGAGAAGTGCCTGCTCGAGGCGTGCATGGACCTCGGCCACACCGACGCCGTGGTCGCAGTGCAGGACCTGGGCGCAGCCGGCCTGACCTCGTCGGTCGCCGAATGCGCCGGGCGGGTTCCTGGAGCGGGGGCGCGAATAGACGTCTCGCTCGTGCCGCGCCGTGAGCGCGCGATGACGCCGTACGACGTGATGCTCTCGGAATCGCAGGAGCGCATGCTCGTCGTGGTCCAGCGCGGCCGCGAGGCCGAGGTGGAGCGCATCTTCCAGACCTGGGACCTCACCTCGGCGGTCATCGGCGACGTCACTGACGACGGCCAGCTGACGGTCTTCGACGGCGAAGAGCTGGTGGCCCGGCTGCCGATCGATCTGCTCACCGACGGCGCCCCGCTCCGGAGGCTGGCCGGGATCTCGCCAGACCCGCCGCCCTCGCTGCACCTGGATTCGCTGACGCCGCTCATCGACGCGGGCCAATCGCTGCTGCGCCTGCTCGCGAGCCCGAACCTCTGCAGCCGCCGACCGATCTTCCGCCGCTACGACCACATGGTGGGCGACTCCACGATCGTCCCACCCGGGGGAGATGCCGCGCTCCTGCGCATCAAGGGCACCCGCCTGGGGCTGGCGATGACGACCGACTGCAACGCACGCTATTGCCACCTGGATCCCAACCTCGGCGCGCAGCACGCAGTGGCCGAGGCTGCACGCAACATCGTCGCCACCGGCGCCCGCCCGCTCGCGGTCACCGACTGTCTCAACCTCGCGAATCCCGATCGGCCCGAGGTGTACTGGGAGCTGGAGGAGACGATCGCCGGCCTGGCGTCCGCGTGCCGGGCGCTGGAGGTCCCGATCGTCAGCGGGAACGTGAGCCTGTATAACGACTCGGAGGGCCGGTCCCCTATCCATCCGACTCCCGTGGTCGGCATGATCGGCATCATCGACGACTACGGCCGCCGCCTCGAGGCGGGATTGAAGCACGAGGGCGACTTCGTGCTGCTGGTGGGATCGAGCCACAACGACCTCGGCGGCAGCGAGTACCTCAAGGTCGAGCATGGAACCGTCGCCGGTCGCCCGCCTGGTCTCGACCTCACGCGTGAGGCGGCCGTCAACCGTCTGATCCTGGCCGCGGCCAAATCCGGCCACCTTCGCTCAGCGCACGACTGCGCCGAGGGAGGCATGCTCGTGGCCCTGGCCGAGTGCTGCCTGCTCGGGGGCCTGGGCGTGAGATGTCCGGCGATGCGGCCCGAACCCCCTCTTCGACTCGACGCTGCGTTCTTTGGCGAGACCCCCGGCCGCTTCATCGTCAGCGCGCCGTCGCGCGCGATGCCCGAGCTCCAGACCCTCGCGCGCCGTCACCACGTCGAGATCTCTCTCCTCGGCATGGCGGGAGGGGAGACGGTTGAGTTCGAGGGCCAGTTCCGGCTGTCCCTGGCTGAGATGCGGCAGGCGTGGGAAGGAGGTCTCCTCCACTAAATGTGCGGGGTGTTTGGGATCTGCGCTGCGCGCGGGGTGGACGTCGCCAACATCACCTACTTCGGCATGTTCGCGCTGCAGCATCGAGGCCAGGAGTCGGCCGGCATCGCGGTGTCGGACGGGACCAACGTACGCGTGCATCGCGGCATGGGTCTGGTGGCGCAGGTGTTTTCGCCGCAGACGGTTCGCGAGATGGGCGAGGGCTCGATCCTCGCTCTCGGCCACACCCGCTACTCGACCACCGGTTCGAGCCGGGCGGAAAACGCGCATCCGCTGCCGTTCCATCACCCGCAGCTCGGACCCGGCGCCATCGCGCACAACGGAAATCTCCTGAACGCGGAGGCGCTGCGCAAGCAGCTCGAAGAGCAGGGCGCGACGTTTGACTCGGGCCTCGATACGGAGGTCATGGCGAGGCTCATCGAGCACACGCATGGACGCACGTGGGAGGAGGTGATCCGAAAGACCTTCGCGCGCGTGGTCGGCGCGTACTCATGCGGGATCATCACGCCGACGCAGCTGATCGCACTGCGCGACCCGTTCGGGTTCCGGCCGCTGTGCATCGGCTTCATCCCTCTGCCTGGCCAGCCCGCCCATGTCATCGCGTCCGAGACGTGCGCGCTCGACACCGTGAACGCGACCTTCGTGCGCGAGGTGCAGCCCGGCGAGATGGTGGTGATGGACGAGCACGGGGTCCACAACCTCGCCTTCCAGACCTCGACCAAGCATGCAATGTGTGTGTTCGAGTTCATCTACTTCGCCCGGCCCGACTCCATCCTCAAGAACTGCGAGCTCGAGGAGGCCAGGATTCGTATGGGCAACGAGCTCGCGAAAGAGGCACCGGTCGAAGCCGACATGGTGATCGCGTTCCCAGACTCGGGTACGCCGGCGGCGATCGGCTATGCGGAGGCTGCGGGCATACCCTTCCGTGAGGCGTTGATGAAGAGCCGCTATATCAACCGCACCTTCATCCAGCCCGATCAGTCGCTGCGCGAGGCGGGCGTCATGCTCAAGCTCAACGCGCTGCCGCGGTCGATCAAGGGCAAGCGCGTGATCGCGGTCGACGACTCGATCGTTCGAGGCACCACATCACGCCGGATCATCGAGCGCCTGCGCACCGCTGGCGCAAGCGAGATCCACATGCGCATCTCCAGCCCGCCGATGCGCTTCCCATGCTTCATGGGAGTGGATATCGGCTCGACCAAGGAGCTGATCGCGGCGGGGCGCACGGTGGAGGAGGTGCGGACCCATATCGGCGCCGACAGCCTCGCGTATCTGTCCATCCCGGGTCTCATGCGCGCCATCGGGCGCGGCACGGCGGAGCAGTTCTGCCGGGCCTGTTTCGACGGCTCCTACCCCGTGCCGGTCCCGCAGCAGCTCTCGATGGATAAGATGCAATTCGAGTCGCCTTTGCCAAGCGGAACCAATACGTGAGTCGTCTTCCGCTGGGGCCGCCGCGCGAAGCGCGGGAGGGACAAATGCAGTTCGAGATGCCGCCCAAGTCGGATCACATCGCAGGCCCGCCCTCCCCCTCGCTTATCGAACTCAAAAGCTGATGGCCGGGGAAGGGCTGTCGTACGCCGCGGCCGGCGTCGACATCGAGGCGTACGAGCGAGTGCTGGAGCGCGTCAAGCCGCTGATCGCGGCGACCCACGGCGAAGAGGTGGCGCGCGGCGTAGGGCCGTTCGCGGGCCTTTTCGCCCTACCTGGCGGCGGTCACCTGGCGGCGAGCGCCGACGGCGTCGGCACCAAGATCAAGGTCGCGATCGCGGCGGCCTCGCACCTGGGAATCGGCGTCGACATCCTCAACCACTGCGTCAACGACATCGCGACCGCCGGCGCGCGGCCGCTGTTCTTCCTGGATTACTTCGCCACCGGCAAGCTCGACCCTGCCGTGTTCACGCAGGTGATCGAGGGCATGACGATCGCGTGCCGCGAAGCCGGCTGCGCGCTGCTCGGCGGCGAGACGGCCGAGATGCCGGGTGTGTACGCGCTTGGCGACTACGACCTGGCGGGCTTCATCGTGGGGATGGTCCCGCCCGGCCTCATGAGGGATCCGAAAGAGATTCGCGCGGGCGACCTGCTCATCGGGCTCCCGTCGAGCGGGCTCCACACCAACGGCTTCTCGCTGGTTCGCAAGGTGTTCGAGGGCGTTCCCCTCACCAACGTGTATCCGGAAATCGGTCGGCCCCTTGGCGAAGAGCTTCTCGAGCCACACCGGTCGTACCTGCAAGAGCTGGGCTCGATCGCGTGGAAAGGCGCCGCGCACATCACCGGCGGCGGTATCTACGGCAACCTGCCGCGGTGCCTGCCCGAAGGGCTGGGCGCCCGCCTCGGGCGGCGTTCCTGGGTGGAGCCGGCAATCTTCGAGCTGGTCCGCAAGCGCGGCCGCATCGCCGACGACGAGATGTTCGGCACGTTCAACATGGGCCTGGGGATGATAATGGTCGTCGATCCGGACGAGGTGCCGCGCAGCGCCCAGGTGGTGGGCGAGGTAGTGCAGCACAAGACGGGCGAACGCGTGGTGATCAGCTAGCCCGGTCATGAGACTGGGGGTCGTCGTCTCGGGCAAAGGCTCCAACCTCCGCAACCTCGTTGAGCGGGATTTCGATGTTGTCGCCGTGGCCACCAACCGTCCATCGTGCGGAGGCGCCGCCTACGCGCGCGAGCGTGGCATCCCTCTCGGAGAGCTTTCGCTCAAGCGCTTCTCGTCGGAGGAGGAGCGTGATGAGACGATGCGCGAGTTCTTCAAGGCACACGGAGTCGAGCTCGTCGTCGACGCGGGCTACGACCGAATCCATACGCGGCCGTTCCTCGAGGCGTTTCGAGGCCGCATCATCAACGTCCACCCGTCGCTCCTGCCCCAGTTTGGCGGCGGAATGGATGCGGTCGAGCAGGCGCTGGTTGCCGGCGTCGACGTCACCGGTGCGACGGTGCACCTCGTGACCGAGGATCTCGATGGCGGCCCGATTCTGACCCAGGAGCGGGTCCCGGTCTTGAAAGGCGATACGGTGGAGACGCTGCGCGGGCGAATCCACGAAGCCGAGCACAGGATTCTTCCCGCGGCCATCCGATTGTTGGAGGCAAAACTTGCCCAGAGCCCTGCTGTCGGTCAGTGACAAGAGCGGGCTGACGGGGTTCGCGCGCGGGCTCCACCGTCTCGGCTTCGAGCTCTATGCGACCGGCAACACCCTTAAGGCGCTCGCGGATGCCGCGCTCGATGCGCATCCGGTTTCCGACCTGACCGGATTCCCCGAGATGATGGACGGCCGAATCAAGACCCTTCACCCCGGCGTTCACGCCGGCCTGCTGGCCCGGCGCGACAAGCCCGAGCACATGGCGGCTCTCGAAACGCATGGGCTCAAGACCATCGACCTGCTCTGCTGCAACCTGTATCCGTTCGTCGAAACGGTGAGCCGGCCGGCCGTCGATTTCGAGGAGGCGGTGGAGCAGATCGACATCGGCGGGCCGGCCATGATCAGGGCAGCGGCCAAGAACCACGAGGGCGTCGTGGTCGTCGTGCGGCCCGAGCGTTACACGGAGGTGCTTGGCGCCCTGCAGGGCGCGGGGGCGGACCTCACGATGAGGCGGCGGCTGGCCGCGGAGGCCTACGCGCACACGGCCGCGTACGACTCGTGGATCGCGGCGTTCATGCGTGCTTCCGACGACAAGGGTTTTCCGCCCGAGCTGTCATTTGCAGGCCAGCTTGCGGAAGCGCTGAAGTACGGCGAGAACGAGCACCAGCGGGCCGCCTTCTACAGGTTCGGCCCTCACCCGGGCGGCCTTGGCGGCGCGGAGCAGCTGCAGGGCAAGGAGCCTGGCTTCAACAACATCCAGGACGCTGCCGCGGCGCTTTCGCTCGTGAACGACTTCGACCGCCCGGCCGCCGCGATCATCAAGCACATGAACCCTTGCGGGCTGGCGGTGGCGCAGGACATCGCGACGGCGTATCGCATGGCGTACGAGTGCGACAAGGTTTCCGCGTTTGGCGGCGTGGTCGCTGTCAACAGGCCGCTGGACCGGTCGACTGCCGAGATGATCGTTCAGATCGTCACCCACGTCGTCATCGCACCCGCGGTGCTCGAAGAGGCGATCGAGACCCTCGCCCGCCGCAAGACAATGGTCGTGCTCGCGGCGGAAGAGGGAGCCCGCGGGCTGTTCGACTACGACGTGCGCACGGTCGCCGGAGGCTTCCTCGTGCAGGAGTGGGACCGGGCCGGGTTCGACCGCGCGTCGTGCACGGTGGTCACGAGGCGGCAGCCCACCGAGCAGGAGTGGGAGCAGCTCGGGCTGGCGTGGACGGCGGTGAAACACGTGAAGTCGAATGCGATCGTTCTCTTCAAGGACTGCGCCGCGGTCGGCGTTGGAGCGGGCCAGATGTCGCGCGTCGAAGCGGTGCAGATCGCCGTGCAGCGCGCCGGCGAGCGGGCGGCCGGCTCCGTGATGGCGTCCGACGCCTTCTTTCCTTTTTCCGATGGGCTGGAAGAGGGAACCCGTGCTGGGGTCACCGCGGCGATCCAGCCCGGCGGCTCGATGAAGGACGACGAGGTCATCGCGGCCGCCAACGCGGCCGGCATCGCAATGGTGGTGACCGGCCGGCGCCACTTCCGACACTGATGTTCTGGAACGTCGTTCTCGGCGGCCTCGGAGTGCTGGCCGGCTTCGCATCGTGGATGGGTTGGCTGCCGCGGAGGCGGCGGATTGGTTATTTCTGGGGCGGGGCCCACGCGGAATGGATGATCATGGGCGCGGGACTCCTTGTGCTCGGCCCGGCTGTTGTTTACCACTTACAGCTGCTGGGCCTTCTGGGATTCGCGATAGTGGTGGCGGGGTTTGTTCTCGGCCTGGTATCGCCTCCATGGCTCGTCCCGAGGTGGTACAAGGAACAGTTTCCCGGCTGATGCGATGACCAAAGTGCAGGCTGGATTCGGCGAAGAGGGTCGCAAGCTCTCGTATGGGACGTATCTCAAGATCTCGGAGCTGCTCGCGCTGCAGGATGGGCTGAGCCACGAGCACGACGAGCTCCTCTTCATCGTCGCGCACCAGGTCTACGAGCTGTGGTTCAAGGTGGTTCTGCGGGAGCTCGAGGCGGCGCGGACGAGCATGGATCGCGACGATCTTTTCTTCGCGCGCCACCACCTGCGCCGGGTGCATGTCATCGAGCGCCTGCTGGTCGAGCAGATCGAGGTGCTCGAGACGATGTCGCCGCAGGACTTCCTCGCGTTCCGCTCCCAGCTCGCGCCGGCGAGCGGCTTTCAGTCGGTCCAGTTCCGCGAGATCGAGTTCCTGTCCGGATCGAAGGACGCTAAGTATCTCGCGCGCCTGGAGGCGAGCCCTGAGGAGATGCTCCGGCTGCAGCGGCGCCTGGACGAACCGTCGCTCGCCGATGCGTTCCATGGCCTGGTCGAGCGGCGCGGGTCGCCCTCGCTGCTGGAGATCTTCCACGACCGGGAGCGATACGGCGACCTGTTCGACCTGTGCGAGGAGCTGCTCGACCACGACGAAGCGTTCGCGCACTGGCGCGCTCGGCACTTGCTGATGGTCGAGCGCCAGATCGGTTCCAAGCCCGGTACCGGCGGCAGCAGCGGCGCCCAATACCTACGCTCGACGCTAGGCAAGCGCTTCTACCCAGAGCTCTGGGACGTGAGGTCCCAGCTATGAAATCGCGGGGGGATAGTTATCCCCCCCGCGGACCCTCCCCTCTCCTCGGCCACGCTGGGTGGCGATTGGAAGGGGCATAAGAGACGGCCGAAGTAAATTCGGCCTTAGGCTCCACATTGGGTTCTACTTGAAAGGGTTATTGCCGTGAAGGCTGGGTTCGCCGGCGAGCGACCCGAGAACACCAAAGCGCGGGGGGATAGTTATCCCCCGCCGCGGACCCTCCCCTCTCCTCGGCCACGCTGGTTGGGATTGGAAGGGGCATAAGAGACGGCCGAAGTAAATTCGGCCTTAGGCTCCACTTTGGGTTCTACTTGAAAGAGTTGTTGTTGTGAAGGCTGGATTCGCCGGCGAGCGCCCGGAGCACCACATGAAGAAGTCACCGGCGGAGCACCCGAAGGTGACGTGCGGCACCTGTCGCATGTTCGACGGCACCGCCTGGTGCCGGCACTGGAATTTCCACACCACCGCCGAATCCCCGCCGTGCCGGTTCTACACCAGGAGGTCCGAGCGATGACCGAAGCCAAGACTCAGTCCAAGGCAGCGCCACCGCCACCGATCGTCTACCCGCCCTATCACACGGTCCGGCGCTACTCCGGGACATCGCAGGTGGCGCTGTCGCCGGATGGATCGACGCTTGCGATCGCGTCGCGCCAAGAAGGCCCGGCGATGGTTTGCGAGATCTCGGTCGGTGGGGGCCGGCTGCGCCCCGCATTCGCGATCGCGGGCGCCTCGGTGCACGGTCTGTCCTGGTCGCAGTGTGGCGAGCTCTACTGCACAGCCGATCGAGGCGGCAGCGAGCGATGGCAGGTCTATGTGCGGCGCAAGGATGGACTCGTCGAGGAGTTCGCGGTCAGCGAAGCCGACCGGGTTCAGCACCACCTGTCGCAGTCGGCGACATCGCCCGACGGCGCAAGCGTCGCGATCGGCACCAACGCTCGCGACGAGAGCGACGTCGACATCGCGATCGGCGACGCGAAGACGGGGCATCAGCGCCTGGTCGTCTCTGGCCCGGCATGGCATGTGGCCGGCTCATGGTCTCCTGACGGCCGCTGGCTCGCGGTGATGCGTGTCGCGCAGAACACCGATCAGGACCTCCTTGTGGTCGAAGACGCTTCGGGTGAGGTCATCGAGGTGACCACGCACCAGGGCGAGATGCAGAACGTGCCGGCGGGCTGGCTCGCGGACGGGCGCATGCTCGCCATCACCGACCACGACAGCGACTTCCTGCACCTGGAAGCGCTCGACCTCCACAGTGGCGGTCGCGAGATCTTCGACAAGCCGGACGCGGACGTTGAGATTGCCGCTGCATCGTCTGATGGATGTGGGGTGGTGTGGAGCGTCAACGAAGACGGCTACTCACGCCTGCGGTGGCGATTTGCAGCTGGCCCGATCGGCGAGCGCGCCACGGATGGGCAGGTCGGCGACGTGGTCGTCGCGTCAGATGGCACACGGGCCGCATACACGCTGTTTCCGCTGGCCGGGCCAGAGGAGATACGGGTGCTGACCCTGGCCACCGGCGAGGATCGCGTGCTGGTGACGGGAGAGGCACTCCCCCAGTACGGCCCAAGGCCCGAATCGCTCCGGATCAACGGCACCGAAGGCGACATCCCGTGCTACTTCTATCGCCCCCAACGTTCGGCGGCCCCCATGCCGGCGCTCCTTGTGATCCATGGCGGGCCCGAAGGCCAGTCGCGGCCGTCGATGGACGATCCGTTCTTGCTCGATCTGCTGGCCCAAGGCGTGGCGATAGTCGTCCCCAACATCCACGGCTCCACGGGCTACGGAAAGCAATGGCAGCGCCGGATTCATCGAGACTGGGGTGGGATCGATCTCGCCGACCTACGGTCGGTCGCGGAATGGATGCGCGCCCATCCGGAGCTGAGCTCGGATCGGCTGGGAGTCTTGGGCGGCTCATACGGAGGCTTCGCCACCCTCACCTGTGTGACGAGGCTGGCCGAGTTCTGGTGCTGCGGAGTCGATCTGGTCGGACCGGTGAATCTCCTCACGATGCTGGAGAACGACCCTCCCAACTGGCGCCGGTGGAACAAGCTCTGGATCGGGGACCTCGACACGGATCGCGAGAAGCTCATCCAGCGCTCGCCGATCACGTACGTCGAAAACGTCCGCTGCCCGTTGCTCGTCATTCAAGGTGACAACGACCCGCGCGTCCCGCGCGAGGAGTCGGACCAGCTCGTCGATCGGTTGCGTGCACTGGGCCGGCCGGTCGAGTACATCACGCTGGGGGATGAAGGCCACGGCTTTGTGCGTCTAGACAGCCGGCAGCTCGTGCTCGAACGGGTAGGCCAGTTCCTCGACCGATACCTGGTCGAGCCGAGGGCCTGATCGAGGCGAGGGCGCCGCACGGCGCGGCGCCCTCGATCTTCAAGTGGTTAGGCGGCGTCTTCCAGCTGTGCCGTTCGTTCCGTCTGTGGCATGCGCTGGATGCGCGGCGCGCTCGGTGAACGAAGCACCAGCAGCACGACCAGCAAGCCGGCCGCCACAGAGGCCGCGGCCAGCAAGAACGCGAGCTGGTAGCCGCCGGTGAGCGCGGTGGACAGGGAAGCGCCCTGTGCGACCAGGGATTTCGCGTGGTCGGTCGAGATCGTGCCCAGTGCGGCGAGGCCAACTGAGGCGCCCATCTGCATCGACAGGTTGCCAAAACCGGAGGCGAGGCCGGCGTCGGCGGCAGGCACCTCCGACATCGAGATCGTGAGAATGGGCATGAACGACATGCCTGCCCCGAGCCCGAACAACAAGTAGGCGGCGAAGATCCTCGGGAAGTAGCTGGTCTGCTCGTCAGCGCCAGACAGTAGAAAGAGCGCTGAGCTGATCGTCAAGAGACCGACGACAAGCAGGCTCCGCGCGCCGAAGCGTGCCATGAGTCTCGCCGTGACGCCCACCGAAAGGGTCGCCAGCGCCAGCGTCGAAGGCAGGAACGCGAGGCCGATGCCGATCGCGCTGAACCCCTTGACGTGCTGGAGGTAGAGGGCGCCGATGAAGAAGTTCGTGAACATGCCGGCCACGAGGAACGCACGTGCGGCGCTCGCGCCGGTGAGCGAACGGAGCCTGAGAATGCGCAGCGGCATGATCGGATTCTTCACGCGCGACTCGAACAGGACGAACCCGGCCAGCAGCGCAAGCGACGCCCCGCCGAATCCGAGCGTGTGTGCGGAGGTCCAGCCCTGCTCGGCCGCTGTCACGATCGCGTAGACGCCGAGCATCAAGGCCGAGGTGATCAGCACGGAGCCGGCGACATCGACGCCCTGGCTCAGGCCGATGCCCTTGTTCTCCTCGATCAGCCACCAGCCGAGCAGCAACGTACCCACGCCGATCGGCACGTTGATGAAGAAGATCCAGTGCCAGTTGATCATCTGGGTCAGCAATCCGCCGGCCAACAGGCCGAGCGAACCGCCGCCGGCGACGACGAACGTCAGGACGCTCATCGCCTGGGCCCGCTCCTGCGGCTTGGGAAAGCCCGTGACGATGATGGCGATGATGACGCCGGCCGACAACGCGCCCCCCAACCCTTGCAGCGCGCGCGTCGCGACGAGGGTGGCGGGATCGCGCGCCAGCCCGGTCAGGGCCGAGGTGATGGTGAAGACGACGACGCCGGCCAGAAACACCTTCTTCCGGCCGATCAGGTCGCCGGCGCGCCCCGCCAAAAGCAGGAAGCTGCCGTATGTGATCAGGTAGGCGTTGACGACCCAGGTCAGGTCGGCCTGCGTGAAGTGCAGGTCCCGCTGGATCGCGGGCAGCGCGACGTTCACGATCGTCGAGTCGAGGACGATCATCAGCTGCCCGAGGCAGACCACGACCAGGGCGATCCAGCGTCGCCGGTCGCTCAAAGGGGGTCGGATTGCCGAAGAATGTATTTTCATAACGCCTCCACAGATGAACCGGTATTCGTGACGATCACTATAACAGGACCATTATCATCCTTATTGCATGGATTATCTGGAAAGTGGGAATGGTTCTCATCTAGTGCTAGGATCAGAAGAGGCGAAAGAGATGGAGAAGGAGAGCGGGGCGGGGCTGATCGCCCTCGTCACCCAGATCAGCAAGGCGCTGAACCGGAGGACCTCGGAGGAGCTCCTGGGCATGCGCCTGAAGCAGTTCATGGTCCTCGGCTACGTCCGCGAGCGGGGCAGCGTATCCCAGCAGGAGCTGGAGACGGCCATGTTGATCGACGCCAACGCCGTGGTGCTGCTCCTGAACGAGATGGAGGCGGCCGGCTGGTCGGTGCGCAAGCGCGACCCGCACGACCGCAGGCGTCACCTCGTCGAGATCACCGAATCGGGGAAGACCGCGGTCGACCACGCGGAGAAAGCGCGGGAGCGACTGGAAGAGGAGATCCTGCGAGACCTCAGCCCAGAGGAGCGGGCGACCCTGATCAAACTGATGCGGCGGGCCCTCGACGGCCTGCTCAGGGCCACACCGGAGCCGGCCAAGCTCTAGCCGGCGGCCGGGGTCCCGCTCGGCACGTTACTTTCCGGGGGGAAAACAGGTCTAAGAGATGTGATCGCCCAACCGGCATCTGATGCCGGCCGGACCCCGACCGTCACTCTCGTCCCTGACGATCCGCGGGAGTTCGAGGCCGCTCTCAGGCAGGTGAGCCGGACGGCCTTCTTGCTCGCGCGTCAGGTGGGACGAAGCCCGGACGAGGCCATGGACATCGTCCAGGAAGCCGCCCTACGCGGATGGCGATACCGATCGACGAGGACCGGTGAGTTTCGACCCTGGTTTCTTTCGATCGTCTACCGCCTGAGCCGTCGGCGGATACCAGAGTGGATACCCCTCCCGGCCGGTTGGGATGCGCCTGCGCCTGACAGCCTTCGATCTGAGATCGACCCGGAGCTGGTCGCCGCCATGCGACGGCTCCCGTCGCGCCAGCGTGCGGCGCTCTGGCTGCGCTACTGCGACGACCTGGCGATCGGCGACGTCGCCCGAATCATGGGCTGCAGCGAAAACGCTGCCAAACAGCTCTTGCTCCGCGGGCGCGACGGCCTGCGGGCGCGCCTCTCATCCAGCCCTCAGGAGGTGTCTTCATGACCCGGCCCATCACCCTTGAAGAGATCGCCGAGCGCTTGCGCTCTCTCGATGAGACGCTCATCGTCGGGCCCGAAGATTCGCGAGCGCTGGGCCGAATCATGGAGCTGCGCATTCCGGCTGCCCGCACGCAGAGGGAACCTGCGCGGGCGAGCCGGCGCTGGGTTGTGCGCCTGAGCGCGGTCACGACGATCATCGCGGTCGTGATGCTCGCGAACTTGGCTGCAGCTTACTTCGCGCCGACCTACAGCCGGGCGCTGGCTGATGCTCCTGGCGTCGGTGGCCCGTCGAGCAAGATCCTCGCCACCTTTGGACTGAACGCGGGGCAGGTGACTGTGATCAACGACTCTGCGACTTCGTCCGGCCATACCTTGCGCCTGGCTGCCGGTTATGCGGACGGCCTGCGAACGGTTCTGTTCGTATCTGTGGATGGAAAGGGCCTGGACGGCAATCCGAAGGGATACGGCATGAATCCTGGCGACTACGGCCTGGGCGACTTTAGCCTGACCGACCAGTTCGGTCATTCCTATGTTCCGAGCGGAGTCGGCTCACCGAACTGGATTCCATTCACGCCGCTTGCCTGGCCCGCATCCACCGTTGGCGCACGCCTCACGCTGCATGTGACCAGCATCGATGCGCTGTGGCTGCGAGGCACTGGCGAGATCCGTGGCGATTGGACTCTGCATGCAACCCTGGTCGCGGAGCCCGCTCGCACACTGCCGCTGCCGGCGCCGGTTCGGCTGCCGCAGGCCACCTACACCTTCACATCGATTCGCTCGAGCGCGACCACGCTGACCATTCGGTGGAAGGTCGACGGGCCGGCCCTCGACCGCGTCAACGAAATGTGGGCGGCAGGCGGCAGCAGGACCGACCCGAACGTTCCACCACCGCCACGCACCGCAGAAGAGCGGCAACTGGAGCGCGACTACTTTTCTCCTCAGGTGTTCGACGCCTCTGGTCGGCCGATGCAGCTCTCCATATCGGGCATCACGTTCACGAGGCCCGCAACCGGCGAGATCACCGTCTTCATTCCCGGCCCGGGCCGCTATCGCATCCAGCTCGGCGATGCGCTGGCAGCGGACGAGCTGCAGCGCTGGATCGTCGTGGCTTAGTTCAGCCGCTCCACGATCATCGCCATCCCCTGGCCGCCGCCGACGCACATCGTCTCCAGCCCGTACGTCTTGTCCTTTTCGCGCAGGCCGTTGAGCAGGGTGCAGAGGATGCGGGCGCCGGTCATGCCAAACGGGTGGCCGAGCGCGATGGCGCCGCCGTGCGGGTTGAGCTTGTCGCTGAAGGGGTCGACCCCGATGCCCCTTGCTGAAGGGATGACCTGGGCGGCGAACGCCTCGTTGATCTCGACGATGTCGATGTCGTCGATCGTCATCTTGGCGCGCTTCAGCGCCTGCTTCGACGCCCCGATCGGGCCCAGGCCCATGAACTCGGGCTCGAGCGCGGTCAAGCCCGTGGAAACGACGCGGGCCACCGGCTTGATGCCCAGCTCCTTGGCCTTGCGCTCGGACATGACCACCACGGCCGCGGCGCCGTCGTTCAGGGGGCAAGAGTTGCCCGCGGTCACCGTGCCGTCCTCGCGGAAGGCGGGCTTGAGCGTCGCCAGCACCTCCATGGTCGTGCCGGGCCGCGGCCCGTCGTCCTTGTTGAACGTCTCGCCGTTCGGGAGCGGAACCGGAATGATCTCGCGGTCGAAGAATCCGTCGTCGCGCGCCTTCACGGCTGCGGCCTGGCTCTTCACCGCGTAGCGGTCCTGCTCCTCGCGGCTGATCTTCTCGCGTCGCGCCACGTTCTCGGCGGTCTGGCCCATCGCGATGTAGATGTCGGGGTACTCCTCGGCATTGCCGGGCAGGAGCCTGGGGTTGAATGTGTCCGGCGCGTCCGGATAGCCGCTGCCGTAACGCGACACGCACTCCACCCCGACGGACAGAAACACATCACCCTCACCGGCCTCGATGGCGTGCGCAGCGATCCTGGTCGTCATCAAAGATGAAGAGCAGTAGCGGTTGACAGTCACACCGGGCACATCGAGCCGGCTCAGCACCGACACAATGCGGCCGATGTTGTGACCCTGCTCGCCACCGGGCAGGCCGCATCCGCAGATGAGGTCTTCGATGTCGGAGCGCTCGAGCTGTGGCACCTGTTCCAGGACCTTCGTGACCACATAGGAGGCGAGGTCATCCGGGCGCACGTCCACCAGCGAGCCTTTGCGCGCGCGGCCGATCGCGGAGCGGCCAAGGGCGGCGATCACTGCCTGCGTCATGGCTTGAAGCTTAGTACGGCTTCCGGACGGCCGCTATTTCACGCGCTGGCGCTCGCCGGAGATGGCGAAGATGACGAAGCCCAACAACAGCGCCGCGATGACGGCCAGCACGGCGGCACCGCTCATGTGGGCGAGGCCGGCGAGATACAAGACGGCCACCACAGTGGGCAGCCACAGCACGCCGGCCAGCTCGCGCCGACCCAGCCCGCGATGGCGCCGAGCCTCCATCAAGAGCTCGCGCGGCAGCGGCTCGTTGTCGTCCAGCGGAGCGAAGATCGTGTACATCCGGCGGCGCTCCAGGCTGCGAAGCTGGTCCTCTCGCATTGTGGTCCTCACACCCAGTTTGCCACTAAGAGCGAGTAAGGAGGGCTTCGCGTGTGAAGAGCCGGAGGGCCACGAACCAGGCGAGGCCCCCGGTCGCCAGCAGGCTGAGCGACGTCACCGCGAGCGCCGGCCACGCCACCGTGTTGTGGACGATGGCGTCCCGCAGCACCAGCACCGCATTGAGGATCGGGATCAGGTAGTAGGCGAGGCTGGGATTGAAATCGGGGATGAAGAGGACGATGGACGCCGGGAAGATCGTGATGAAGTACAGCGGCGTGACATAGGCCTGGCCCTGGCGAAACGTCTTCGCCAGAGTCCCCAGCGCCAGCGTCACGGCGCTGAAGCTGAACCCGATCAGAAGCGCGACCAGGACCATCAGCGGCACGGCGACCGGATTGAGGGTGATGTGCGTAGAGCCCGATGGCCCGGGCAGCGAGATCAGGGATAGCGCGACGAACATGGACCCGATCGCGGCTACGGCGGCGGCGAGGCTGATCGTCGTGACGGCCCCGATCTTGCCGAGCAGCACGCGGCTCCTTGGAGCCGGCGTCAGCAGAAGGCTCTCGAGGGTCCTGCGTTCTCGTTCCCCGGCCGTGCTGTCGAGGGCAGCCGAGAAGCCGCCGGTCAGGATCATCGTGATGAGGATGTAGGGCAGGAAGAAGCTTAGAAAGGCGTTCGATGCGGCCTTGATGGGCGAGCTCAGCGGGTGCGCGACCAGTTGCAGCGGGGTGAGGATGCCGGGGTCGATGTTGCGGCTCTGGAGCGCAGCAGCCGCTTTCGCGGCATTGTACTGGCCGAGCACGGTCTGGAGCCGGATGTCGGCAATCTGGGCGCTCTGCCGGGTGGGGTCGTAGTACTCGTCGACCTCATGGGGCAGGAACGCCACCGCGAGGTCGACCTGCTGCTTGGCTGCCCTTGCTGGATCGTCTACCTGTACCAGCCTGATCCCGGTCACGCGAAACAGCTCGTCGAGCCCGGTCGGGATGTTGCCCGTAAAACCGATCGTGTACGTCTGCGTCGCCGTCTTGGTCGAGATCTGCGATATCACTCCGAGCACGATCGGCGTCGCGAGCGCCGCCAGCCCGATCGCCATGAGGGTGCGCCGGTCGCGGAGTATCTCGATGAGCTCCTTTCGATAGACAATCCACGTCGACCGCATCACTCCGCCCCGACGAGGTTCAAGAAGGCATCCTCGAGCTCCGGCCGGTTGCCACGAACCTCGGCCGTCGAACCACTCGCGACAACCTCACCCTGGTGGAGGATTGTGATGCGGTCGCACAGGCGCTCGGCGTCATGCAGCACGTGGGTCGAGAAGATCACGCACTTGCCGCGGCCCTTCGACTCGACCATGAACTCGCGCACCTCTCTGGAAGCAAGCACGTCGAGGTTGGAGGTGGGCTCGTCGAACATGAGCAGCGGTGGGTCGTGGACGATCGCGCGCGCGATGGCGACCTTCTGCTTCTGCCCTGATGACAGGCTTTCGGCGCGCTGGCCGGCAAACGAGTCGATGTCCAGGCGCTCGATCACGGCGCCGACGCGGGATTTGAGCTCGCGGCCGTCAAGGCCGCTCAGCTGGGCGAAGTAAGCGATGTTCTCGCGCGCCGACAACCGCGGGTAGACGCCGATGTCGGCGGTGACCACGCCGACCCGGCGACGAACTTCCTCGGGCGCCGTCCGCGTGTCGAAGCCAAGAACCTCGATGGATCCGGCGTCCGGCGACAGGAGCGTGGCGATGAGGCGCAGCGTGGTCGTTTTGCCGGCCCCGTTCGGGCCGAGCAATCCGAAGATCTCTCCGGGCTGGGCTTCAAATGAGATTCCGCGCAGAACCATGTTCTTTCCGAGCGTCTTCTCGAGGCGCTCGACCGAGACGGCGGGTTGCGTCAACTCCTCTTCTTTGGCGAGCTCTTTGTGGACGCGGTGGACTTCGTGGCTGCGGCAGGGCGTTTGGGAGCCGCCTTCGCGGCAGACTTCGCTGCAGGTTTGGGCTTTGCCGTCGGGGCCGGGGCCGGCGCCGCGACAGCGGGCGCGGGCGCGGGCGGCGCTTCAGACTCGACAGTCTCTGGCGCCGGCTCGGTCGCGGCGATGCCGATCGAGCTCGAAATGGTGCGGTGACACGTCTCGCACGTGACGATCGTGCGCACCAGCGTGCCGAGCTGATGGGCCTCGCTGCGCAGTGTTCGTGGGCGGCCGCAGAACGAGCAGAAGCCGACCTCAGTCGTCACGACCACACTGCCTGGACGCTTGTTCACCCCGCTTACGGTAGCTGATAAACTTCGCGCGACGGTTAGCCGTCGGGTTCCTTTAAGTCCGATCCACGAGAGGTCGGGAAGGAGGATTTTTCATGGTCATCGGTAGTCGACTTCAGCACGTAATCGAGAGCCAGCAGTTCTCGAGGCCTCTGCTCGAAGAGCTTCTCGACCGGGCCGAGGCGATGAAGGCCCAGCCTCATCACTTCTCCGGCCGGCTCAACGGCCAGGTGATGGCGGCCTTGTTCTACGAACCCTCGACGCGCACGCGCCTGTCGTTCGAGGCGGCGATGCTCCGGCTGGGCGGCCGCACGGTCGGCACCGACAACGCGCGCGAGTTCTCGTCGGCGGCCAAGGGCGAGACGCTCGAGGACACCATTCGAATCGTCAGCGGCTATGCCGACGTCATCGTCCTCCGCCACAACGAAGAGGGCGCTGCCAGGCGAGCCGCGTCTGTGAGCTCGGTTCCCGTAATCAACGCGGGTGACGGCCCGGGCCAGCATCCGACGCAGGCACTGCTCGACCTCTACACCATTCGCGACGAGCTCGGCCACATCGACGGCATCCGCATCGCGATGGTCGGAGACCTTGCCAACGGACGCACTGTGCGTTCGCTCGCCTACCTGCTCAGCAAGTTTCGCGACATCCGCATCTGCTTCGTGGCGCCGCCGCAGGTCGCGATGCGGCAGGACATCAAGGACCACCTGGACGAGCACCACGTGGCCTGGGTGGAGTCGGAAAACCTCGACGCCGTGGTGCCCCAGGTCGATGTGATCTACCAGACGCGCATCCAGAAGGAGAGGTTCAGCGACGAGGCGTCGTACCTCGCGCTCAAGGGCATCTACCGCATCGACGGTTCGACGCTGGCTCGCATGAGGAAGGAGGCGATCGTCATGCATCCTCTGCCCAGGGTCGATGAGATCGCGCCCGAGGTCGATGCCGATCCACGGGCGGCGTACTTCCGCCAGGCGCGCAACGGCCTGTACATCCGCATGGCCTTGCTCGACAAGCTGCTGGCGTGAGCGTCACCCAGGGACGGCTCAAAGCGACTGTGATGGACGGCGACCAGATCCGGCGCTCGCTCTCGCGGATCGCCCACGAGATCCTCGAGCGCAACCGCGGCGCCGGGGACCTGGTGGTGGTCGGCGTCATGGCCAAGGGCGACCACCTCGCCCGCCGCCTCGCGGACAGCCTGATGGAGCTCGAGCGAGCGCCGGTCGCTGTCGGCGCGCTGGACATCAGCAAGCATCGTGACGACCTTCACCTGCGAGTGCCTTCGCACAGCGGGCAATCAAACGTGCCCGACATCGACGGCAAGGTGGTCGTGCTGGTGGACGACGTCATCCACCACGGCCGCACCGCGCGCGCAGCGATGGACGCGCTCATGGACTTCGGCCGCCCGAGGGCGATCCAGCTCGCCGTGCTGGTCGACCGCGGCCATCGTGAGCTGCCGATACGCCCGGATTACGTCGGCAAGAACGTACCCACGTCAGACTCGGAGCGCATCGAGGTCCTCATCGTCGAGGAGGACGGCATCGACCAGGCGGTGATCGTTGCCGTCTGAGCACGCCGCGCTGGTCCTCGAGGACGGCCGCGCCTTCATCGGCGCCGCGCTGGGCGCCGATGTCGACGGCGAAGGCGAGGTCGTGTTCAACACTGCGATGACCGGCTACCAGGAGGTGCTGACCGACCCCTCTTACGCCGGCCAGATGGTGTGCATGACGTACCCGCTGCAGGGCAACTACGGCGTGCGCGACGCCGACGCCGAGTCGGCGCGCCCGTGGGCGCGCGCGCTGGTCGTGCGCTGGGCATGCCCGGTGCCGAGCCATCACTCGAGCGAGGGCTCGCTGCACCAATATCTGCAGACGTGGCGGGTGCCCGCCATCACCGACATCGACACCCGCGCGCTGACGCGCCACATCCGCAAACACGGTGCACTCCGCGCGGTCCTCACACACGAGGAAACCGTGCCAGGCGAAACGCGGTTGGTCGAGCTGGCGCAGGCAGCACGTCGCGTGACGCCCCTCGCCGAGCAGGACCTGGTGGCGCAAACGTCGCGCACCACAAAAGACGAATGGTTTGACGCTCTCGCGGCAGAGCTCCGCCCGCCGCACCGCGCTGCCGGAGACGGTCTTGCGATCGCGGTGGTGGACTATGGCGTGAAGGCGAACATCCTCCGCTCGCTGCGCGAGCGCGGGTGCCGTGTGGTCGTGCTTCCCCACGCGGCGACCTGGTCGGACGTGACTGCGGCCGGCGTCGATGGTCTCGTGCTCTCGAACGGTCCAGGCGATCCGTCGGTGCTCGATGGCCCAGTTGAGCTCGCGCGCCAGGCGCTCGGGCGCATCCCTCTGTTCGGGATCTGCCTCGGCCACCAGATCATGGGCCGGGCGGCCGGCGCCACCACCTCCCGCCTGCCTTACGGCCACCACGGTGCCAACCACCCGGTCAAGGATCTCGAAACCGGCAGCGTGCACATCACGAGTCAGAACCATGAGTTCCAGGTCGATGCCGCCTCGCTGCCGACGGGGGACTTCTTCGTGGCGCAGCGCAACCTGAACGACGGGTCTGTCGAAGGCCTCGGCCACCGCAGCCTGCCGGCCTTCAGCGTTCAGTACCACCCCGAGGGCTGCCCCGGCCCTCAGGACAACCAGTATCTCTACGACCGGTTCGTGGAGATGGTCCGCCAGCGCAGGCCGGTCATGAAGGCGGTCGGCGGCGCGGCGCAGCCGGAGAAGCCGAAGAAGGTGCTGATCCTGGGTTCCGGACCAATCGTCATCGGCCAGGCCGCGGAGTTCGACTATGCGGGCACGCAGGCGTGCAAGGCCCTGCGCGAGGAAGGCATCGCGACCGTGCTGGTCAACTCCAACCCCGCTACGATCATGACCGACGAGGAGGTGGCCGACCGCGTGTACCTCGAGCCCCTCACCGTCGAAGCCGTCGAGAGCGTGATCGCCCGCGAGAAACCGGACGCGCTCCTGCCCACGCTGGGCGGCCAGACTGGACTCAACCTCGCGACCGAGCTGGCCGCGGCTGGAGTTCTCCAACGCCACCACGTGCGGCTGCTCGGGGCCGACATCGAGACGATCCGCAAGGCTGAGGACAGGCAGGCCTTCAAGGACATGCTCGAGCAGATCGGCGAGCCGGTGCCTCTGTCGCGGGTCTGCGAATCGATCGATAGCGTGATGGCTTTCGTAGGCGAGATCGGGCTGCCTGTGGTCATCCGGCCCGCGTACACGCTTGGCGGCACGGGCGGCGGATTCGTCACCACCGAGGGGGACCTGAAAGCGGTCGCAAAACGCGGCCTCGATGCATCTCCCATCCACCAGGTGCTGATCGAGCGATCTCTGTGGGGCTGGAAGGAGATCGAGTACGAGGTGATGCGCGACGCCGCCGACACGTGCATCACGGTCTGCAACATGGAGAACGTGGACCCGATGGGCGTGCACACGGGCGACTCGATCGTCGTCGCGCCCGCGCAGACCCTCTCCGATCGCGACCACCAGATGCTCCGATCGTCCGCGATCCGGATCATCCGCGCTTTGGGCATCGAAGGAGGCTGCAATGTGCAGTTCGCGCTGGATCCGGCGAGCTCGACTTACTACGTGATCGAGGTGAACCCTCGCGTGAGCCGGTCGTCCGCGCTCGCGTCCAAGGCCACCGGGTATCCCATCGCGCGAGTGGCGGCCAAGGTGGCGGTGGGGCGAAGGCTGGAGGAGATTCGCAACGAGATCACCGGGCGCACGTTCGCTGCGTTTGAGCCGGCGCTCGACTATTGCGTGGTCAAAATTCCGCGCTGGCCGTACGACAAGTTTCCCGCCGGCGACCGCCGGCTCGGCACCCAGATGGCGTCCACGGGCGAGGTCATGGCCATCGAGCGCACCTTCGAAGCCGCGCTGGTCAAGGCCATACGCTCGCTCGAGCAGAAGCCACCTCTGGCCGCAGACCTGGAGCGCAGCGAGCTCATCGACGAGCCCAACGACAGGCGCCTCTACGCGCTGCTGCACGCGCTTCGAAACGGAGCGGAGCCGGCCGAGCTCGCCAGGCGTAGCGGCATCGACCGCTGGTTCATCGACCGCATGGCGACCATCACGCGCCTCGAGAAGACGGGCGATGTCCGTGAGCTTCGCCGGGCGGGATTCTCGGACACGATGATCGGCGCGCTGCGCGGCGAGAGCGTGCCCAAGGCGGCGCCCACCTACAAGCTGGTGGACACATGCGCGGCCGAGTTCGAGGCGGCCACCCCCTACTACTACTCGTGTTGGGAGGAGGAGACGGAGAGCGCCCCGGTTGACGCTCGCACGGCGCTCGTCATCGGCTCAGGTCCGATTCGCATCGGCCAGGGCATCGAGTTCGATTATTGCTCGGTGCACGCAGCGTGGTCGCTGCGTCAGGCCGGCGTGCGGGCGGTGCTGGTGAACTCCAACCCGGAGACGGTGTCGACCGACTTCGACACTTCAGACCGCCTCTACTTCGACCCGCTCGACATCGACGGCGCTGCGCAGGTGGCCGGCGCCGAGGGCGTCGCTGGTGCGCTCGTCCAGTTCGGCGGCCAGACGGCCATCAACCTGGCCGAGCCGATGGAGCAGCGCGGCATTCCGATCCTCGGCTCGGGCGTGGACGCCATCGACCTGGCCGAGGACCGGCGCGCTTTCGCGGGCGCGCTCGATGCGATCGGGATACCCCAGCCCGTGGGCGGCACCACCACCACGGTCGAGGAGGCGCTGCTGATCGCCGAACGGGCGGGCTACCCGGTGCTGGTCCGCCCGTCGTATGTCCTGGGCGGCCGCGCGATGGAGATCGTTCACAACCGGCGCGAGCTCCAGCGGTACATGACGTGGGCGATCAGCGCGATGCCGCGCGGCACGGTGCTGGTCGACAAGTACCTGCAGGGCGATGAGGTGGAGACCGACGCCGTCACCGACGGCGAGACGGTCGTCATCCCTGGAGTCATGAAGCACGTTGAGCGGGCCGGTGTGCACTCCGGCGATTCGTACGCCATCTATCCCGCGCCGGGCCTGGAGCAGTCGGAGCTCGATGATGTCATCGACTACACAGTCCGCATCGCCAGACACCTTCGGCTGCGAGGCCTAGTCAACGTGCAGTACGTCGTCCACCGCGGCAAGGTCTACGTGCTCGAGGTGAATCCGCGCGCGTCGCGAACCGTGCCGTTCCTCTCCAAGGTCACCGGCGTGCCGATGGTCGACCTGGCGACGCGTGTGATGCTCGGTGAGAAGCTTTCCGACCTCGGTTGGAGCACCGGTCTCGTGCCGGAGCGCGACCTCGTCGCAGTGAAGGCTCCGGTGTTCTCGATGAACAAGCTGCCCGCCGTCGACTCTTACCTCGGCCCGGAGATGAAGTCGACCGGCGAGGCGATCGGGATCGACCGCACGCTGGTCGCGGCCATGCGGAAGGCCTTCGCCGCCTCGGGTGTCCACATCCGCCCGGGCGGAGCCGTGCTGCTCACGATCGCCGATGTGGACAAGCCGGAGATCTTTCCCATCGTCTCGCGGCTGGTTCAGATGGGCTGCAGGCTCGTCGCCACCGAGGGCACGGCGCGTGCACTGCGCGCGGCGGGCTTCTCACCGCGACTGGTGGCGAAGATCGGGGAGGAGGGACCGACCGTGCTCGACGTCATCACCGCGGGCGAGGTCGAGCTCGTCATCAACACGATGTCGAACATCTACAGCGATTCCGGCGAGGTGGGCGGGCCCGTTTTCAAGGACGGTTTCGAGATCCGGCGCGCAGCGGTGGAGCGCCGCATCCCGTGCCTCACCTCGCTGGACACCGCGGCGGCGCTGCTCGAAGCGGCCGCGACCGCGCCGGTCGAGATGGAGGTCAGAACGATCGACGAATGGAGGCAGGGTGCTGCTCGTTGACGCCCCGCTGGTGGCGAGGCGCGAAGTCGCTCGCGGGATGTTCGTGCTCTCGCTGGAAGCGCCGCAGGTCGCCGAGGCGGTTCGCGCCGGACAGTTCGTCAACCTCGGTTGGTCACCGGGGCCGCTGCTTCGACGGCCGTTCTCGGTCTACAAGACGGATGGCGGTCGCATCGAGGTGATCCTCAAGGCGGTCGGAGTCGGCACCGCGCACCTGCTGCATATGAAGCCAGGCGAAATGATCAGCTGTCTCGGTCCTCTCGGCCACGGCTTCGATTTCCATTCGCCCCACCGGGGAGAGGGCGAGGGAGAGGGGCGTGCAGAACGACCACGATCGGTTGCGTTGGTGAGCGGAGGACTTGGAGTGGCGCCCATGCCGCTGGCGGCGCGCGATGCGCGCGCGGCAGGCATGGAGGTGACCTGGGTGCACGGCGCCCGCAGCGCCGACGAGCTGTGCTCCGAGGCCGACGGCGACGATGTGATCTGGGCCACGGACGACGGATCGAAAGGGTTCGCGGGCACAGCTGTCGATGCCGTTCCGGATGTCGACATGGTCCTCGCCTGCGGACCCAACCGGATGCTCGCCGCCATGGCCATGCGCCGGCCGGACGCGCAGGTCGCGGTCGAGACCTACATGGGCTGTGGCACCGGCGTATGCCTCGGCTGCGCGGTGCCACTGGTGCGCGGCGGATACGACCGTGCCTGTAAGGAAGGGCCTGTCTATCGTGGCGCCGACATCGAATGGTCGATGCTGCCGTCGCATCTGCCCTACGCGATCAGCGCATGAGCATTGATGTGTCGGTTGACATCGGCGGCCTGAATCTGCGCGGGCCGGTGATGGCGGCGTCGGGAACGTTCGGCTACGGCACCGAGGTGCCGCTGCTCGAGCGGCGCGCCCTCGGGGCGATGGTCTCCAAAGGCATATTCCTGCGCCCGCGCGCGGGCACGCCGCCGCCGCGCATCGTCGAGACGCCCTCGGGGATGCTCAACGCCATCGGCCTCCAGGGACCGGGCGTCGAGGGCCTCGTTCGTGACTACGCGCCGCAATGGGCGCAGTGGGACCTCCCAGTGATCGTCAACATCAACGGCGAGTCGGCTGCCGAATACGGCGAGCTGGCCGCGAGGCTCGACGGCGTCCCGGGGATCGCCGGCTTCGAGATCAACATCTCCTGCCCGAACGTCGAGCAGGGGGGCCTGTACTTCGGCAACGACCCCCGAGCGGCAGCGGCGGTCACCGAGGCGGTGCGCAAGCGAACCGACCTGCCGGTGTGGGTGAAGCTCACACCGATGGTCACCGACATCGGTGTCATCGCGCGAGCGTGCGAGGCCGCGGGCGCAGACGCGCTGTGCGCGGTCAACACCTTCGTGGGCATGTCCATCGACCTCAACGCGCGGCAGCCGCGACTGAGCTTTCGCACCGGCGGTCTGTCGGGACCCGCGATCCGCCCTCTCGCCGTGCACCTGGCACACCAGGCCGCGCGGGCGGTGAGCATCCCGGTGATCGGAATCGGCGGGATCATTCGTGCCGACGACGCGCTCGAGTTCCTGGTCGCGGGCTGTGCGGCGGTGCAGGTCGGCACCGCCACGTTCGTCAATCCGCGTGCGATCGCCGAGGTTCACGACGGCATCGCCGCTTATCTGGCGTCGCACGGATTCGCATCGCTCGCGGACCTGCCGCGTTACCTACCTCGTGACTAGGAGGGGAGATGTCAACTGAGATGCCGCCGGCTGGCCGTGATCCCGAGGCCGCGGCCAAGCTGCAGATCCTCGCCACCGAACACTGGAGCCTGCTCGCCACTCGCTCGCTGACTTACACGGAATCGTTGGGGCGCGTGAACATGTTCCTGGCCATCCTGTCCGGTGCGGTGATCGCGCTGGCGCTCGTCGCGCAAGCGGACCACTTCGGCACCGCCTTCATCTCGGTCGCGATTTTCATGCTCGCGGTGGTCTTCTTCGCGGGCGTCGCCACGATCTCGCGGCTGATGATGCTCAATCGCGACGACTACAGGTGGGTGATCGGCATGAACAGGCTCCGCCACGCGTACGTCGAGCTGCACCCGGAACTGGAGAAGTATTTCGTGACGAGCCCGTACGACGACCTACCAGGCGCCCTCCAGACTTTGGGTATCAACGTCGCAGGCGGCAGCCGGCTCGGTTCTATCGGGCATGGCCTCCAGACGCTGCCGGGAATGCTCTCGGTGATCGTCGCCTCGGTCGCCGGCGCCATCGGGGCACTGGCCGCGTTCGGCCTGGGCATTCCCGTCCTTGGTGTCCTGCTCGTGGGCGCCGCCGCGTTCCTGGTCACCGCTGTGCTGATCGGAAACTCGGGGCGGAGATCCGTCGGGCGCTTCGAGCCAATGCTCCAGCCTCGCTTCCCATCACCAAAGCCCTGACCCGACGGTTTAGCGAGGCTCGAACCGAAAGCCAAGCTCTCACAATCGACAGGCGATGTTGGAAGTCGATGGGCTCGCGAAACGCTATGGCGAGGTGCTCGCACTGCACGACCTCTCCGTCCGCGTGGACGAAGGCCGCTGCCTCGTGCTGCTCGGGCGCAACGGCGCGGGCAAGACCACCGCGCTTCGATGCATGGCCGGTGTTCTGCTGCCGACGTCGGGCAGCGTGACCGTCGATGGCATCGACGCCGCCGTCGACCCCGCAGCTGTGCGTGCGAAGGTCGGGTTGATGCCGGAGGTCCCCGGCCTGTACGAGCGAATGTCGGCGCGCACATACCTCGACTACTTCGGCGCGATCTATGACATCGAGCCCCATCTGCGCCGGCGCCGCATCGAGAAGCTCCTGGAGAAATTCGACCTTATCGATGCCGCGGATCGGTGGCTCGGCACGTACTCGAAGGGCATGCGGCAGAAGGTCGCCCTCATCCGCGCCACCCTGCACCGGCCAAGGCTCGTGCTCGCTGATGAGCCGACGTCGGCGCTCGACCCCGACAGCGCACGTCGCGCCTGGGACTACTTGAAGGACCTCCAGAACGAGGGCTGCGCGCTCGTGATCTGTACGCACAGCATGGAAGAGGCCGAGACGCTGGCCGGAGACATCGGGATCATGTCGGCCGGCCGGGCGTTGGCCGTGGGCGACATGACCGAGCTCAGGCGGCGCTCGGGCTTGAAGCCGCGCAAGGAGCTGCGCGAGCTGCCAACCCTCCAGGACATCTACCTCGCCATCGTTGGGAACCACCGTGAGCAGGCTGAACCTCGATCGGCTTAGAGATAGGCCTGGCATCTCCCGCCACATCTCTCGGGCTGAGATCGTGGCTCGGCGCGACCTTCGGGACGCGACGAGCGAGATTCGCCTCGTCCTGGCGATGGTGGCGCTGACCATTGCGATTCCGATCGCCAGTGCGATCGGGGTCAGGGCGCTGGCGTATTTCGGCGGCGGCACGGCCGTGGTCAACCGCCTCGCCGTGGTCGGCGCATTCTTCGTGGTTTTCATCCCGGCCAGCTTCTCGCTGGTGCTGGCGCTGGAGGCATTCGTAGGCGAGCGCGAGCGCACGACGCTGGAGGTGCTGCTGTCGACGCCGCTGAAGGAGGCCGAGATCTACGCCGGCAAGATCGCCGCGGTAGTTGTGGTGTCGCTCGGTCTCTGTTACGGCGGGCTCGTCGTGTACTGCCTGGCGGTTTTTCCGGGCCTGGGCTACTTTCCGCTCGGGGTGCTGGTCGCCCTCGCTCTTTCGACGATCTGCCAGGTGGCGGCGATGGTGGCGGGTGCTGTGATCATCAGCCTCAACGCCCGCACCATGCGTGCCGCCAACGTGATGGCCTCGTTCATCATCCTGCCGATGTCCGTCGTCCTGCAGGTCGAGGCGGCGCTGATCCTGGTCGGCCGCTCCGAGTATCTATGGGGCTTCGCGGCGGTGATGATCGTCCTCGCTGTCGTCCTGCTTCGAATGGGACTCGCGGGTTTCTCGCGCGAGGCGCTGCTGGCGCGCGACGTCGGCCTGCGCAAGCCCGTGCACCGCGCGATCGCGGCGCTCCGCTGGAGCTTTCGCGGCCGGCCGGGCTTCGTTCGTCTGCTGTGGCTGCGGCGCGTGGCGCTCGCGCTGGCTGCATTTGGTTTCGTGGCCGGCATCGGAGTCGGTTTCCTGGCGGGCAAGACCGGCGCGCTCCCTGGTGCGATCGTCAAGCCTGCGCTGTCGAGCCTTCTGAGCGCCTCGGGCGGAGCAACGCAGGGGCAGGAGGTGCTCGGCATCTTCGGCCACAACCTCCTGGCCTTCGTGCTCGCGGCCGCGCTGGCGACCTTCACCGCCGGCTTGAGCGGTTTTGCGCTCACGTTCCTGCCTGGATTCCTGCTCGGCTATGCGGCGGCGCTGTCGTCCTGGAGCGTGGCCCTCGGCGGCGTTTTTCCGAACGGCGTGGTGGAGATCCCAGCCGCGATCGTGGCCGGCGGCCTTGTGATCCAGATCGGCGCCGCCGCCATCCACATGCAGCCGAATGGAGGCTGGGCGGCCCGCACCATGTCCGCGCTCGCCGACTACGTGCGTTCGCTGCGGTGGCTCGTGCCCGCGCTGGCGCTGGCCGCATTGCTGGAGGTCCGCTTCGGGTAGCCCGGCCGGAAGACATCCGGCTTGGCCAGCCGGATCGCGACGATTACCGCGCCCGCAACGACTGCGCCGATCGCCATCGCGCGCTGCGCGCCCAACCATGTCGCCAGCGCCCCCGCCTGCATGCTGCCGATGGGGCCCACCCCGATCAAAGCTTGCGCATAGAGCGCCATGACGCGGCCGCGCAGGTGGTCGGGGGTGATCGTCTGGATCCGATTGTTCGCGGCGGCCACGAACGAGATCTGGCAGTAACCGGCCACGAACAGGGCGATCAACGAAAGGGCATAGACCCGCGACGCTGAGAACACCAGCAGCGCCGCGACCCAGATGAGCGCGACCCAGAACTGCCGCCGAGGATCGGAGCCGAGGCCTGGCACGAAGGCCAGCGTCAGCGCGCCTGCCAGCGCGCCGAGACCCATCGACGCCATCAGGAAACCGAAACCCTGGGCACCGACGTGCAGCACCTGGTCGGCGAACAGCGGAATGAGGGTCAGCCGATTCATCGCGAACAGCGAGAAGACGGCGACCGCGATCAGCAGCATCCCCACGACCGGATGCCCGCGTGCGTATGCGGCGCCCTGGGCGATCCGCTCGAACCATTTCTGCTCGTGGCGCTCTTGCAGGATCGGGGGCAGATTTCTCATCGCCAGCAGCGCGCCCACGGCCGCCAGGTAGCTCACCGAATTGGCGAGGAAGCAGATCGGCACGCCTGCCGCGGCGATGATCAGGCCCGCGATCGACGGCCCGATGACGGCCGCAGCGTTGAACACGGACGAGTTGAGAGCGATCGCGTTCATGAGGTCCTGCCGCCCAACCATCTCGATGAGGAAGGATTGGCGCGCCGGGAGGTCGAAAAGGTTGATGGTGCCGGTAGCGGCCGCCGCGATGAGGACCATCCAGTACTGGGCGTGGCCGCTTGCCGACAACGCGAACAGCGCAAAAGACGGCAGCGTGAACAGCGACTGCGTGACCAGAAGGATGTTCCGTTTGCGATAACGGTCCGCGACCACGCCTCCGAGCTGGCTGCCGAGCAGAACCGGGGTAAACTGCGTGGCGAGGACGAGGCCGACGAGGAGGCCGCTGTGCGTCAGCTCCAGCGCCAGCCACGGCATGGCGACGCTTTGCATCCATGTCCCGACCGTCGAGATGATCTGGCCGGTCAGGAAGAGCCGGTAGTTTCGGTGGCGGAGCGCTCCCAGCGCCTTCCCACGCGCCCTGCCCGACTCCGCGATCTCGCCGTCGCTCAAATACTTAGTGCTCGGCCGGGGGAAACGCTCGACAATTCATCGGCCTGGTCGGGCGGGCTGCGCTGAAGCCGGCGTCGCCTCCTGCGCGAGCTCGGTCAGCAGCCCCGCCACCACGAGGCGGGGACCCCGGCAGGTTCCGCTCCCTCACGTTCTCGTCGTCTCCTTGGCTCCGGCCGCCGAGGCCGCGCCTCGTCGAGCTAATCCCCTGGGGCCGAGCACCCAGTGATAATCGCAGGGTGACCAAACTGCTCGAGGAGGTCGACATCGACGCTCCGGCCGAGCGGGTGTGGGCGGTGGTGCAGGAGGATGCCACCAATGCGCCGAAATGGTCCAGCCATGTGGCGAAAATCGAGAAGCTGGACCCGGGCCCGCCCGCCAAGGGCACTCGCTACCGCTATCACCTCGACCTGCCGGGCGGGTTGAAAGAGACCCTCGAAGTCGAGCAGAGCGTCTACAACAAACCCAAGCGGTGCGCGGGCAAATTCATCCGCGGCCCGTTGAAGGGGACCTGGTCGTACACATACACGGAGAAGGACGGCTGGACGCACGTTGTGTACGAGATGGACTACGAGCTCGGGGGCTTCCTGCGTTTTGCGGGTGGTTTGCTCGCGGGCCAGTACGCAGACGGTATTCGCCGCAACATGGGCTCCCTGAAGAAGTACGTGGAAAGCGGTAAAGGCCCGAAGGTCTCCAGGGCGAACAAGGCCAGGGCCAAGTAGGGCGATGCTGGCTTACGTCTTCAGCCATCGACCCGCCGGCGGCGCCGACGTGGCCGACTATGAGGCTGCGCTCAAGCGTTTCCACGCCGCTCTGGCAACCGCGCCGCCCGCGGGGTTTCTGGGTTCCTCCACGTTCCGGGTCGGCGATCGCTACAGCGACTGGTACCTGGTCGCCAACTCGGCAGCTCTAGATCTTCTGAACGAGGCGGCCGTCAGCGGCGCGCGTACGCCGGTGCACGATGCCGCGGCGAGGATGGCGGTGGACGGGGTCGGCAAGCTCTACAGCCTCGCCGCGGGCGAAGCGCGATCGCCGGCGGGCTTCGAGATCCACTTCTCCAAGCCGGCCGGCACCAGCTATGCCGATCTCTACGAGCGGATGCAGCCTTTCACGGGCCGGCCGGAGACGAGCCTGTGGCGCCGGATGATGGTGCTCGGTCCGCCGCCGGAGTTCTGCCTCCTGTCGCGTTCAGAGCTCGAGCTGCCACGCGAGTATCGCGCGGAGGTGCTGCAAAGGGATCAGATCTGAGCGCTGGGAACGTGGCGTGCGAGCGATGGCGATACCCGGTGAGGACGTTCAGATGAGCGGTGCTTTGTCCGCTCGCACTTAGATGAAACGGACGAACGTCCCGGAAAGCTACGGTCGGCGGAAGGGCAGCAGCTCCAGCTGCTCGAACCGGTCTTGAACCGCCTCGCGCAGCTCGTTCGACAGCGTTCTGAGCCTCTCCTGTGCGCCGCGGTCCTCGAGGCTCAAGCCGCGAAGTCTGCGGAGCACGGTCTGCATCGCATACAGGCCTGACGGCTCGTCGCTGGTCATGCGACCCGCCGCATTGCGAAGCTCGCGCGCTATCTCTTCGTGGTTGTGCGCGCGCAGCCAGTTGCCAAGCCGGGAGGCGGCCACGAGCACGCGCTGGGTCTTCGGGTTGAGACCGGTCGTCACCACCTCGCGCGGTCGCGCGGCCTGGAATGCCGACAGCGATGGGCGGCGCCGGCGCAAGAGAGCGAGGCGCTGGACCAGGACTTTCGCGTTCGGTCCCAGCATGACGATGATTCCCGCCACGATGAGAAGCCCGGCGACCAGCCCCACCAGCACCTCGAGCATTGTGCCTAGCGTACATTCTTGACGGCGTCGGGACGTTTTAACGGGGGAAAGAGTGGCAGGCGGTTACCGACCCGTGGCTGTGGTCACCGGAGCTTCGTCTGGGATTGGCGCTGCCACAGTGGTGGGACTGGGGCGCGCCGGTTATCAGATCGCGGCCGGTGCGCGTCGATTGGAACGTGTGCGACGCGTGGTGGGCGAGTCCGGCGTAGCCCTGCCTCTCGATGTGACCAGGCTCGAGAGCATCGATATCTTCGTCGCCGAGGTGAAGAAGAAATTCGGACGCATCGACGTGCTCGTCAACAACGCCGGCCTGGCGCGCGGCCTCGCGCCTATAGCGGAAAGCGTCGATCAGGATTGGATCGAGATGTGGGAGGCCAACGTGCTCGGGCTGATGCGGATGACGCGAGTCTGTCTGCCGTTGCTGCGCAAAGCCCGGCACGGACACATCGTCAACCTCGGCTCGATCGCGGGCTTCGAGGTCTATAAGGGAGGGGCGGGTTACACAGCCACCAAACACGCAGTTCACGCAATCTCACGCACGCTGCGGCTGGAGCTGAACGGCGAGCCGATTCGCGTCACCGAGATCATGCCGGGCATGGTGAAGACCGAGTTCAGCGTGGTGCGTTTCCACGGCAATCGCGATGCGGCTGAGGCGGTCTACAGGGGAGTGAAGCCGCTGGTCGCCGCCGACGTCGCCGACACCATCGTGTATGCCGTCACCCGCCCGCCGCATGTCGACGTCGACGAGCTCGTGATCCGGCCGGTCGCCCAAGCGGCGAGCTTCTTGGTGGCACGAAAGCCCTAGCGTTCGTTCGGACCGTCGGTGCTCAGTGGATGCGTCGCCAGCTCTTGCCACTCCACGCCCACTCGGCCATGTTCGGCCTGCCTCCGGTGCCCGGGGCTTCATCCAGTCCACCGAAGACCAGGATCTCGTGGCCGTCGAACGCAGCTCCAAAGCCCAGCAGCCTCGGCCCGGGTATTGCAGTGGCGACCGCGGCCCAGGTGCCGGCCGTCCAACGCCACAGCTGGACCTGGTTCGAGTATGGAGCGCTCCCCAGCAACCACAGCGAGTGATGATCAGCCACCACGGTGCCGGAGACCGGGAGGCGCAGCTCGTTGGTGGCCGCGGTGTCCAGCAGCCAGTCCGAACCCGTCCATCGCCACGTATTCGTCATCGCATCTTTGGGAATGCGAAAGCCACCGAACGCGATCAAGTCGCCGGTGGCGGGATCGATGCCGAGACTTGCTCCCAGCCGCGAAGGCGGGGAGTGCTCTGGGTGCAGCTGGCGCCAACCGGTTTTCGACAAGAGCCAGGTCTCTTCGCTATCCGCGGCGGCGCCGATCAAGAGCACGCCTCCGAGGCTCGGGTCATCGATCGCGGTGGGACCTGCGAGCTTCGGCCCGTTTCCGACCACCTGCTTCCAGGCCCCGGCATGGAATCGCCAGGTGTCGTGCAGCGCGACGTACGCGTTGGAATTAGTGGCATCCCAACCGCCATAGGCGACGACACTCGACGTCGATGGGTCTGACGCCAACGCCGGCCCAAAAACGGGGTGGCCGGCGAAAGCAGGCTCCTCGCTCCAGCACGTACCCGACCACATCCACGTGGCGTCGGAGCTCGTAGCGTCATCCAGTCGATCGAAGACCAGGATCCCAGAGCCTGACGGAAGCGTTGCGGCCGTCGAACCGATCGCGGGGAGCCACGAATGGCAGGGCGGCTGAGCGGCGGTCTTGGTGGGATTGCAGGACAGGGTCAGCATCGCAGGGCCGATCACGGCCAGAGCGGTCAGCCGTGCGGCGACCATCCCTTGTCGTTTCCTACTTGATCAGGCCGGCCGCACGGGCCTCGGCGATCGTCATTCAACAGCCCGGGTCGCCATAGTTTCCACAGCACGGCCCCCGGCGGGCAACTTTGCGCGCGAGGTTGCCGATTATGCGTCCAGTCCTGTCGATGAAGCCGTATTCGCCCGCTCGGAGGTTCCCCAGAAAGCTGGAGGGTCTGACGGATTCCTTGCGGTTCCTACCGCCCACCACTCAATTGTTCTCTTAAAAGTTCAATGCGTGGCATATAGGCCGATTTATCCGGGGCCGTTGCCCTCTTGATCGCTTTTCATTCGTAGTAAGTAGTCGCCAACTCGATCCAGCCCGGGTTGGGGCAACCGGTGGAAGTCTGCGCATGGGTGCAATGAACGCCGATCACGGGACCTGGATCGATGTAGAGCTGCCCATGGATGATGACGCCGTCGCCTGAATGGGCGGGCACGTAAGTGGCCAGCTTCGTGTTGTGGTCGACCTCCAGCCTTTCTCCCGTGGCGGCCCTCACAGCAAAGCGCTCGTGATCTCCCGACTGAATCGGATCGGTCACGAGCGTGGCGTCGAACGTGACCTCGGCGCCATTGGTGCCGTTGACGACATCCTGGTGAAAGCCCTGGTCGTCGGCGGTCTCGCGGCCGCCACAACCTGTGGCACCAGCCAGAATCACGACCATTGCCGCCAGCGCCACGGCGGTTCGGCCGCCGGTCATAAAGCCAGCGCTTGCTCCAGGGAAAGCTTGCCCTCATACAGCGACCGCCCGAGGATCACGCCGGCGGCGCCGGCCTCGCGGACGCTGCGAATGTCGTGCAGCGACGAGATCCCGCCTCCGTACTGCACAGGCAGGTGCGTCATTGAGAGGACGCGGGATAGCGTGGCGACGTCCGGGCCGGCAAGAGTCCCGTCGCGCTCGGTGCAGGTGAGGATGATCCCCGCCAGCGGCAGGACGTTCCAGCGAGGAATGAGCGCCGAGATGTCGAGAGGCTCGGTCTCCGTCCATCCGCTGACTGCCGGGAGGCCGTCACGCACATCGAGCGCCGCCATGACATGGCCGGGGAATCGGTGCGCGCACTCGGCCAGCGTTTCCGGTTCGCGTACCGCGGCGGTGCCCATCACCACCGACCCTGCACCGGCGCCGATCCAGGCTTCTACCTGGGCGGTGGTCCGCACGCCCCCTGCGACCTGGACGGCAATGCCTGACTCGATGACGGCTTCGATGACAGAGCGGTTGTCCTGCTCGCCGCGTGCGGCATCGAGGTCGACCACATGCAGCCGCTCCGCGCCTGCGCGCGCAAAGTCCACCGCGATCGTGGCCGGGTCGTCCGAGTAGACGGTCCGCTGGTCGAAGTCTCCCCGCACGAGCCTGACGCAGTGGCCGTTCATGATGTCGATCGCGGGGATTACGAGCACCCCACTATCCTGATCGGCCGGCCCGGCTTCCGGCCTACCTGTAGTTCGTGAACTGCAGTGGGACCGGGATGTCCTCGGCCTCGCGCAGGCTCTTGATCACCGCCTGCAGCGTGTCCTTGTCCTTGCTCACGACTCGAAGCTGGTCGCCCTGGATGCGCACCTGGAGCTTGGCGCTGACGTTCTGGATGCGCTTGCGCAGGTCGCGCGCGAGGTCGTCGGTGATGCCGGCGTTCAGCAGCACGTCGATCTGGCCGCGGCCCTTGCCGACCGTCTTGGGATCGCCGGCCTTGAGCAGCTTGGGCGAGAGCTGGCGCCGGGCCGCCTTTTCGCGCAGCACCTGGAGCGCCGCCTTGGCGCGCTCCTCGCTCGCCGACTCGATCAGGATCTTCTGGTCCTGCCGGTCGAAGATGGTCTGCGTGTCCTTGAAGTCGTAGCGGGTGGTCACCTCACGGCGGGCCTGGTCGAGCGCGTTGGTGAGCTCGGCGGGATCGAACTCCGAGACTACGTCGAAGGAAAACTCAGCCACTCGTATGCAGGATCGCGTTGATGCCGGCGTAGACGACGGCTGCAGCGAGCGCGATGCCGAGAATCGATGTCAGCGCAAGCGCCGCTCCAATGCCGACCGTGCCCTCGTCGAGCGGCTCGGGGGGCGGCCGATCGTACGGGTCCGGACCGAAGTCCAGGTCGTAGACGTCCTCCTCGCGCGCCCGTGCCAGCAGCTCGTCGAGCACTGGCTTGCCGCCCGGCGGCAGCGGCTTCGTGGAAAGGTTGGCGCTGGCATCCTTGAGGTTGTCGCGCGTGCGGCCGAGCTCGGCGACGACCAGATCGAGGGTACCCATCGCCGCCGGTGTCGGGTACTTCCGGCGCAGGTCCGCGATGATCCCGTAGAGGCTCACATGGGCGATTCTTTCAGAAGCCGAGGGCACCGTGCAGGTGGCCTTTACTATTAAGGCGCGATGGGTGTGGAAACGAGGTCGAAGGCTGCCACGAAAAAGTCGGTGAGCCATCCCAACACGTGGGTGTTCTACGACGGCGAGTTCGGCCGCTATCACGACATCAAGCTCGGGCTGATGACGCACGCGCTGCATTACGGAACGGGGTGCTTCGAGGGCATTCGCGCTTACTGGAACCCGAAGCAGGAGCAGCTGCACCTGCTGCAGGCGGCCGCGCATTACGCGCGTCTGCACCGATCGGCGAACGTCATGCGAATGACTGTTCCCTACTCGACCGAGGAGCTCGTCAACCTCACCGTCGAGCTGCTGCGGCGCAACCAGTTCAAGTCCGATGTCTACATCCGTCCCCTTCTGTATGCGTCCAGTGAGGAGATTGGCGTCCGCCTTCACAACCTGGACCACAGCTTCTTCATCTACGCGATTCCGTTCGGGAACTACGTCGAGATCGAGTCCGGGATCCGGTGCATGGTCAGCTCGTGGCGCCGCCTGCCCGACCAGTCTCTGCCCGCGCGCGCGAAGATCACGGGCTCATATGCGCAGTCGGCGCTGGCCAAGTCGGAGGCGGTCGAGTCGGGTTTCGACGAGGCGATCGTCCTCACCATCGACGGCCACGTCTCCGAGGGCTCGGCCGAGAACATTTTCATGCTCAAAGACGGCGTGTTCGTCACACCTCCGGTGACCGATGACATCCTGGAGGGCGTCACCCGCATGCTGATCATGGATGTGGTCAAGAGCGAGCTGGGCAAGACTGTCGTCGAACGCAGCATCGACCGCACCGAGCTCTACACGTGTGACGAGCTGCTCCTCTGCGGAACCGGGGCGCAGATCTCACCGGTGATCGAGGTCGACCGCCGTCCTGTCGGCACAGGCAAGGTCGGCGAGTTCACCCAGGAGCTCCAGAGCATCTACTTCGACGCCGTTCGCGGAGACTCGCCGAAGTTCAAGGACTGGACAATTCAAGTCTATTAATCGGTTGCCTGTAGG
The DNA here is from genome assembly GCA_035636885.1 of Candidatus Nitrosopolaris sp. GTDB lineage: Bacteria > Chloroflexota > Dormibacteria > Dormibacterales > Dormibacteraceae > UBA10449. The sequence goes on from DASPYG010000019.1 coordinate 76,333, forward strand.
CCGGATTTACTCCGGCCGCCCCCCAAACGTGCCTTACCGAACGCCTCCAGGCGTTGCGTAACTCCATCCCACAGGGGACCCCACGCCGGAGGCGTGGGAGGGCCTCCTAACCTGTGCTCAAAGTCATCGTCGCACCGAATTCGTTCAAGGGCAGCCTGTCGGCGTCTGAAGCGGCCGCGGCCATCGCGCGCGGCGTGCGGCAGGCACGACCCGAGGCCGAGGTCATCGAAATACCGGTCGCCGACGGCGGAGAGGGAACTGTCGAAGCCCTCGTCTCGGCGAAGAAGGGCACCTATCGCTCGGCGGAGGTTGAAGGCCCGCTGGGCGACCCGCTGCAGGCCACCTATGGCTTGATCGACGACGGCGCGACGGGAGTGGTCGAGCTGGCTGCGGCGAGCGGGCTCACGCTCATCCCGGCCGTGAAGCGAGACCCGCGCAGGACCTCCACGTACGGGTTCGGCCAGCTGCTCGACGCCGTGCGCAAGCAGGGCGTGACCTCGATCATCGCGGGCATTGGCGGTTCGGCCACCAACGACGGCGGCGCCGGTATGGCGCAGGCCCTCGGTTACCGGCTGCTCGATGCGATCGGTCGCGACCTGCCGCGTGGGGGAGCCGCGCTTACCCGCCTCGATCGGATCGACGCATCGGGCTTCGATCTGGCCTGGCGCTCGATCAGCGTCATGGTCGCCAGCGACGTCACCAACCCGCTGACCGGGCCGCAGGGCGCCAGCCATGTGTACGGCCCGCAGAAGGGCGCCGACGACGAGACCGTGCGCGAGCTCGACAAAGCCCTGGCGAGGCTCGCCGAGGTGATCGAACGCGATCTCGGCAAGAGGGTTGCTGACATTCTCGGCGCCGGCGCCGCGGGCGGCGCGGGGGCGGGCCTGATCGCCTTTCTCGACGCCAGACTGGTGCCCGGGGCTCCACTCGTGGTCGAGGCGAGCGGCTTTGATGCAGCCCTTCCTGGCGCGCGCCTCGTGATCACCGGTGAGGGGCGGGTTGACGCCCAGACCGCCTACGGCAAGGCCCCCGGTGAGGTGGCGAAGCGGGCCCACAACGCTGGGATCCCGGTCCTCTTGCTGGCCGGCGGCAAGGGCCCAGGCTGGGAGTCCCTGAGCTCGCTGGGCGTCGATTCGATCGTTACATTGGCTGAAGACGGCGATCCGGAAGGGCACAATCTGCAGGTCCTCATGCACGACGCCGCCCCAGAACTGACCCGGGCCGCCGCCCGCGCCGTTCAAGAATTGCTGTGACAGACAAACCCGAAGACAAATCAATTCCCGAGCGCAGGCGTGAGCCGCGTGAGGTTGGCCTTGACCCGACCGACGTCGAGCTCGTCCGTGCGTATCGCAACGGCGACGTGCACGCGTTCGAGGAGCTGCACCGCCGCTACGTCGCCTCGATCTACCGGCTCGTTCGGCGCAAGCTCGGGGACGCGCTGCTCGCGGAGGACATCGCGCAGGAGACCTTCATGAAGGCGCTGCGCATGATGGATCGGGTCGACGACTCGTTCAACTTCGGCGGCTGGGTGCACACAGTCGCCCGGAACCTCTGCTTCGACGAGCTGCGCAGGCGCCAGCGCGACCTCAGGGTGGAGGGGAGCGACGAAGACGATGACGATTACCTGGCCAATCTGCCATCGACGTCTCGCAGCTTCGACCCGGTCGATGTCCAGGAATCCAACGAGACCCGACGGCGGGTTTGGGCGGTCGCCCAGCGATTGCCCGAGAAGTACCGGCTGGTGCTGACGCTGCGTGAGCTGCAAGACCTGAGCTACCGACAGATCGCCCACACGCTGAAGATGTCCGAGAGCGCCGTCGAGACCCTGCTTTACCGTGCCCGCCTTCGCTTCAAGGAGGAGTACCTCGCGTCCGAGAGCGCGGCCGATCTGACTCATGAGGAGGTGGCCCCATTGCTCGCTCCCTACCTGGCCGGCAAGCTGCGACGGAACCAGGCAGAATCGGTGCGACGGCACATTGCCACCTGCGCCAAGTGCTCCCGGCGATTGGGTCGCCGGATGGCCCGCAGGACTCCCGCCAAATGAGGGTTAGTAGAGTAGGTGATGGCATGGCCAAGGTAGTCGTCCGCTTTTTCGACGATGAGACCCTCGAGGGGATCGCCCGCGATCTCGATTTCGATGAGCCCGACTTCCTGGTCGAGGTCGACGACGCGGGTGGCCTCGAGAACAACGAGACGGCCTGGATCCCGCTGACCGCGGTGAAGTGGGTGGAGCTGCCCAAAGACCAGAACCTGGCGTCTGAGACGCCGACCCGAAAGGTGGCGATCCGGTTCCTCGACGGCGAGGTGCTCCGCGGCCACCTGGACGGCACTCTCGAACGGCATCGCTATGGGGTCGTCCTGCACCTCCATGGCGAGCAGGCAGACAGCCCGATCCGCAAGCTTGGGATCCCGTTCTCGGCCGTCAAGGCGCTCTTCTTCATCCGCGAGTTCGACGCGCGCGGCGAGGACGCAGGTTCTGCTTCGGAGGCCTACCTGGCGCGCCGGACAATGGCGCCACTGCTCGATGTCCTCGAGGAGATGGACATGCTCACCCGCCTGCACCGCGACGGGTTGCTGTCGGACGACGAGTACGCCAGCAAGCGAACGCTGGTGCTGGAGCGCCTCTAACAGCCGAGCTTTCGGCTAGCGCGGGGGGACGGGCCGCCAGAAAGCGCCGTCCCACGAGTACCGGCCGTCTGGTGAGACCTGGGCCGCGAGGATGGCTTGCGGCCGGCGGCGCAGCATCACGACCGCCACCCAGATGGACAGCACGGCCAGGCCGAGCAGAAGCGTGAAACCGGCAACGACAGCGTCCGTCGCCGCGTGGGCGTCGATCGGGCCAAACGGGTTGGACAGGCCGCCACCGCCACTTCCAGTACCTGCGCTACCGGTGGTGCCTGCGCTCCCGCCGGTGCTGCCGCAGGCGAGGACGCTGAGAGGCGCCAAGACGGCAAACGAGATCGCCAGAATGGCTGCGCTCGCCAGGTTCCGGGCCCTTTTCACCATCTTCAACACCCCCGGTTCAACGCAAAACTCGTCGAAATCCGGCCTTATCCGAGCGGCCGCGGCGCCGGCCGCCAGCTGCGCCCGTCCCACCAGTAGGCGCCGTCGGGCGAGCGCTGCGCTGTCGCCGGAACCTCGACGGCGGCGTCGCGCCATCGGCCCCCATCCCACCAGTACGCCCCGTCAGGCGACATCGCCAGACCGGCCGGGAGGGCAGCCACCTCTTGGCGCTTGCGGCGGGTGACCAGGAGGATCGCGATCCCGGCCACGAGCGCCAGGAACACCACCAACGCACCCGCGGCGATCTCGACGTTGCGCACCAGGTCGTTGACGGCCTGGCCAGCTCCGGGCGGCACGTCCGTATGAGCCGGCGCTGTCTGGTACATCGTGGCCGCCTGGGTCACCGCAGGCTGCGACAGATCGCTGGCATCGGAATCCATGTGCACCACGAAAACGAGGTTGCCCTTGACGAACTCGACGCGGTACTGGTAGCCGCTGCCGGGCGAGTAGAGCACCGCCCCGAACGAGCTGGGCAGCGAGCCCGGGACCGGGATCGCGCGCGTGTATTGCTTGGCACGCTGGGATCCGCTCTTCAGGGTGCCATACCAGTAGCCGGCACCGCGCGAGTCCCGGAACTCGAACACGCGCTCCACCAGGAGGTCCTGGGTGTCGCGCTGCTCCCATTCGAGGCCGTAGCCGCGGGTGAAGCCGTCGAGATTCAGCTCTGTCTCGATGCTGCCTGGACTGGACCCGGCCGCCTTCAAGAACTGCGCATAGTCGTGCGAGCTGAAGTCTCCGACCAGCCTGTCCGCCGCCGGCCCGACATCGACCCAATCCGTCGCCGGCGGGTTTGCCAGCAGCGTGCTCAGGTCGGTGGCGGCGGCGACCGGCGAGGCGGTGAACAGCAAGGCCAGGGCCGCGATGCCGCCCCCGATGCGTGTCCGCCCCCCCACGACGTGGATGTTAGGGTCGCTGTGGGGACGCAGCGTAGAATTTCGGCCAATGGCCGAACGCAACGGATCGCGTAATGGGAATCGGGCGGTGAAGGGCTCATTCAAGGTGAAGGCGGGCCTTGCCCAGATGCTCAAGGGCGGTGTGATCATGGACGTCGTCACGCCCGAGCACGCGCGCATCGCCCAGGATTCAGGCGCCTGCGCCGTGATGGCGCTCGAGCGGGTTCCCGCCGACATCCGCAAGGAAGGCGGCGTGGCCCGGATGTCGGATCCCGAGCTGATCCGCTCGATCATGGAAGCGGTCACCATCCCCGTGATGGCCAAGTGCCGGATCGGCCATTTCGTCGAGGCGCAGATCCTCGAGTCCATGGGCATCGACTACATCGACGAGTCCGAGGTGCTGACGCCGGCTGACGAGGAGAACCATATCGACAAGCACCCGTTCAAGGTCCCGTTCGTCTGCGGCTGTCGCGACCTCGGCGAGGCGCTGCGCCGCATCGCAGAAGGCGCTGCGATGATCCGCACGAAGGGCGAGGCGGGAACGGGGAACGTCGTCGAGGCCGTACGCCACGCACGCGCAGTCAATGCCGGCATCCGCAAGCTGCACGGACTGAACCACGCCGAGCTGGTTCACGAGGCCAAGCAGATCGGCGCGCCGGTCGAGCTGCTCGTCGAATGCCAGCGCCTCGGCCGGCTGCCCGTCGTCAACTTCGCGGCGGGCGGCATCGCGACCCCGGCGGACGCCGCATTGATGATGCAGCTGGGCGTCGATGGGGTGTTCGTCGGCTCCGGCATCTTCAAATCCGAGGACCCGTTGAAGCGTGCCAAGGCGATCGTCACCGCCACCACGTACTACAACAAGCCGGAGGTCCTGGCGGAGGTGTCCGCCGGACTCGGCAAGGCGATGCCCGGGCTCGAGATTCCCGCCATCCCGAAGGAAGAGCTGCTCGCTGCCCGAGGCTGGTAGTCGCCGGGCGCGTGCCGGGCGCCACGTGAACAACAACGGCAGGAAGGCTTCACCACTGGTCGGGGTCCTCGCGATGCAGGGAGCTTTTGCCGAGCATCAACGCGCGCTCGAGGCGAGCGGCGCGAGAACGCGGCTGGTCAAGGATCGCGAAGACCTGATGGGCCTCGACGCCCTGGTGCTTCCAGGCGGCGAGAGCACGACCATGACGATGCTCATGGAGCGCGTCGGCCTCCTCGAGCCGGTGCGCGATGCGATCGCAGGCGGCCTGCCGACCCTCGCGACCTGCGCCGGCATGATCGTTCTGGCACGCGACGTGACCGACGGGATGGTGGGCCAGCGCGGCATGGGTCTGCTGGACATCTCGGTGAGGCGAAACGGCTATGGCCGCCAGGTCGACAGCTTCGAGGCGGACCTCGAGGTGGCAGGCCTGGGTGCAAAGGCCTTTCCAGGAGTGTTCATCAGGTCGCCGCTGGTGGAGTCGACGGGCAGCGCCGAGGTGGTCGCAACGCACGAAGGGCGCGCCGTGGCGCTGCGCCAGGGCAACATCCTCGCGCTCTGTTTTCACCCCGAGCTGACGAGCGATAGGCGGCTGCACCAGGAGCTCGTGAGGATGGCGTCGTCCAGATGAAGCTGAGGGCCGCGAGCGTGCTCGACCTGTCGCGCATCGAGGAGATGTACCGATCGGCCGACCGCGCGATCAACGACACGGATCCACCCGCGGCGCGGCTGTGGTCCCTGCTCAGCTCCACGCTGTCGGCATTCCTTCCCCTGGCGCAGGAGTCGCTGATCTACGTCGCCGAGGAGGGCGGCAAAGTCGTCGGCTATGTGCAGGCGTCGGGATCGCAGCGTGGCCTCGAGCTGTCGCGGGCCAAGGTCCTGCAGGTATTGAACCTGCAGGTGGCCGACGGCTCGGACACCGACACCGTGGCGCCGGCGCTGGTCGACCACCTGTGCAACCAGGCGCTCGAGCGTGGGGCGCACAGGCTTTTCGTGCGCCTTCCGGAACGCGACACGCTGCTGCCAGTCTTCAGGCTCCGCGGATTCCGCCAGTTCGCCACCGAGGTTGTCGTGTACGCGGAGAAGACGAGCCAGCGCCTGGCGGCATCTCCCGAGGGTGCGCGCCAGATGCGCCGCGGAGACGGCCGCCGCCTCTACCAGCTCTATCGGAAGGTCACCCCTCAGGGCGTGTCTCAGCTGGAGGCGCCGACCTACCGGGATTGGCGCGCCTTGCACGGAGAGTGGACCGGGCGCCTGGCGCCGCGCGGCTCGAACAAGGAGGAGGTCGTCGTGGACCGCGTCGAGGTGGTGGGCTGGGTGAAGGTCGAACGATCTACCGGCGCGCGTCCCAGCACGCTCAGCTTCATGGCGCTGCCCGAGCGGCCGCTGCCCGACGAGCTCGCCGATCTCGGCCTGTCGCTGCTCGGCAATACAGAAGCGCCGGCCTGGTCGAGTCTGCGCCACTATGATTCCCACATGATCGACGCCCTACGAGGGCGTGGGTTCAGCGTGCTGCTGACGCAGCTTCTCCTCGTCAAGGAGCTGGCCCTTCGGGTCCCCGTGGCCGAGAAAGGGCTGGTGCCTTCGTTCGGATGAACCAGCGCAGGGACCTTTCCAGCCGCGCGTCCAACTGGGACGAGGAGATAGAGCTGCTCGCCCGGGCGCTGCCCACCGACCTTGCGCGAGCACTGCACGAGCGCACCGATCCCACCGAGCTGTTGGAGATCGTGCTCGACCTCGGCCGCGAGCCGGAAGCCCGCGTGCCGGGGCGCGAGGTGCTGCTTGCCGACCGCCCCGTTTCCGGATCGGACCTCGACCACGTCGCCAACAACGTCGGCCAGTTCGGTGACGACAACCGCGCCGGCATCGAGCGCACCCTCCACCGCGTCTCGGCGATTCGCAACCGCTCCGGCCGCATCACCGGACTGACGATGCGCGTCGGCCGCGCGGTCACCGGCACCGGCGAGATCATCCGCGACATCGTGATCAGCGGCCAGAGCATCCTCCTGCTCGGACGCCCCGGCATCGGCAAGACCACAATGCTGCGCGAGTGCGCGCGGCTGCTCGCCGACGAGCTTCGCAAGCGCGTGGTGATCGTCGACACGTCGAACGAGATCGGCGGCGACGGCGACATCCCGCATCCCGGTATCGGCCGCGCGCGCCGCATGCAGGTGAGGACGCCATTGCTTCAGCACGCGGTGATGATCGAAGCGGTCGAGAATCACATGCCGGAGGTCATCGTCATCGACGAGATCGGGACCGAGCTCGAGGCGGGCGCGGCGCGCACCATCGCAGAGCGTGGCGTGCAGCTCATCGCCACCGCGCACGGACAGACGCTCGAGAACCTGCTCGTCAACCCGACGCTGAACGACCTTCTCGGCGGCATCCAGAGCGTGACGCTATCCGACGAGGAGGCGCGCCGGCGCGGCACGCAGAAGTCGGTGCTCGAACGGAAGGCGCCGCCAACCTTCGACGTGCTCATCGAGATCCAGGATCGCGACCGCGTCGCCATCCACATGCCATTGGCCGAGATCGTCGACACCGCTCTTCGCGGCCCGATGCTGACTCCGAAGATTCGCATGCGCACGCGCGATGGCCGCGTGATCTCGAACGTCGATGCGACGCCGGCGGTTGTAGCTGAAACACCCACGGCCACCTCCTCGAACAACAAGCCCCTGGGCATCTTTCCTTACGGCGTGAGCCGACACCACGTCGAGCAATCGATCCGCGACCTGGATCTGCCCGTGCGCGTGCTGGGCAACCTCGATGGTGCCGGCGCCGTGCTCACGCTCAAGAACCACTACCGCCGTCGCCCGGACAGCCTGCGCCAGGCAGAGAGCCGGGGCCTGCCGATTCACATCCTCAAGAGCAACTCGGTGACGCAGGTTCGCGATGCGCTGACACGCATCTACGGGGTCGACAAGCACGACGAGGCCACGACGCGCGCGCTCGCAGAGGCGGCGGCTGCCATCAAGCAGGTGAAGACGACCCTGCGGCCGGTCGAGATCGCTCCGCAGAACGCATACCTGCGACGCCTGCAGCACCAGCTCGTTGCGGAAAACGAGCTCTCGGCCCGCAGCACCGGCAAAGAGCCCCAGCGCCGGCTGCGCATCACGCCCACGCCCGAAGACCCGCTCAACTAGTGGGTCGCGGCCTGTTCATCACCTTCGAGGGCCCCGAAGGGTCCGGCAAGACCACGCAGGTCGAGCTCCTCGGGCAGGCGCTTGCCGGCCGCGAGCCGGTGATGGTGCGTGAGCCGGGCGGCAACGAGCTTGGGGAGCGGATTCGCGAGATCGTCCTGTACGGCGCTCTCGAGCTCGATGCAGAGGCTGAGATGTATCTGTTCATGGCGGCGCGCCGGCAGCTCATCGCCGAGGTCATCGCGCCAGCGCTCGGGGCCGGGCAGATCGTGGTCGCCGACCGCTACCACGACTCCACGCTCGCCTACCAGGGCGGCGCGCGTGGCGTGCCCACGACATGGCCGTCGACGTTTCCTCGCCCGGATGTCACATTCCTGCTGTCGGTGCCCGTCGAGAGCGGTCTCGAGCGATTGGCCAAGGCCGGCAAGAAGCCAGATCGCGTCGAGCGGGAGTCGATCGACTTCCACAACCGCGTGGCCGCGGCGTACGACCGCCTGGCGAAAGCCGAGCCCCAGCGCTTCGCGCGCCTCGACGCAACGGGATCGAGAGACCACATCCACCAGGCGGTCATGAACCGCCTAGAGCCCCTTCTCGAACCAGCCAAATAGGGGCGTCTGTTCCGCCGTTCGCTGCCTATACTCGACTTGGATCACCGCCCGTGAAAACCACGCTTCAGGCGAGCATCAGCATCGAGGCGGCCGCGTGGAATCGCGTCCGGACTCTCGCCTCCCGCAAGAATCGTCCGCTCCCCGATGTGATCGGCGAGCTGCTCGACCAGGCATCGGCCGAGCCTGAGCTGGACGTGCCCAAGATCGACGAGCCGTACGAGCCGCCTCCCCTCCTGCGGCTTTTCCTGCGCCGGCACCCGGAAGTGAGGCCTCCCCAGGACTAAGGTCACCTAGACTCCACGGTCCATTGATCCGGGTCGAGGGCCTCCGTAAGAGCTTCGGTGACGTCCACGCCGTCAATGGCGTGGACCTGCACGTGGAGCGGGGCCAGATCCTTGTGTTGCTCGGGCAGAACGGCGCCGGGAAGTCGACAACGCTTCGGTGCCTGGGCGGCATCCTCCGGCCCGACGCTGGCCTCATCGAGCTGGACGGCCTGCGTCTACCCGAGAAGCTGGACGAGGTGCGGTCGCGCCTTGGCGTCGTGCCGGACCAGGCGCGGCTGTACGGACGGAACACAGCAGTCGAGTATCTCGACCACTTCGGCTACCTCTATGGCGTGCCGGCCGATGTGCGCGCGAAGCGCATCGCCGCGCTGCTCGAGCGCTTCGAGCTCGCCGACCGCACCGATGCGATCCTCGCCGCCTATTCGCGCGGCATGGCTCAGAAGGTAGCGCTCATACGAGCCACCTTGCACGAGCCCGACTGGATCTTCTGCGACGAGCCCACCGCCGGCCTCGACCCGGTCGCGGCCGCCGACATGCGTCACTATCTCGGCGAGCAGCGGGCCCGCGGCGCCGCGCTCATCGTCACGACGCACGTGCTCGGCGAGGCTGAGCTCATGGCGGATCGGATCGCGATCATGCGGCGCGGCGTCATCGTCACCCACGGCACGCTGGACGAGCTGCGGCGCGAGGCGGACGTCGGCCGCCGTTTCGCCGTCCGCCTCAGCCGCCCGTTATCGGACGGCGAGGCGCTGCGCAAGTGGCTTCAGCAGCACACCGTGGCGTTTGAGCTGGCTGGTGATCGGATCACGTACAGCCTCGACTGGCAGGTGACCGTGGCCGACCGCGCCGACTTCGCGGCTGAGCTGCAAGAGCGACTTGTCCGTGAGGGAGCCCCCTACTTCGAGCTGGAGGAGCAGGAGGTCAGCCTCGAGTCGGTCTACCTGAAGGCCATGGACGAGCCGCTGCCGGAGCCGGCGCCCGCACCCGCAAAGCCTGCGCACGTCGTGTCGGGGATCAGCGCGCTGCGCATGTTCGGCTCGCTGCGTGACCAGTGGCCGCTGCTCCGCCACTCGCTGCCCTTTTACGTGGGCTCGTGGTGGCGTCGTGGTGATCTGAGCTGGGTCATGTATCTGAATGCATTCGTGCTGCTGCTCGTCGCCGCCACCTCGCTGTTCGGCCAGCTGCCGGGAGTGGGATCTCTGACGCAACGATTCGCCGGCGGAGTCGCGCTGCAGGCTGGGCTGCTGCTGCCCCTCTTCTTCATGTCGTTTGCGCTCCTGGAGTCGATCAAGAGCTCGATCGGGATCTGGTGGGAGAAGGCCCAGCAATCGCTGGAGGTGCTCCTCTACACGCCCATCGACGACCCGTCCCTCATCTGGCTCGAGGTCCTGCCCGGTGCCGTGGTCAGCGCGGTGTGGGTGACGTTGTGGATGGCGGCCGGGATGACGCTGCTCTCGCTTTTCGGACAGAGCGCGCCCTGGGATCTGCTGCCCGTCTTCACGTTCGTCGCCGCGGTGACTGCGTACTGGGCCGCGATGGGTCGCATGCTCGGCTTCATGCTCTTCCCGCGCGAGGGAGCTGCGGGAGGCGCGTGGTCATTCCTGCTCTCACCGGTTTCGGCCGCGGTCGCCGATCTTCCGCTCGCGCTCTTCGTCTTCCGCTCTCCACTCGCGATCGGCTCACTGTTGCTGCCCCTCACTGCGTGCTTCGCGCTCACGGTCCTCTGCGGAACCACGTTCGATCGCGAACGGCTCATGGAGACCGGCATCGGCACGAGGCGACGGCGGCGCATATGGCTCCCGATCGCCGTAGTGCGGCGCAACGCCGCCGCCATCGCCGCGGGTCTCGTGCTGGCGGTGGCCCCGGCCGGCCTGGCCGCGGCATTGACCTCGAACGCCGGTCTGCATTCGTGGTCTTCCGTGTGGGCATCGGGAGGCGGCCACGTGCAGAACGATCCGGTGCAGGTCGCGTACGAACCCATCGCAGCCAAGAGCCCGCCGCAGACTAGCGGCGCGACCATCGCCGCCGCAGCTCTGGCCGGGATCGTCGCGACGTTGGCATTGATGCTCGTGCTCGTGGTCGTGAGCTTCGCCGCCTTCTTCCTCCTCGGCGCGCCGGCGCTGCTCGGCCTGGTCGCGGCAGCGATCGCGTGGGGAATCCAGGCAGGCTTTGGTACATCTGCGCCGCTCCAGGTCTGGCTCGCAGGCGCTGGTGGGATCGCACTTCTTGCGCTCGCTCTCAACACCGGGGCGGCGCTGCCCATCTACTGGTCGTTGGTGTTCGGCTCGGGCCGCCGCCTCGACCGCCTCCGAGAAGCGTGGGCGGGCTACTGGTCGCTGTACCGCGGCGTCGTGATCCCGGCCTGTGCGCTTTTCGGCCTGGTCGTGTTCAGGCTCCTCGCCGGCGGCTGAAAAGCCGCTCCGTAGCCTCAGAATGCACGCGGGGTGAAGCGCTTCCTCATCGTCCTGGTCCTGCTGACGGTCTCCTGCGGCAACAACCCCAGCACCGCCAAGACATCGCCGTCAGCGTCAGCCACGTCCCCGACGCCGAGCTCCTCTCCGCTTCCGTTCCCGAGCCCGGCGCCCGGCGGCCCCACACCATTACCTCCGACGGCGGTCGTATGCACGTCCCAGATACCGGCCGGACACCAGCTCGCTTTGGTGATTCTGCGTCCAGTCCAAGGGATCGCGGTACGTGACCTGACCGACCTCGCGCACCCGGTCACCCGGTGCGGTTTCAGCGGCGGGGCCTACTTCCGCTTCATCGGCGCCACCCGGGTTTCATACATCGTGACGTCGGGCAGCCTTGGGTCGCCTGGCGCCCTGTACATGGTCGACCTCACCACGAGCACGACGTCGTTGGTGCGCGCTTGGAGCTCGGGCGGATATGCGAGCTGGGTGTATGCGTGGAGCCCCGACGGGCAGAAGCTGACCTATTTGAGCTCAGACTCCGGCGGCGTCAAGTGGCACGTTCTGTCGGCCGCGGGTGACAAGACGCTGAGCAGCCTGGGCACGGTGCCGGCCCGCGGCGTCTCGCTCGACAACGATGACGCGATGGTCGGGTTTTCGGCGGATGGGCAGTACGTGGCGGTCGAAGAGACCTTCACCGCACAGAAAAACGCAGCATCGAGCACGCCGCCGATCCAGATCGTCCGCGTCTCGGATAACAAGATGGTCTACACGCGTCCCGACGGCACGATGGGCACATGGGCAGCGACAGGCGCTCGGTTCTACTTCCGCACCAGCGTTGGCGTGCAGGTGTGGGAGCCGACGGGGAAAGTCCAGACGGTACAGGCTGGCCTGCAGTGGATCCGTCCGTGGCCGAGCTCCGATGGCAGCCACATCACCTTCTCATCGCTAAACGCGCAGGGCAATCACCTGGTCGGCATCATCGACACCAACGGCGGTCCCGTCGCGCTCGCCTCCCCCGAGCCGCGCGCGAATCCGGGCTTTCTCACCCCCACACTCATCTGGTACGCGGGCGAGACGCTCTGCACGACCACTACCCCCTGCGGGTTCGGTGGACCACCCCCGACCGGCAAGACATACGTCTACGACATCGCGGGAGTAGAGAGCGGCTCGATCGTCACCGCGCTCTACGACTCCTGGCCGCACATCACCGGCCAGTCATAGGCTTTCTAGAGGTCGAGGGATTGGGCTACTAGTTCTCGGTGGTACGTGGCGTCGCCCAGCGTCACCTCTGAGGCTTTCGCGCGCTTGAAATACAGGTGCATGTCGTGCTCCCACGTAAACCCGATGCCGCCGTGCACCTGGATGCCATCGCCGGCCACCTTGCGATACGCGTCGGACACGTAAGCCTTCGCCATCGACGACGCGAGCGCCCGATCGGGCGCGTCGGCGTCCACGGTCCATGCTGCGTAGTACGTCGCCGAGCGCCCGCTTTCCGACAGCACGAGCATGTCCGCGAGCTTGTGAGAGACCGCCTGGTAGATGCCTATCGGCTTGCCGAACTGGTGCCGCGTCTTGGCATAGTCGGTTGAGGTCTCGAGCACCTTCTGGGCGCCGCCGACCATCTCTGCGCAGAGCGCTGCTGTCGCCCACTCCAGTGCGCGCTTCAATGCGGGCCATGCCTTGTGCGGTGCGCCCATCAACGCGTCGGCGCTGACCTCGACGCCGTCGAAGCGCACCTCGCTCCATCGCCTCGTCATGTCGAGCGTTTGCAGCTGCTCCACCGACATCCCCTTGGGCTTGCCTTCGATGAGGAAAAGGCTGATGCCGTCCTCGCCCTCGCCTCGTGTTCGCGCGGCGACCACCATGTAGTCGGCGTTGCCGGCGTCGGGGACGAACAGCTTGACCCCGTCGAGCTGCCAGCCGCCGCCGCCTGGCTTTGCGGTCAAGGCGATGCCGGAGGCGTCCCATCGCGCCGATGGCTCCGTCAAGGCGAGCGTTGCTCGCGCGTCTCCCGCGGCGATGGCCCCGAGCGCCTTCTTCTTCTGAGCCTCTGTGCCCGCCTCGATGATCGCCGGCACCGCGAGCCCCATGGTCGCGAAGAACGGGCCGGGGAGCAGCGCGCGCCCAGCCTCTTCGAGCACGACGATCAGGTCGAGGAAGGTGCCGACCCCGCCGTATTGCTCGGGGATGCCAAGCGCGGTCCAGCCCAGTGCCGCGATCTTCGACCAGAGCGCGGGATCGTACGCGTCGGACTCCTCCATGAGCCTGCGCACGACCTTCGGCGGGCACTCCTTGACGAGGAAGTCGCGCGCGGAGCGCCGGAGCATCTCTTGCTCTTCGGAAAAGGCGAAATCCACTAGCGTCGAAGTGTAAGACCGGCCGTCAGGCGGGCGGGGGTAGCTCCTTCTGTTCCTCGGGAGCAGGAAGCTCTTTGAGCTCCTCGGTCGCTGATGAGGTGGGGGCTACTTTCCTCGCCGCACGCCGGGCCGGTTTGCGAGCCGGCTGCACGGCAGGCTCCGGGTCGGCTGCCGGGATTGGTGCAG
>DASPYG010000020.1:0-17322 GCA_035636885.1 Candidatus Nitrosopolaris sp.
GGGATGCCGGCCGTGCGCAAGCGCGAGGAGCTGGGCTGGATCACAGAGGGCAAATGGGGCGCCGCCGACCTCAAGCTGTCGGCGTATCACCCCATGGGTACGTGCCGAATGGGCAAGGATTCGCGGTCTTCCGTGGTCGACGAGTACGGTCGCGCACACGACGTACCTGGTCTCGTGATCACGGACGCGAGCGTGCTGCCAGGCTCGACCTACGTGAACCCGCAGATCACGATCATGGCGCTGGCCGCACGCAGCGCACGACACCTGGCCTCGGAGCGGAGCTAGACCCTCAACGGAACGCCGGCAAGCGGTATATCGGACGCGTACTCGAAAGCCGCAGAGGCCGGGCGGGTGATCGAGGCGATGGTCTCCGAGCCGCGGGTCATACGGAGCTCGAGGTCTGCGACCTCGGTGTGGTAGCAGAAGCGGCTGCCGCCGCGCGGATCCGAGTACGTGACACCGATGAGATCTTCGCGACGCGGAGTGATCGTGACGCCCAGGATGCGGTCGCCGAGACGCGCCTGCGCTTCCCAGCCGTGGGCCGAGATGGGCCCGTGGTTCCGCAGCACCTGAACTGGACCGTTGAACAGAAAGCGCTGGTCGCTCGCCTGCGCGCCGACCGCGGTCCCGATCAGCACGCGACCGAGTCGCGAACGTACGCGGGAGGTGGCACCGTCGACCCAGAAATCAGCCCCGGATGCGAAGCCCCAGTTCCACGCGAGCGCGTGACTCGAGCCCCAGGTGTGCTGCTGGCCGCCCGGCACGCCGTCCAGCTGGTGCGTTTCTCCGTTGAGCTCAACCGTTCCCGAAATCGTCAGGGCAGGCTGCGCGCCGATGTTGGCGACCGACGAGAGCCCCTGCCACCTCGGTCGCAGAAATGGAAACGGAGGCTCGCGCGACTGCCACGAGAGATCCCACCGCATCGAGCCGCGCTCCGTATGCACCTGCCCAGAGCAACCGTCGCGTTCGAGCCTGGCGCCGTCGAGGCGCACCCCGAACGGACGAAAGGACGTCTGCAGCGCTCGCAGCGGAAACGTCATCTTCCCGCCCCAGTTCGCTCGTGGCTGGTTGCGATTGAACGCGAAGGCCCAGAGCGCGGACTCCGACTTCGTCGACACGCCTGACGCCGGATTGAGCGTGGTGTAGCGGAGCCAGAACCCTCGGCCCGAAGCGGCGTCGCCAACCGTCACGTACCAGGCCTCGTACGTGCCGGATCGGTTCAAGCAGCGGGGAGCGTTGGCGGCGTCGGAGCTCATGGGCACGTGCTTACGAATTCTTCACATTTGGGTGATGCCAGGGTCGCCCGCGATGCTTTGAATGAGCACATGGCACTGAGGGTCCCGGAACCGACCACCGAAGAAGCCGCACCGCCCGCCCGCCCGCGAATCACGCGCCGCCAGGCGCTGGCAGCCGCTGTCGCCACCGGCATCGGAGTCGGCGCGGTGCGCCTGCTCGGTGGAACCATCCAGAACATCTCGCGCACGAGCTCGGCGACGGGCGCGGACTGGGTGTCGCCGCTGAGCCGCGAGTCGGCCCAGGTGATGCATCTGCTGCGGCGCGCGACGTTGGGCTACACGCCGGCCCAGCTCGATGCAGCGCTGTCCGACGGATACAGCAAGACGGTCGATCGCCTGCTGGAGACGAAACCGCAAGAGCCGCCCGCGCTTGCGGCCGCAAACACACCAGGCGGCCGCTTCGGCGTGCAGCCGCTGCAGCAGTGGTGGGTCGACCACATGCTCACGACCGGCACGCCGTTTGCGGAGCGGATGACCCTTTTCTGGCACGGGCACTTCACGAGCGACTATCGCAAGACGGCCGACAACACGTTCATGTACTGGCAGAACCTCACGTGGCGGCGCATGGCGCTGACAAACCTGCGCCCGATGCTCATGGAGGTCACCACCGACCCCGCTATGCTCCGCTACCTCGACCTCGCGACGTCGACCGGCGCCGACCCCAACGAGAACTATTCGCGCGAGCTGATGGAGCTCTTCACGATGGGCGCCGGCAACTACACCGAGGACGACGTACGCCAGAGCGCCAGGGCGTTGGCCGGCTGGCAGATCCCGCCGCCGGACTCGACCGCGACGGTCACGGTGGACAAGACCAAGATGGTCACGCGCAAGCTGCCCGTCTACAGCACGCAGCGCCCGGGAGTGTTCAACCCGAGGCGTGCGTACAAAGGGTCGCTGACATTTCTCGGGCACACCGGCACCCTCGACACGCAGGGCGTCATCGACCGCATCCTCGCGCAGCAGGCCACCGCGTCGTTCATCGCGTCGAAGGCGGCCGAGCACTTCGTGAGCAGCCAACCGGCGGCGTCATATGTCGGCCGGCTGGCCGACTCCTTCCGCCGCGGCAACTACGACGTGAAGACGCTCATGCACGCCTTGTTCACGAGCCCCGAGTTCACATCGGGCGCGAGCTATCGCGCGCTGCTGAAATCGCCGACTGAGTTCATGGTCCACGGGGCTCGGGCGTTGGGCGCCCACGGGCTGGGCAAGCTGATCACCGCCTCGGGTTCGGGTATGGGACAGAGCCTGTTCGATCCGCCGGATGTCGGCGGCTGGCCCAACAACGCGGCGTGGATCTCATCCAACACCGTGGTCGAGCGAGTCAATTTCGTCACGCTCGCCCTCGGCCAGGCCAAGGGTTCGCTCCCCTCCGCCGGCGATGCGGCGAAGACGCAGCTCGACGGCGTGCTCAGCCGGCAAACCGCAACTCTGCTGAACCAGGCGCCCGATGAGCGAACGCGCTGGTTCATCATCCTCGCCTCGCCGGAATTCCAGCTCAAGTAGGTGCACGTGAGATGAACAGGAAAGAGATCGGCATCAACCAGCTCAAGCGCCGCGACTTTCTGCGCGCCGGCCTCGTGTTCGGCGCCGGCGCTGCCGGGCTCGCGGCGGGCTACGCCGCCGTCCCGGACGCCTTTGCGCGAGCGGTGTACGCCGCCAAGCAGAACGGAATGGCGAACGACAACGTGCTGGTCATGATCCAGCTCGCGGGTGGCAACGACGGCCTCCGCACCCTGGTCCCGCTGAGCGATTCCACGCTGCACGACCTGCGGCCGAAGCTGTCTGGACCGATGGTCTCGCAGGCGCTGCCGCTGAACAAGGACTACGGCCTCAACCACAACCTGGGCGGGATCAAAGGCCTCTGGGACAAGGGCAAGGTCGCCATCGTGCAGGGCGTCGGCTACCCGAACCCGACCTTCTCGCACTTCGAGTCGATCCGGATCTGGGAGACGGGCGACCCCACGCGCCGGTCGGTCGACGGCTGGCTCGGGCGCACGCTTGCCAAGGCCTACGACTCCAATGGGCACCCGCTGACGGGTTGCGCCTGCGGAACCACCGACGTCCCCGGCGCGCTGCGCGACCTGCAGGCGACGATGACGGTAATCCAGAACCAGAAGACATTCGGGTTCACCGGGGGTTCAGAGGTGGAAGCCGCCGTCGGTGCTCTGTACAAGGGCACGCCGGGAATCTACGGCGCTCTGTTCGACACCGCGATCGCCACTGCCAACGACACCATCGCCACCCTGCGCACGTCATCCGCGAGCTACCAGCCGATGGCGGACTACTCGGACAAGGTCCAGCTGGTCTACTCCTCCAAGAATCAGCTGGCGGCGGCATTGCAGCTGGCGGCGGAGCTTATCGTCACCGGCACGGGGGTCAAGCTGCTGCACGTCACCCTCGGCGGCTTCGACACCCACTACACCGAGCTCAACCGGCACGACGACCTCATGGGTTACCTGGACTCGGCGGTGAGCGCGTTCTACCAGGACCTGGCGGCGCACGGAAAGGCCGACAAGGTCTTGATCGCGACCTGGTCGGAGTTTGGCCGGCGTCCGAAAGAGAACGCCAGCGGCGGCACCGACCATGGCGCGGCGGCACCGCTGCTTCTGATCGGCGACCCGGTGAAGAGCGGGCTGTACGGCGCCGAGCCGAGCCTCACCAACCTCGACTCGACCGGCAACCTCAAGTACGCGGTCGATTTCCGCTCGGTTTACCAGGAGATCCTCGGGGGTCATCTCGGCGCGGACGCCAACGACATCCTCGGCGCATCTTTCGATCGGGTCGAATTCCTGCGGGCGCCAGTAGCGGTGTGATGAGGTCGGTCCTTCTGAAGGCGGGCGCGACGGTGCTGACGCTGGGTACGACCCTGGCGTCAGCGCTGTACGTGACCGCCCATCTGAAGAACCCCTCCGCGCCCCTGCAGCCGGCCGTGCTCGTTTCGCAGCAGAGCGGCAACGCGGGCGGTGTGACCATCACGCCAGGCGTTAGGCAGAGTGACGTGCAGCCGGTGACGTCGACATATGCCTCGTAACGCCGTGGTCGAGGCCCACCACTTCGAGGCCCTTGGCACGTCGTGCAGCCTCTTCGGAATCGGCGTGTCGCGAACTGAGCTCGTGCGAGGCGAGCTCTGGGTGCGCAAGCTCGGTGCGCGCGTCACGCGCTTTTCCGATCGGAGCGAGCTGGCGGCTCTGAACCGCGCCGATGGCGAGTGGCTCGACATCAGCCCCGAGATGGAAGCGCTGCTGCGTGAGGCGTTGCGCGCGCACGAGCTCAGCGGCGGGCTCGTCAATGCGGCCGTGCTGCCCGCGATGCTTGCCATCGGCTACACGCGGCCGCTGGCGGAGGGCACGCCCGTCGTGTCGCCCGCGGCGGCGCGCCCTGCTCCGCGGCTGATCGACGTTCTCGCGGTGCGGCCCGGACGCGCGCGCCTCGAGCGCGGTTGCGGTGTCGACATGGGCGGCATCGCGAAGGGTTGGATGGCCGACCGCCTGGTAGTGCTGCTCGGCACCAACGCGCTGGCCAACCTTGGCGGTGACCTGTATGCCTCGGGACCTGGGCCCGTGGGCGACGGCTGGCCAGTCGGGGTTGGTGCCAAGACGGTGATGCTTCGCGACCAGGGCGCGGCGACCACCAGCGTGCGCAAGCGCAGGTGGGGCGCACTTCACCATCTCATCGACCCACGCACCGGCCTGCCGTCGAGCAGCGGGCTCGAAGAGGTGTCGGTGGTGGCCGGCACCGGGTGCGACGCGGAGATCGTCGCCAAGACCGCGCTGCTTCTCGGCCCCGGCCTCGCGACCGCCTACTGCGCGGCCCACGCAGTGGCGTGGTGGTTGCGATGACCGCCGACCAGTTCTTGTGGGTGCTGGCGCGCGTGGCGGGCCTTGGCTCTTATGCGGCGCTCGCGATCGCGCTGGTCACCGGCATCGCGCTGAGAACTGCGGTCCTTGATTGGCTCGGCAGCAACCGGGCCCTCCGCTCCCTTCACGAGTACACGACGGTGCTCTGGATTCCACTCGCCGGCCTGCACCTGATTGCGCTGGTGCTCGACGGGACGTCGCGCATCGTGCTCATCGACCTGGTGGTTCCCTTCCGCTCCAGCTACGGCACCCTTGCCATCGGACTCGGCACGCTGGCGGTCGACCTGCTGGTCGTCGTGACGGCGACCGCGTGGCTCAAGCGGCGCATGCCCGGGGCGTTATGGAAGTGGCTGCACCGCCTTGCGTACGTCGCGTTCGCGCTCGTCTTCGTGCACGCAATCCTGAGCGGGACCGACTTCAGCGATCCAGTCGTGTCAGCGATCACGTGGTCGGCCGCCGCGATGCTCCTCGTGCTCGGGCTGGCCCGGGCGTTCTGGGGCCGGCTACCGGCCTGAGAGCGAGGCGATCAGCTCCTGGCGCAGCGCCAGGACGCGGCGCCGCAGCTCGTCGTCAGCTTCCGGCGGCGTATCGAGCTCATCGCGCTCGCGGTGCCAGCGTTCCATGGCCAGGTCGATCTGCGCCGCTTGCAGGCGAGTGACAAGCAGATACGCGCGTATGCCACCGCGCCGCAATGCGCGAACCCGCTGCTCGAATCGCGGCCACGGATTCATCAGGATCGAGACCTCTTCAGGCAGGATCGCGCCGGTGCCGAGGGCTGCCTCCTTGCCGAACTGGTCGGCCAGGGCCTGGCCTTCGATGAGCAGGCCGACGAAGAGCAACGCGAGCAGAGCCGCGGTGAACGGCCCGGTGATGATCAGCGTGCGCAGGTGGATCTCGATGATCTCGAGGTTCTTGTCGATCGGGAACGCGCTGAGCCACGCGTCCCAGGAGAAGTGAGCGGCAATGGCGATGACGAAACCGGCCACCACAGCGATGACCTTCTTGCGCACGTCGGGCATCTGGCGCGCAATTCCGATCCCCGCGCCCACGAACGCCGTGTAGGTGGCGTGCCCGAAGAAGAGACCGAGCACCTGACGCGCGTACCACTGGAATCCAGCGGCCTCCCCACCCACGCCTTCAGGCGAGAAGATGGCGTACAGGTTGGTCATGTATGACACCGACTCCATGAAGTTGAAGCCAAGCCCGACCGCGGCACCGTAGATGATCCCGTCGACAACATCGTCGAACTCGTTGCGTACGACGAGGAAAAGCAGCAGCACCGCACAGCCCTTGGCCAGCTCTTCGAGGATGCCGGCCGAGAACGCCTGCGACACCTCCAGGCCAGGACCGGGCACGAGCGTGCGAATCGCGATGGCCTGCCACAGCCCCTCGGCCCAGATCACGAGGCTCGTAGCCACCACGCCACCCCAGGCCGCCGCGAGCAGGACGAGCCGCCACGGCTCCGTCTCATTCCGGTCGAGCGCACGCAGGATAAGCAGGCCGAAGGCGGTCGTGGGCAGGCAGGCCAGCGCGCATACGATCGCGATTTGCGGTCCCGCGGAGCCGGTGAACACGATGACGTCGACCAGGAGGAGCCAGGCGAGCGCCGCGAGGCCGAGAAAGATTCCCGCTCGCCTGTACTGGCGGCCGCGCTCGGCGGGGTCGCGAACCACCACGCGGATGCCGCCGAACGAGCCCAGCGCGATCACCGCGATGCTGAGCAGGCCGTACAGCGAGGTACGACCGGCGATGGTGTCGAGGTAGACGTAGTTGAGGATCGCGCTCACGATCAGGACTGCGATCAGCGCGACCGTGATCCCAATCGCGAACGTGTAGCGGACGGGGCGGTGCGATCGAGGACCCAATCGGCGCGCCGAGATGGCTGCGCCCACTACCGCTCCACCGTCACGATGCGGCGGCCGAGGACCTCCACCGGCACGCCCCCTTCATACCGCTCGACCACAAACGTGTAGCGCCCGGGCAGCATGTGATGAAAGGGAGGTGTCAGGTGCGCCGGGACGATGGTCTGTGCGGCGAGCTTGTCCGGCGTGTCGGGCCCGACGGCGCCGGCCGTGTTGCCAAAGCTGTCGTACCAGCGAGCGTCCACGACCTCGCCCTTGGGCAGCGACGACCAGTCCACCACCGCCGCGAACAGAACCGTGCGCGGGAAGGTGCTGCTGTCTGGGCCGATGGTCGTGTTGTGGTCGGGGTCGTACTGATAGACGCCGACGATGCGGACCTTCAGGCCCGAGTGTTGGCCTAGCGGCTCGAAATATGCGAACTCGGCGAGCCCGGCGACGAAGACCAGGATGGAAACGCTGGCGTAAACGAGCAGGGTTCGGTAGAGCGTGCGAACCTGATCGACGGGGGCCGCAACCACCAACGCCAGTGTATGAGGCGGCGGGTGGTCAAGTCGTACGGGGCCAAGCGTTGTGTATGTAGAAACCCAGGAGGTGACACATGCCGCAGGACGCCTGGAGTCCCAAGCGCGAGCGTCAATACGAACACATCAAGGAAGGCCTGCTCGAGCGCGGAACCGACAAGGACGAAGCGCAGGAGATCGCCGCCCGGACGGTGAACAAGGAGCGGGCACAGCACGGCGAGGCCAAGCATGCGAGCCGCACCTCGGTCGATGACTTGCCCCCTGGCCGGCGAGGGGGATTGCGCTCACACAGCGGTTCGCGCGGCCGGACGTACGACCAGCTGCGTAACGAAGCGCGCGAGCGAGGGATCAAGGGGCGCTCGAGGATGACGAAGGCGCAGCTTGCCGGAGCGCTCGCGCGTAAGTCGAGCTGAGGGCGCCTCAGGATGCCTGTCGATGGAAGCGAATGCCATCGCGTAGATCTTCGAAAGTGGTTCCCGGGGGCTCGCGCAACACTCGCCAGAAAGCGAAGGCGTCCCCGACACAGCCCCCGAGATGAATCGCCAGAGGCACGATCAGGTAACCACCCCAAGGTTGAAAGCAGAGCAGGAAGCCGACGACCGAGATGGCGATGGCGGGCGCGGCCGCGACGCCGAGGTACTGCGCCCGCGTGAACCGATGCCCTACTGATGTCGCATAGAACGCGGGCATCATCTTCCCGACGAGCACGGTGCCAAAGGTCGGCCGGGCGCCAAAGGCGAGCATCACAATGCCATGGATGCCTTCGTGCAGCACAAGTAGAAGGCCGGTAAGGATCACCACCAAGAGCACGTCTGTGAGTCCGATCCGGAACGATGTGCCGCCAGGTCCCCCGCGAAGTACCGACGGCAAGGAGAACAACGGAAGACCGACGACCGTAAGGACTATGGCGACGACGTTCCAGGTCATCGCCTCCGACTGGCTCGGACGCCAGTCGACCACCTGAAGGCGCGCGTCAGCGCCGGGCCGCAAATCCGACGTCACGATGCGGTGATTATTACTACTGATAGGTCAGGAATACGGTCGCCTGGTGCCCTGACCACGCGAGATCGAAACGCCAGCATCCTGGCTGAGGCACGTCGACGATCGAGGGATAGATCTCGCCGGGTCCGGAACCGGCCGATTGTGTGACGTGGACGCTCGGTTCGCTCGCGCCGGACAACTGCCCGGTGATATCCAGCGGTGAACCGTCGCGCGGGAAGCGCACCACCCACAGGACTTTGTTGGCGCGATCGGTGGGATGGCCGGCCCGCAGCGGGTAGCCGAAGAGAAAGCCTGCCGCTGTCTGCTGGACCGACAGGACGTATGGAAGACCTTGGGGATTGTTGTGCGCGCCGGCCGCGTCCAACCAATCAGGCTCGTGGCCTTTGTAAACGTGAGTCGCGCCACACCCGCCTGGGACGATCGAAGCATCAGGAGGCAGGCTTTCAGCGACTTGCGCGGAGGGCGAAGGATGCGATGAGCTCGCGGTTTCGCTCGAACATCCGATGGCGATGACGAACACCAAGGAAATCAGGATCAGCCGGCTCATTCGAAATCAGTACACCGCCCGCGTGTGTCCGGTTCGGTTACTGAAGAGATGATCGCGACGTCAGGCTCGGGGTGCTGGTGCGGCGGAGAGGAGTTGAACCTCCACGACCTTGCGGTCACTAGCTCCTGAAACTAGCGCGTCTGCCATTCCGCCACCGCCGCGTCGGTGCGAGCGAGAAGTATACCGAGGGACCTTATTGGTCAGGCCGCGGCTGTTTAATCCGGCCCGCGCGCGACCCGCTGATATTCAGTGACCGGCGGGATGGCCAGCATTTGACCGTCATCGGCGTGCACGATCTGCCACCTGCCCTCATGAACCATCCAGTGATGCCGGTGGCACAAAAGAATCAGGTTGGAGAGGTCGGTCGACCCGCCTTGGCTCCAGTGCACGACGTGGTGCGCTGCGCTCCATTTTGCAGGCCGGTCGCATCCAGGCCACCGGCAGTGACCATCGCGGGCGTTGAGCGGCCGACGCGCAGGCCCGGAGACTGTCCGCTTCGAGCGCCCGACATCGATGACCGCAGAGTCGGAGCCGAGCAGGATGCGGGTGATGCTGCAGTCGCATCCCAGCCTTTCGACGGCCTTGGCCGAGATCGGCAGCGAGAACTCCATCTCCGCCGCCGGCGCACCGGTGAGCCCGAGAAGCGTCTCGAGCGAAGTGGTGACCTGAAGATTCGGCCTGTCGAGCGCGTTCATGGACAGATCGACCAGGGCGTCGGCAAGCCGGCGTGGGTAGTCGCGCTGGTCGTCTTTGCCATCGCGCTCGGCCAGCGGCTCCAATGCAGTGCGCAGAGCCGCGCCACCGACCTTGTCGAGGATGCCCTTGACCAGGACGCAGCCGTCTTCGGCGGTGCTGAAGGTGAGGCTTCTCGCCTCCACCCCCTGCTTCTCCTCATCGACGACGCCCTCGGGGTCGGCGGCATGGCGGGCATGCAGGCAGGTGTGCTCGAACTTGACCACGCTCTCCTTGCGCGCGTGGCGCAAGAGCCTGGCCTCGTCGAACTTCTCGCCGCACGCGACTGACGTCCGCGCAATCAGCGCGAGGTGGGGAAACCCGATCTCCCCAGCGGCGACCGCCTCCGCGCTCCGATCGAGCCGTGTCAGCTCCTCGCCGACACAGACCCGATCGGCCGCCGCCCCGCTGCGCATGTGACAGCTGGCCTTGAGGCAGGCGATGGGGCTGTTGAAGCCCTGCTCGTCGTACTCGTCGGTCTGGGCGAACTTGGCCGCAATCAGACACCAATCCAGCTCGTCCTGGTCCATCTGAGCCCGGCGCCGAACGAGATACTCGAGCATCTCGGCGCCGGTCTGGAGTGCAAATACCCCCTCCCCACTTTCCATGTTTCACATTATACGAACGTTTGTTTGTATGTCAACCGATGAGCTGTAAATTTCGCGATCTGCACGCTGACCTGATCTGGGCCTCCAGGCCGTACCCCAACTCCTTCTTCCCAGTCTTTCCGTGGGGGATGCTCGCCCGCGACTTAAGCTGGTCGACGGGTGGCCAAAAGAGCGTGTATTGCGGTCGCCTTCTTGCTGGTCGCATGCACCGGATCGCCCAGCGCCGCCCAGTCCACTCCGACCCCACAAGCCCCGGGCCCCCTCGGCGACACCTGGATCGGGGACGGGGCAACTTGGCACCTGGCGAGCAACACGGGACCGCCGCCCCGATATCTCGCTGCACTCGCGTATGACCAGTCGCGCAAAGTGTTTGTGCTCTTCGGCGGCCAGACCGCGAAGGGCACGTCAGACGAAACCTGGACCTGGGACGGCAAAGCCTGGAAGCAGCTTTCGCCGCCTCACAGGCCGCCAGCGCGCCGGGCCGCGGGCATGGCCTACGACCCTGCGCACAAAGTCGTCGTGCTCTTCGGCGGTCTCATCCCTGACCAGGCAGAGGGTTTCGAGTCAAACGACACATGGACGTGGGATGGCAGCGACTGGACGGAGGTGGACGTGGGACCGAGGCGGCCTGAGAAGCGGCAAGGAGTCAGCCTCATCACAGCCGGTGACCGAGTGATCCTCTTCGGAGGTCGCTTGGCCAACGCGTCCTATTTCGGTGACGCTTGGTCGTGGGACGGCAAGACGTGGTCTCAGGCCGACAGCGCTCCCAGGCCTCCTGGACGCGGAACCGCCGCGATGACCTGGGATCCGGTGGATTCTTCTCTTTTCGTCTTCGGCGGTTCCGGATTGAACGCCACCGCCGGACCTGGCGCACAAGGGACACCGCTGAGCGATGCGTGGTCGCTCACCAGCGGTAGGTGGGCGCAGCTGAACAGCACCACCGGGCCTGGGCGCCTGGCGTATGCCACCGCCGTCTGGGAACGCGCGGCCGCGCGAGTGGTCGTGTTGCTGGGGATACGCTGTCCTGAACTTTCGGATGCCACATGGGCATGGGATGGAAAAGCGTGGTCGAAGCTCGCCAATGCCGCCGTTTCAGCTCGTTGGGGAGCGGCCATGGCGCAGAACATGGACGGGAATGCGCTGCTGTTCGGAGGATCGAACCAGGCCGGTTGCTAGGTGGTGATGAAGAGCGTGTGCCAGGCCGCCTCGACGAGCTCGGGAGAAAGAGCGGGCTGCACGCCTCGAGCAGATGAGACATCTACGAGCCTCTCGAGAAGATCGCGAGGGTGGTTGCCCCGTAGCGGCCGCCCCCCGTACAAAGAGCGAATCATCTCGAGAGCCGTCCCGTCCGGCGGGATCGTAAGGCGCTCTCGCTCCCGCTCGAAGATGCGAGTGAACATCTCCCACGACGGGTCGGGCATCAAAACCTTGTAGGCGAGCCGGCGTAGGTAGGCCTCGTCCAGAAGCTCGGCGGGCTTCAGGTTCGTCGACAGCGCCAGCTGCGCCCAGAACGGCACCTCGACCTTGCGTCCGCTGGCCGAAAGGTTCATGTAGTCGATCTCCTGCTCCAGCGGGATCAGCAGGCGGTCGAGGATCTGCTTCGGCGACACCCGCTGGCGCCCGAGGTCGTCGATGAGCAGCACTCCACCATTCGCCTTCACCTGCAAAGGGGCGCCGTATGTGCGGCTGCCGTCCTCCCAGGTCGGGTCGAACATCTCGATCTGGAACTCACCACCAACCTGGACCAGCGGACGTGCCACCCGCCGCCAGCGCCGGTCCGCCGGCTGGTTGGCCTCCAGGCGATGCACCGCGGGGTCGAAGACCGTCATCACCTCGCCGCCGCCGATGTCCAGCGCCATCGGGACGACGATGGGATTGCCGAGGAGTCGCGGGAGCCGGCGCGCAAGCGAGGTCTTGCCGTTGCCCGGTGCACCGTAGATGAAGATCGAAGAACGCGAGTTGACCGCCGCGCGCACCGCTTCCGTCACGCCAGGCGCCAGCTCGATGCCGGCTAGGGCGGCCGTGACCTTGGTCAGGTCGAGCGTCCCCGGCTTGGCCGCTTCGGCCAGCACAGCGCGGTACTCGCGCAGCGACACCGGCGCCGGCCCGGCATAGCGTGTGCCCGCGCGCGCGATCTCTTCGCTGCGTGTGCGCCCTTGCTTGGTGAGCGCATACGCCATGCGTTCCGGCAGCGGCCGGCCCAGCCACGGGCCCTGCTCGTTCGCGAGGCCGAGGGCGTCCAGGAAGTTGGCGCTCGTCAGCAGCTTGAGCACTGGCTCGACTGATATGAACGGCAGCGCCAGCTGGTCGGCCACCTCGTAGCCAGTGAGCCGGGTCGCCGTCGACGCGAGCCGCAGGACCATCCCTTCGACGAGGGCGCGGTTGATCTCCGGAGGGGGAGGGGTGCCGAGGTCGGGGCTGCTTGATGGCGTCCCGGTCGGCGGCGGCATGGGCTGAGGCTCATCCACGTGCTCGAGGATCGCGGCGAAAAGCTTCTTGCCGAATCGCGCGCGATCCGCGTGGTCCGGTGGTTCGCCCTCGCGCCGCCGGCTGATCCAGTTCGGCACCTCTTTGAAGACCACCGTGTTGCCGATCAGCAGCTGCACCATGTCGGGCTCTGCCGTGGTCACGCGCACAGCAATCCGCACCAGGTAGCCCTGGCTCTTGAGGGCCGACCAGCTTCTCTCCCAGGCCACCTCGTTGCGACCCGACCACGTCTGGCGGACGGTGCGGTCGCGAGCCAGCGTGACGTCCTTACGGTTCTGATAGCGGCGGCGCACGAGCTCGGTCACGTCTTTGTCCACGTCCTCCGCGACCAGCGCGGCCAGGGGCAGCGCGCGGTCGTCGACCGCCGGTCGGTTCTTGATCTCGAAGATTGTGTTGGCCGTCGGCGCCAGTGCGCGGATGACGCTCGCATGGCGCGGGCAGAAAGGAGTCCGCTCGATGAACTGGATGTGTCGCCTGCACCACCAGCTCTTGCATTCGCGCCCGGTGAGGTCGCGATACGCGCAGGCCCAGCCGCGACGCTCGCCGCAGTCGGCGAAGGTGCACACCCCCGGCGGCTTCGGCCCGTCGGTGCGCTGGGGGATGGCGACCTGCGGCTCGGTGATCAGCTGCACCGGTCCCGAGCTGTCTGTCGATGACATACCGTCCGCGGCGGGCTGCGCGACGCCTGGCTTGGGCATGTAGTGAAACGCGCCGGAGAACTCCTCGCACGTCTGGAAGCGCTGCGAGGGATCCTTGGCCGTCGCCTTCCAGATGATCTCCATGATCGGCGAGGGGATGGCGGTCGACGCTCGCGGCCGGTCGAACACCTGTGAGTGGAGCACGGCCGGGAGCGGGCCGGTGAACGGCGGCTCGCCATGCAGCAGCTCGTAAAGGATCATCCCCAGCGAGTAGATGTCCGAGGCCTTGTCGACGGCCTCGCCCTTGACCTGCTCCGGCGCCATGTAGGCCGGCGTCCCTACCATGCTCCCGGTCGCGGTCAGGCGGTGCTTGTCGTCGATCAGCTTGGAGATCCCGAAGTCGAGGATCTTGGTCTTGCCGCGGTTGGAGATGAGGATGTTGTCGGGCTTCAGGTCGCGGTGGACGATCCCGAAGTCGTGCGCGACGCCGACCGCTGAGAGCAGCTGCTGGACCAGGTCGACGGAGACGTCGACGCTGAATCGGCCGTACTCGTCGAGCCACGAGCGCATCGACCGCCCGTCGACCCATTCCATGACGATGAACAGCACGGGGCCGTCCTCGTCGAAGTCGTAGACGCGCACGATGCCCGGGTGGTTGAGAGAGGCGACCGTGGCCGCCTCCCGGTGGAAGCGCTGGCGGAAGCTGACGTCGCCCGAGTACTGCTCGGCCAGCACCTTGATCGCCACGGGTATGTCGAGGCGTGGATGCGTGCTGCGATACACGACGCCCATGGCGCCACGTCCGAGCTCGGCTTCGATCGGGTATCGCCCGAGTTGTGTGGTACTCACGTTGGGTAAGAGGGGCACCCAGTATGCCCGACAGCACGCGGCAAACTAGCCGATAAACCGCTCCTTCGGGACGGCGCCCGGTCTAGCTGAAGACGGAGAGCGGCAGGTAGAACGAGACCCCGAAGTTTGGCTGGTCGACGATCTGGCTGATCCGGAGATCGCCCGTCAGGCTGCACAGGATATAGGCGTCCTCGCGGCTCAAGGAGTGGTCGGCCACAAGCCACGAGATGGTGTCGCGCACCGCGTTGCGCGCGTTCTCCATGAGGTCCGGGCCGAGGGCGCAGACCGTGTGGTAGCCGGCGGCATCGCTTCTCGGCTGCAGGGGCTTGGGAGGTGTCAGGAAGTGGTAGCTCCACGGCCGCAGCCGCCCGCCTTTCACCACTCCAAACCGGAGTGAGAACGACATCGGACATTCGATCCCGGTAACGCAGACCTCGCCGTCTCCCTGCGCCGCATGACAGTCGCCGGCCGAGAACATGCCGCCGGCCACGAAAACCGGGAGGTACAGCTTGGTGCCGGCTGTCAGGTGCCGTGTGTCGATGTTGCCCGCGCCCTTGGTCGGGGGCAGGACATCGTGCCGTCCGGGCTCGTCGGTGGCCACGCCCATGGTTCCGCAGAAAGGCGCGATCGGGATGTGGATGTCGTGGCGCAGCTCGGCCGTGGTCCTCTCGCCGAGGTCGAAATAGCGGACGTATGGGTCTGGAAAGTCCGAAGCCAACAGTCCCAGGCCCGGCAGCAGGGCGGTCCACCCCCACGAACCAGGCTTGAGGCTCAGGATCTCCACCTCGAGGGCGTCGCCGGGCTCGGCACCCTTGACGAAGACCGGACCGCCCAGCGGGTAGAGCTTGTCGAAGTCGAGCGCTCCGAGCTTGGAAGCGTCGTCGCCCTTCTTCAGCTGACCGGAGGTCACCTCCTCGGTGTCGAAGTGGACGATGTCGCCCGACTCGATCTCGACCGCCGGAGGCAGCGAGTTGTCCCACTTGTAGTGAAAGGTGTCATGCGCGATCGAGTGCTCCCGTACGCCTGTCCTGGCCATCACTTCCTCACCATCGGAGCCGCGCTCTCTTTGATGGGCGCCGCGCTTGCGCGCAAAACCTTCTTGTCGAACTTGCCGACCGAGGTCTTGGGGACCTCGTCGATGAACCGCACCTCGTCGGGCAGCCACCACTTGGCGACCTTGTCCCTGAGGAAGTCGATCACCTCCTCCTGCGTCACCTGTCCTTTGAACTCGGGCTTGGCCACGGCATAAGCCACCGGCCGCTCATCCCATTTGGGGTGGACGAGGCCGATCACGGCCGCCTCCATGATCTTGGGGTGCGCCATGATCGCGTTCTCGAGCTCGACGGAAGAGATCCATTCGCCGCCGGACTTGATGACGTCCTTGGTGCGGTCGACGATCTGGATGTAGCCCTCTGGCGTGACCTTGGCGACATCACCAGTGCGGAACCACCCGTCCTCGGTGAGCTTGCCGGGGTCGTAGCCGTTGTGATAGCCGCGGGCGATCCACGGCCCGCGGACCTGGATCTCGCCGAACGCGACACCGTCCCACGGCAGCTCCTCACCGGTCGCCGCATCGCAGATGCGAAGCTCGACGCCGGGCACGATGACCCCCTGGGTCAGACGCGCGTCGAGCTCGTCCTCCGGCTTGGTGTCACCGCGGGGTCGGCCGACACTGCCCAGCGGCGACGTTTCGGTCATGCCCCACGCATGCAGCATGCGCAGGCCGAGGGAGTCCATCGTCTGCATGACCGCCCGGGGGATGGCGGAGCCTCCACAGATCACGCTCTTGACCTTGGGTAGGCGCCGTCCGCTCTCCTTCAGGTAAGCGGCCGTGTTGATCCAGATCGTGGGCACCCCGGCGAGGATGGTGGCGCTTTCCTCCTCGGCCAGGTCAACGATGGATTTGGCATCGCCCATGAAGCGGTCAGGGAAGAGGACCTTGCTGCCTGCCATGCCGCACGCGTAGGGCAGGCCCCAGCTGTTGGCGTGGAACATGGGCACGATCGGGAGCACGGTGTCCTTCTCGGTCAGACCGAGGTTGTCCGCCTGGAGCACTCCCATCGTGTGGATGAACTGCGAGCGATGCGAGTACACCACCCCTTTCGGGTTGCCGGTGGTGCCCGACGTGTAGCACATGGCCGCGGCCATGCGTTCCGAGATCTTCGGCCACGGATAGTCCTCGCTTTCGGCCGCCAGCAGGGTTTCGTAGTCGAGCAGCTCGCCCAGCCCGTGGTCGGTGGGAACCGGGGCCCCGTTTCCCATCAGCACGATCGTCTTGATGCTGGGGATCTTGCCGACCAGAGGCTTGAGGATCGGGAGCAGCGTCTGGTCGACGAAGAGCACCTTGTCTTCGGCGTCCTTGACGATGAATTCGAGGTGCTGGGGGAACAGGCGCAAGTTGAGCGTGTGAAGTACCGCGCCCATGCACGGCACCGCGTAGTAGAGCTCGAGGTGCCGGTAGTTGTTCCAGGCGAGAGTGGCCACACGGTCGCCGGGCTTGACGCCGAGCCGCTTGAGCGCACCCGCGAGCCGGTTGACGCGGCGAACGATCTCTCCATTGGTGGTTCGATGCAGGCTCTGCTCCTGCTTCGTCACCACCTCCTTCCTCTGGTGCAAGCGCTCCATCCGCCACAGCACGTGCTGAATAGAGAGCTCGTAGTCCTGCATCAAGCCTTCCACGGCCCAACCTCCAGCAAGAGATGTCCTGGGTAAGCGTCTAAGAGGTCGATGGTAAGCCTGGCCGGGTTAGGATGCACACCTATGCCGCGCTGGGGTCGCGCCGACCTCCACATGCACACGACCGCAAGCGACGGTTGGCCGACGCCCACCCAGCTGGTCGAGCACGCCGCCCGGCGCGCGGGCCTCGATGTGATCGCGATCACAGACCACGACACCATCGAGGGCGCCCGCCGCGCCGCCGAATA
>DASPYG010000021.1:0-6768 GCA_035636885.1 Candidatus Nitrosopolaris sp.
CTATCTACGCGACCTGTATTACTGGAGCAGAACCTAGGGCGCGAAGATCCGGCAGAGGCTGTCGGCCAGCGACTCGGCGTCGGCGCCGGGATGCGTGAGGAAGTAACCGACCGCGTCGTTGACTGCGCCCACCACCGCCCGCCCGAAGACCTGCGGGTCCTGGTTGGCATAGAAATCGTCGTCGAGCAACGCCTGGCGAACCTCCTCGGCCACCATGTGCGCGAACCGCTCCTGCAGCTGGTGGCGAACCTCCTCGACGCTCGGGCTGAGGCCGACCGACTCGACCAGCATCAACCTCGCCACCGCCGATCGTTTGTAGCAGACGACCACGAAAGCCCGGATGCCGCGGCGCATGCGATCGCGGTGGTCCTGGCCCCCAGAGGCCGCTGCGATGACCGCGTGGATGAGCTCGCCGCCCTCCTGGGCAAGTACCTCGCGAAAGCAGTGCTCCTTGGAGTCGAACTGGTCGTAGAAAGCGGACTTGGACATATGCGCGCGGGCGACGATGTCATCGACCGAGCTCACGTGATAGCCGCGCGCGGCGAACATCGCGAGCGCGGCCTGCATCAGGCGAACGCGGCGCTGCACGCGCCGCGCTTCGCGCGGGTCGTCGACGCCCGGGTCGACCGCGTGCACGCCGGCGCCGGGAAAAGCGCCAGCCATCTAGTCGCGGGCGAGGGCTCGGGAGATGACCAGGCGCTGGATCTCGCTGGTGCCCTCGAACAAGGTGTAGATCTTGGCGTCGCGGTGCCACTTCTCGACCGGGAAGTCACGGATGTAGCCGTAACCCCCGCAGATCTGGATCGCCTGCTCGGTGACCTTGACCGCCACCTCGCCGGCCTTGAGCTTTGCCATCGATCCCTCGGCCTTCTTGAACTCGCCGCCGCTGCGGCCTTCCCACAACGCCCGCCAGATGAGGGCTCGGGTCGCCTCGATCTCAGTCGCCATGTCGGCGAGCATGAAAGCGATCGCCTCGTTCTCGATCAGCGTGCGGCCGAACTGCTTGCGCTCCTTGGCGTACTGCAGCGCGAACTCGAACGCAGCGCGGGCGATGCCGAGGGCCTGCGCGCCCACGATCGGCCGGGAGAGCTCGAACGTCTTCAACGCGACCGACGAACGCGAATGCGTGCCCTCGCGCGCCCGGGCCAGCTTGCCCTCCAGCTTTTCGACTCCACCGAGCACATTCTCGAGTGGGATCGTGCAGTCCTCGAGCAGCACCTCAGCGGTGTGCGAGGCCCGGATGCCCATCTTCCTTTCTTTCTTGCCCTGCCGGATGCCTTTGGTCCCGGGCGGCACGACGAAGCTCGCCTGACCGCGCGTGCCGAGCTCTGGCTCGACCGCCGCGACCACCACGTGCACGTCGGCGATACCGCCGTTGGTGATGAATATCTTCTGGCCGTTGAGGACCCAGTCCCCGTTCTTGCGGACCGCGCGCGTCTTCATCGAGGAGACATCGGACCCTGCCTCCGGCTCGGTCACCGCAAAGGCGCCCAGCGCCGGCTTCTCGACAGTGCCAAAGCACGCGGGGATCCAGGTCGCGATCTGCTCCGGGGTCCCCTGCGAGAAGATCGCCGCGATCGGCAGCCCGGTGCCCTGGATGGCGAGGGCGATGCCCGCGCAGCCCCAGGTCAATTCCTCGGCGACCAGGGCGGGCATGATCCCGGTGGTGTCGGCGTAGGTCTGCTGGAGGAAGTCGACGCCGTAGAGGCCGACCTCGGCCGCTTTCTTGACCACCGGCCACGGGAACTCCTCGGATTCGTCGTACTGAGCCGCCACCGGGCGGATCTCCTTCTCCGCGAAGCTGTGGACCCATTCTTTGATCTCACGCTGCTCGTCGGTCAGCTCGAAGGAAACCATGCTTCTCCTGTTCTAGAACGCTCCAACGGCTTCGATTGTCTTTACAACGCACCAGTACTGGTACGTACGGGTTTGTGGTTCGGAACGCTACGCCGCAGCGCGTCATCGTGTCAATAGGCTTGAATTCGCGCACGCTTTGAGCGCCCTTCAGATCGTCACGATCCTCGGCGCGGGACTGATCGCCGGCATGGTCAACACCATCGTCGGCAGCGGCTCCCTCCTCACCTTCCCCGCCCTGCTCGCGGCCGGCTACTCGCCCGTGGTGGCCAACGTCAGCAACTCCGTGGGCCTGGTGCTGGGCAACGTCAGCGGCGTGGTCGGCTACCGGCGCGAGCTCGCGGGCCAGGAGCGACGCGCCACCGAGCTCGCAATTCCAGCCGCACTCGGATCGCTGCTCGGCGCCGCTCTCCTGCTTGCTCTACCCGAATCGGTTTTCCACCGCGTCGTGCCCGCGCTGGTCCTGCTCGCCGTGGTCCTCGTGATCGTGCAGCCCCGCCTGTCCGTGGCGCTGGCCGGCTACCGCGACCATGCCGCCAGCTGGTGGGCCATACGCGTCGGCGTTGGGGTGACCGCCGTCTACGGCGGCTACTTCGGCGCGGCGATGGGCGTCCTGCTCATCGGCGTCCTGTCCGTGTTCTTGAAGGACGACCTACAGCGAATCAACGCGCTCAAGAATGTGATGGCCGCCGTGATCAACGCGGTCGCCGCGGTCGTATTCGTCGTATTCGCCCATGTGGCCTGGCTCGCGGCCGCGCTGATCGCGGTGTCCAGCATCGTGGGCGGGCTGCTTGGGGCCGCGGCTGGGCGGCGACTCCATCCCGATCTGCTCCGCGCCCTCATCGTGATCGGCGGGTTGGCGGCTTTCGTCAAGCTGCTGGCCTCCTGAAGCCGGGACTACTGCCCTTTCCACTGCGGTTTGCGCTTGGCGAGGAAGGACTCCACCCCTTCGCGGAAGTCCTGCGACATGTAGCAAGCGATGATGAGGTCGGAGTCGGCCCTGTCCGGCACGGTCTGGTCGCGCACCCTTCGCAGCGCTTCCTTGGTGGCCCAGAGGGTCAATGGCGCCAGCGCCGCCATCTCCTCGGCCAGGACCTGAGCCCGCGGCAGCAGAGCGGCCTCGTTACTGGTGACCTCAGACAGCATCGCGCACGCGAGCATCTCGCCCGCGTCCATGAGGCGCGCTCGCATGATCAGGTCCTTGAGGCGCGGTATACCGAGCAGGGCTGCGGCGCGCGCGTAGTTGGCCATCGACAGGCAGTTGCCGAGTGTACGGGCGATTGGAAACCCATAACGCGCCGAAGGCGACCCGATGCGAATGTCGCAGCAGTTGGCGATCGCGGCGCCCGCGCCCGTGCAGGGTCCGGCGATGGCGGCGATGGTGGGCACGCGCACCGATTCGACGCTGCTCATGACCAGGTTGCCTTTGGCCTCGTAGTCGAGCGCGTCACGTTCCGTCTTGAAATCTTGAAACTGGGCGATGTCGGTGCCGGCGACGAATGCCTTGCCTCCAGCCCCAGTCAACACAACGGCCCGCACCGCTCGGTCGGAGTTGATCTCCTCACACGCCTCGACGAGGCGGTCATACATGTTCCATGTCATCGCGTTGCGAGCCTGCGGCCGGTTGAACGTGATCCACCGGACCACGCCCTTCTGCTCGACGATCAGCTCGTCAGCCGCGTCGATCGCGTCGGCGCCAGGGTTCACGACAAGCCCAGCTCGGCGAGCAAGTCGGCTGTGTCCTCGCCGAGAAGGGGCGCGGCTCTGTCACGGCGTACGGGCGTCTTTGAGAAGCGCATCGGCGAGCCCAGCTGACGCACCGAGCCGACCTTGGTATGTGGCGCATCCCAGAAGTAATGGCGGGCGAGCAGGTGCGGGTCCGAGAACACCTGGCTGAAGTCTTGGATCGGCGCGCACGGAACCCCGGCCTCGCCAAGCACGGCGAGCCAATGCGCCGCGGGCTTGGTCCTCGTCACCGACTCGATCGTCGACGCCAGAGATTTCCGGTTGCGATGGCGCAGGCTAGCGTCGAGGTAACGCGCGTCACTCATCAGAGCCTGGAGCCCAAGCGCGCGGCACAAGGCGGCCCAGTTGAATTTCGTGGTGGCGCCGATGGTCAGCCAGCCGTCCGCCGCGCGAAACGCCTGATACGGCGCCGCGGTCTGATGAGCGGAGCCGGAGGCCCTCGGAATCTCGCCCGTCGCGAAGAAGAGTCCGGCCTCCCAGATGGCCAGAGACACGCCCGCCTCGAGCAGCGAGACATCGATGAACTGGCCTGCGCCCGTCTCGCGGCGCGCGTGGAGGGCGGCCACCGCGGCCAGAGCCGCATACAGCGCGCACACGAGATCGCAAACGGGAACCCCGACCTTCACCGGGTCTGCACCTTCGGTGCCCGTGATGCTCATGAGGCCAGACCGGGCCTGGGCCATGATGTCCATGCCGGGCTGGTCCCGCAGCGGCCCGTCTTGCCCCCATCCCGACGCGGCAACATAGACCAGGCCGGGATTGATTGCTTGAAGGACTGCGTAGTCGAGCCCGAGGTCCCTCATCGTCCCTGGGCGCAGGTTCTCGACAACGACGTCGGCCGTCGACACGAGCTTGCGGAAGATCGCCTTGCCACGATCCGATTTCAGGTCGAGCGCGATCGACCGCTTGTTCCGGTTGAGGCGCATGAAAGCGGACCCCTCGCCTTCGATCAAAGGTGCCGATGAGCGCACCTGGTCGCCGCCGTCGGGGTTCTCGACCTTGATGACCTCGGCGCCGAGGTCGGCCAGCTGCATGCCGCAGAAAGGCGCCGCCATGTAGTTGCCAACCTCCAGCACGCGGATGCCGGCGAGCGGTGGCTGATTACTGCTCATCCACCACGCCATCGCCGGAGCCCAACCACTCACGCATCACCTCGTCCGTGTGCTGGCCCAACGTCGGGGGCGGCAGCCGGGTTGGGCTCGATCCGCCGTCCAGCTTCCAGGGCGCTCCCACCTGGCTGATGCGGCCCGCGATCGGATGGTCGATCTCGAGCCGCATCTGCCTGCCCGTCGCGAGCGGACTTTCAAACGCCTCCTCGATGTCGAGGATCGGACCCGCTGGAATCCCAAATTGCTCAAAGCGCGCCAGCCATTCTTCGCGCGTACCTCGACGAAGATAGGTTTCGATCAAGCGGGCCAGCTCGTGCTTGGCGGCCTGGCGCAGACGGTTCGTCGCGAACCTTGGGTCGTCCGCGAGCTCTGGCGCACGAATCGCTTCGCAAAATCGCTGGTACTGGGCATCGGTCGCCACAGCGACGTTGAGGAACCCGTCGCTGACCGCGAACGTGCCGTACGGCGCAATCGTGGCGTGATGGTTGCCTTCCTGGGTTGGGACCTCACCGGTCGCGAAATACCGGCCCGCCTGGTACGTGAACAGCGCGAGCAGCGAATCGTTGAGGGCGATGTCGACGTAGCGGCCCTTGGCCATGGTGCCTCGCTCGACCAAGGCGGCGAGGACGGCGTTTGACGCGAACATGCCCGCGGCGATATCGCCGATCGGAATTCCCACCTTGGTCGGCGGGCCATCAGGCGTCGCGTTCACGCTCATCATTCCCGACGTGCCCTGGGCGATCTGGTCGTAACCCGCCAGTGTGGGCTGGTTCTGGCCGAAGCCGCTGATCGATGCGTAGACGAGCGCCGGCTTCAGCGCCTGCAGCTTCTTGGCTCCGAGGCCCAGCCGCTCCATCGTCCCGGGTTTGAAGTTTTCGACGACGACATCGCTCACCATCGCCAGCTCCTCCGCGATGTCAAGCGATTCCTTCTTCTTGAGGTCGAGGATCACGCTTCGCTTGTTGCGGTTCACCGAGAGGAAATAGGACGACTCGCCATTGATGAAGGGCGGTCCCCACTGTCGCGAATGATCGCCGGCGGGAGGCTCGACCTTGGCGACGTCGGCGCCGAGGTCGCCGAGCATCATCGTGCAGTACGGGCCGGCGAGCGCCTGCGTGAAGTCCAGGACACGGACGGTGGCCAGTGGAAGTGGCGGCGAATCGGCCATAGCGTCGACTATCGTAGGTCGCTGATCTTCAAGCCGAAATCCGCGAGCTTTCGCATCCACGCCGCGATCGGCGCGCTGGCCGGCCTCGCCGCCGGTCTGCTTGGGGTCGGCGGCGGTTTCCTCATCGTGCCGCTCCTGACCCTGTGGGCCAGGACCGACCAGCACAGGGCGACCGGTACGTCGCTGGCGGCGATTCTACCCATCGCGCTGGTCGCCGCGGGTACCTACTACTTTGGCTCCGGCAGCCCGCAGACCGACCTGCCGGTCGCAGCGTCGCTGGTCATCGGCGGAACCGTAGGCGTGGTCGCCGGAGGGCTGGCGGCACAGAAAGTCTCGGATCGCGTGCTGCGCGGGTTCGTCGCGATCCTTCTATTCGTCGCCGGCTTGAAATACGCGTACGACGCCGGGTTCGGCGCGATCCCTACCCTGCACGCCACTGCACCGGCTGGGCTGGGCATTGAGGAGTACGTCGTGCTGGCGCTGTGCGGTCTTGGAATCGGCGTCCTAGGCGGCCTTGCCGGCCTCGGCGGAGGTGTGTTCATCGTCCCGCTGCTGGTCATCGGGTTCGGCCTCTCGCAGAGGATCGCCCAGGGTACTTCCCTGATCGCCGTCATCCCCACCGCCGCCATCGGCGCGATCATCCACGAGGCCAACGGCGAGGTCGACGTCCGCTCGGCCGCCGTGATCGCCGCTGCCGGGGTGCCGGCCGCGATCGTCGGCTCGCTTCTCGCGCTGGTCGTGCCCCAGCCAACCCTGCTGGGGCTGTTCGGGGCCTTCCTGCTGTTCGCCGCCGTGCGAACCTGGCCGTGGAGGCGGGCTACTCCGAAGGTCTGACCGGCGCCTCGGGCTGGCTCGTAACGACCTCGTGGTGGCGGAACTGCACGTTCGCCG
>DASPYG010000022.1:0-10518 GCA_035636885.1 Candidatus Nitrosopolaris sp.
TCACCAGCTCTCCTTCTTCGACGAGCAGCGTGAGGAATCCGGTGAGCAGCAGCTGGCGGCAATGGGCGTGGCCGTTCACCGACTCGTCGACAGCGACCTCGACACGTCGCGTGAAGTCGTCGTGCTCGTACCCGGCTTCGCCGGGCGCGAGACGCTCGAGCAGGTGCTGAAAGTCGCGGAGCAGCAGGGGCTCGTTCTCGTTGATGGCCAGGCCGACTGTGGTGTGCAGCGACTGCAGATGGACCCGTCCCGTACGGAGGCCCGTCTTTCGCACCTCATCGCGGACGCGGTGGGTGAGGTCGACGAACTCGGTGGCGTGCGAAGTGTCGAACCGCAGGCGCCCCGAGATCATCGGGCGGCCGTGAGTGCGTGAACGAGAAGCTCGCGCACAGGTCGGGCCAGCTGGCCCGAGGCTGCGGCGGCCGAGAGCGTTTCGATGGCCTGGGCGAATGCCACCTGAAGGGACTGGCCGGCGGCGTCGGCGAGCAGGCGGGACGCCCGCGCCAGGCAGAGGTCGCCCATCAAGAGGGTGGGCGGCGGCGCCGCGCGGCCCCCGAGGCCCTGCAAACGAAGGCCCACCTCGATCAGTGCCGCGGCCAGCGCCAGCTTGGGCTGGGCATCGGGCCTGTGATCGACCACCGCGTCGAGGTAGGAGCGGTACGAATCCGAAAGGCCGTCCGCCCAGAGGCTTTCCAGCCTTTCCAGCTCGCGATCGAGAAGCTGGACGGTCATATGGGCTCGACCAGCGTGCCCGCAAGCTGGCGGAAGGCCGAGAGTGCACGAACGCAGGATTCGTCGTCGCGCGTGACCACGTAGTAAAGGCCGAAGCCGAGCACCGTGTTCAGCACCAGGGGGACCAGAACCTCGCGGGGAACGGTCAAGCGGATGCGGCCGTCGGCTTCGAGACGGTCGAGCTGCTCCTGGATGACCTCGCGATAGCGGGTGAACAGCTCTGGCAGGTAGGCGCGTAGGCGCTCGGTGCGCGGCGCCTGGACGAGGAGGTCGAAGGCCGCCAGCTGGATGTCTCCGAGGCGCCGCAGCGAGTCCCACAGCGATTCGACCCCGATCTCCAGGACCTCGAGGGGATCGGTCAGCTGGTTGAGCGCAGTTCGCAGCTCGTTGACGGAGCGTGCCGTCAGGTAGCGCCATGCCTCGACGAGAAGCTCAGACTTGGTCGGGAACCAGTACTGGAGGTTGCCGATCGCGACGCCGGCCCGCGAGGCGATCGAGCGGACTGTGGTGCCCGAGTAACCGTTTTCGAGGAGTGATTCGGCGGCAGCGTGGATGATCTGGTCTCGGGTGCTCTCCAAAGCAGTCGCCCCGGTCATACGTATGTACTACTCTAGCGCGTTTCAAAATTCGATCCGCCCGACCCTCCCTTCCCACGAGCGGGGAGGGGACAGGCTAGAGAGTCTCGACGCACTATCCTTCAAGACCGGGTGAGGAGCATCGAACTTGTCTTTCCGACTGGGGTTTGTGGGGTGATGCGCACCGACGACGCCGACGCCGCGTTCCAGGCGTGCCTGGCGGCCATCGAGGGCGGCATCGGCACCATCGAGATCACGACCACCGTGCCTTCCTGGTACGAGATCATCCGCGGCCTGATCGGAAGCACCCTCGGGAAGGTGCCGGTTGGTGTGGGCACGGTGTGGGATCCGGGCGCAGTCAGCGAGGCCAAAGAGGCGGGCGCAGACTTCGTGGTCACGCCGGTGGTGCTTCCCGAGGTGGCCGAGGCCTGCCGCAAGGAAGACCTCCTGTGCGTTCTCGGCGCCCTCAGCCCGACGGAGATCTACCACGCAAGGCTGGCTGGCGCCCACCTGGTGAAGGTGTTTCCCGTCGCGCCGGTCGGCGGCCCAGATTACATACGCGCGCTGCAAGGGCCGATGGGCGGGGTGCCGCTATGGGCGTCAGGCGGCGTCGAGATCGACCAGATCTCCGCGTACCTGCGACTTGGCGTCAAAGCGGTCGGGCTCACGGGAGCGCTCTTTTCACAGGACGCGCTGGCGCGGCGGGACATGGACTCGATTCGAGAGAAGGCGACTCGTGCCGCTCAGGCTGCGGCGACGGTGGTGGCGGGAGCGGTCGGCGCCGACTAGGCCTCCGCTAGCAACCCAAGCGCGCCTTGCACATCGTCGCGGTGATGTCTGAATACAGGTTCGTGACCTGCCCGCCCGTCATGATCAGCGCGATCACGACAACGAGGACGACGAGGGCGAGGATAAGTGCGTATTCAACGAGACCCTGGCCCGACTGGCCAGGGGAACGGGTCAGCACCCGACGTGGTAGTTACACATGGTCGCGCTGATGTTGGAGAACAGATTTATGAGCTGGCCG
The DNA here is from genome assembly GCA_035636885.1 of Candidatus Nitrosopolaris sp. Taxonomy (GTDB): domain Bacteria; phylum Chloroflexota; class Dormibacteria; order Dormibacterales; family Dormibacteraceae; genus UBA10449. The sequence continues at coordinate 2,335 of DASPYG010000022.1, forward strand.
CCTGTGGCGATCAGCGCGACGATCACGATGAGTGCAATGAGGGCCAGGATGAGCGCGTACTCAACCATGCCCTGTCCAGATTGCCGGCGCGGGGTGCGTATCACTCTGGGTGCTGACCTAGAAGCTTAACCGCCGAGTACCCCGTACTGGTCGCCGGCCTTGCGAAGTGCCTGCTCCACCACCACCCTCACCATGCGCTTCCGCCAGAAGTGGCTGAGATCGGCATTGTCGAGTGGTTTTGCCGGCTTCGCGGCCATCTCAGCCGCCGCCCGCACCGTTTCTTCATCCATTCGCTTGCCGACCATGAACTCGCCGGCTTCGGCGGCCTCGAGCGGGTGGGAGGCGACGGCCGACAGGACGATGTGGCAGCTGGTTACAGTCGGGCCGTCCAGCCTCAACGCGACAGCGGCGCCCGCGACCGGGAAGTCGATCGAACCTCGGCGGCGGAGCTTGACGTAGGAGGTCTTCGTTCCGTCGGGAGGCGGCAGGCGCAGCGCGGTGACCACCTCGAAAGGCTGCTTGGCGAGATAGTCGATGCCGTCATCGCGATAAAGCGCCGCGACTGGAAGCTCGCGATCTTCCTCAGGCCCGGCGAGTGTGACGAGCGCGCCAAGCGCGATCGCCACCGGCGCGGTGTCGGAGGACGAGACCGCCCAGCATCGCGAGCTGCTCGGAGCGACAAGGCAGATGTCTCCGTCCTTCTTAATGCAGAAACCGGCAGCCTTCCGCCACTCGTATGTCATGTCGTAGTAGTTGCAGCGAGTGTCGACGCAGAGGTTGCCGCCGATCGTGCCGGCGTTGCGCAGCGGTGGCGAAGAGACGAGGCCTGCTGCGTCTGCGTAACCCGCGTACGCGCCGCGCAGCTCCTTATGCGCGGATGCATCCGCGAGCGTCACTCCCGCGTCGATAGCCGTTTCATCGGCACCACGGCGCACCTCGCGCGGAAGAAAGTCGAGGCCGATCAACGCCTCGATCTCGAACTGCCTTCGTTTCAGTTTTGGAAACAGGTCGGTGCCGCCGGCGACGAACATCGCACGCGAGCCGAGCTCCGAAGCCATGTGCGCCGCCTCTCGCGCCGTCTTCGGGCGCAGGTATCTAAATCGAGGCAGGCGCAGCACGATCCAGCTCCTTGGGTGGCGGCTCGACCTTGATGGTGTCGGGATAGGGGACGTCGGGAAATCCCGGTGGTCCGTATCGAGGTGGCTCGCCCTTGTCTTTGCGGCGCAGAGCCTCCACGATCTTCTCGGGCGTGACCGGAACTTCGTCGATCCACACGCCCAACGCGTCGAACACTGCGGCGCTCACGGCCGGAATGACCGGCAGCAGCGGACCCTGGCCCGCCTCTTTGGCGCCGTACGGCCCTTCGGGGTCGTCGGTCTCGACGATGAAGGTCTTCACGTCCGGCATGTCAAGGAATGTCGGCGATTTGTACTCGAGCATCGAAGGCCACTTGTGCAGGCCTTTGCGGAACGCCTGCTCTTCCATGAGCGCCTCGCCCAGTCCCATGTACACGCTGCCCTCGACCTGTCCCTCGACCAGCAGCGGGTTGATGGCACGGCCGACGTCGTGCGCGATCCACACCTTCTTTATGTGGACGAGGCCAGTGCGGCGATCCGCGTCGAGGTCCACGACGCACGCCGAGTAGCTGTACGCCGGGCTGGGTCCCACTCCAGAGCCCTTGTACGGGCCTGCGATTTTGGGCGGCGTGTAGCTGCCTGCTGTGGCGAGGGTGCCGAATCGAGCTTCAGCGAGGATGCTCGCCTCCTCGAAGCTGAAATCGCCGATGCGGCCGCCATCCACGCCCACCGAGTCCGGTGGGCTCTGCATCTTGGCCGCTGCCGCCTCGACCAGGAGCCCACGCATCTTGCGGGCCGCCTCGAGCGCCGCGTTGCCCGCCATGAACGTGACACGCGACGAGTACGAGCCAAGGTCGATCGGCGTGGTATCCGTGTCGGCGGTGACCAGGCGGACATCCCTTGGCTGGAGACCGAGCTCCTCCGCGACGACCGCCGCGAGCACCGAATCGGAGCCCTGGCCGATGTCCATCGCGCCGCAGTAGGCGGTCACGCCGCCGCGGTCGACCTTGATCTGGACCTCGGAATGCGGCATGTCGTTCCAGTAGATCGCGGTGCCTGCGCCGGATAGATAGGACGAGATGGCGAAGCCCATGCCATGCCCGGGTCGGTGCTCGCGGGTGCGATAGCCCGAGGCTTCCATCACGCGAGCAGTGCATTCCTCCAGGCCGCATGACGTGACCCGCAGCCAGTTCACCGTCCGCGTCATCGGCTTGACGAAGTTGCGCTGTTTCATCTCCACCGGGTCGATGCCGAGCTCGTGCGCGATCTTCTCCAGGTGCAGCTCGATCGCGAATCGGGGCTGCGGCGTGCCGTGCCCGCGCTTCGGCCCGCATGGGGGTTTGTTGGTGAACACGCGGCAGCCCTCGAATCGATACGCGGGAATGTCGTATGTCACCGTCTGAAGCGCGCCGGTATAGAAGGTGGACGCGACCCCGTACGAACCGTAGGCGCCGCCGTCGAGCGCGCTCTTGAAGTGCATGGCGGTGATACGCCCATCGCTGGTGACGCCGGTGCGCACCCACATCAGCACCGGGTGCCGGCCGCGGTGCGCGTAGAAAACCTCCTCGCGCGTGAGGGTGCACTTCACCGGGCGCCCGGTGATCATCGCGAGCTTGGCCACGACTATCTCGTGCGCGAACGGGTCCGTCTTGCCGCCGAACCCGCCGCCGTGCGCCGCGCCGATGACGCGGATGCGGTTCATCGGAAGCTCGAGGACCTTCGAGAGCGCGCGATGCACGTAGTGGACGACCTGCGTCGACGACCACAGGGTCACCTTGCCGTCCACGTACGTCGCGATGGCGCTGTGCTGCTCCATCGGCAGATGCGTGTTGCCCTGGAAGAAGAAGACGTCTTCGCGAACGTGATCGGCGCGCGCGAAACCTCCCTCGACGTCGCCGAACTCGAGGGCGACCAGCTTGTGGATGTTGTTGGGGCCGCCGTAGTCCTGGATGCGTTCGCCCTTCGGTTGCAGCAGTGCAGCGTCGATGGACATCACCGGCTCGAGGACCTCGTAATCGACGACGATCGCGTCGCAGGCGGCCGCCGCGACCTCTTCATCGGTGGCTGCGACGGCAGCGATTGGATCCCCGACATAGCGCACCTTCTCGTGCTCGAGGGCGCGCTCGTCCTGCGTCACTGGAAGGATGCCGAATTTCACCGGCAGGTCGGCGCCAGTGATCACGGCTTGCACGCCAGGGATTCGCCGCGCCGCCGAGGTATCGATCGATCGGATGCGCGCGTGGGGGTGGGGGCTGCGAAGGATGCGGCAGTGCAGGGTGCGGGGGAGGAGCATGTCGTCGGCGTACATGGCCTGGCCGGTGACCCTCGACACAGCATCGACCTTGGGCAAGGGTTTGCCGATAACGCTGAACTGGTGCTTAGCACTCATGAGGCATTCGCCCTCCCCGCGGGCGGGGAGGGAAGGGGTGGGGACCCGGTCCTATTCATGCGACCCGCAGCAAGTTCAATGGCTTCGATGATCTTCTGATAACCGGTGCAGCGACAGAGGTTGCCGGCGAGAGCCTCACGAATGTCGTCGCTCGAAGGCCTCTTGTTGGAGTCGAGCAGAGAGCTGGCGGCGAGCAGCATGCCTGGGGTGCAGTACCCGCACTGTGCAGCTCCCAGCTCGGCGAACGCCTGCTGCAGCGGATGCAGCTCGGACCCGCGGGCAAGGCCTTCGATCGTCGTGATGGCGCGGCCTTCGAGCTGGATCGGGAGCAGAAGGCAGCTGAGCTCCGGCCTGCCGTCGACGAGCACGGTGCACGTCCCGCACTCACCCAGCTCGCACCCATGCTTCGTGCCGGTCAGGTGCATGTCCTCACGCAGGACCTCGAGCAGCGTCTTGTGCACGGGTAGCAGCTGCTCGGTGCGCTCGCCGTTGACGTCGAGCGCTAGGACGCGACGATCGACCGGTCGCTCGACCTCGTTCTTCAATCCGAGTCGAGCATAGCCCTGAGCGCTTTCGCGCACGCCCAGAGGTCGGGCGCGACCACATCCGCGCGGCTCGTCGCCGGCACGGGGTCGTCCGGACAGACGAGGATCGTCCGCATCCCCAGCGCCACCGCGGGCAGAACGTCGTTCTCCTCCCGGTTGCCGATGACGACACACCGATCAGGTGGGCAGCCGGCCCAACGCATTGCCATCTCGAAGACCGCCGGGTGAGGCTTCAGATGCCCAGCGTCGACAGAGGTGAAGATGGCGTCGATGTGCTGAGCCAGCTCAAGCAGCCGGAAATCGTCCCAGTAGCTTTCGGCGTCGCGCCAGTACGTGTTGCTTGCGATTGCCGTGCGCATACCTAGCGCGTGTATTTCCGCCAGCAGCTCGTGAGCTCCCGGTAGGGCCTTCATTCGATCTGAGATTGGGATCGACATCGCTCGTCGGAGACGCACCACGGTCTGCGGGTCTGCGGGCAAGCCCTGGCGGGCCAGGGACCTGGCGATCAAGACCTCGGCCCCGACCACGATCTCCATCTCGGTCGAGATGCTTCGGGCCTCGTCCCCGGGACGGCTGCTGCTGATCAGATCGTCCGCCAGGGCCTCCGCCGCGGCATGCTCCAGCGCGGGCATGGCGGCGGCGATTCTTTCCCGGCGGCCGAGTGCGTCGGTTTCTCGAAATGGCCAGGAGTTTGGCCACAGCGTTCCGCCGACGTCGATCAGTGCAGCACGAAGACGTCTCACCTCGCTCCCCACCACGTGGGGAGCTCCCCGCCGCGGAGCGCCGGGGAGTGGGGAGATCCAACCAGGTAATCCACCGCCACTATCATCGGTCCATGCTCAGATGGCTCACAGCCGGGGAATCGCACGGCCCGCAGCTCACGGTCGTGATCGAAGGCCTGCCCTCCGGCCTGGCCATTTCCGAGGACGACCTGCGCAAAGACCTCGCCCGGCGGCAGGGCGGCCACGGCCGCGGAGGCCGGCAGAAGATCGAGACCGACTTCGCCCGCATCGTCAGCGGAGTTCGCGGCGGTTTCACCATCGGCAGCCCGGTGACGCTGGTGCTCGAGAACAAGGACCACGTCAACTGGACCGCCGAGATGACCGCCTCTACTGAGGGTTACGCGCCCAAGCCTGTCACCCGCCTGCGGCCCGGTCACGCCGACCTGGCGGGCGCGCTCAAGTACGGCCACACTGACGTGCGCAACGTGCTGGAGCGATCCTCCGCCCGGGAGACCGCCACGCGAGTTGCCGCAGGCGGCGTTGCCCGCAAGCTGCTCGGGCACTTCGGGGTCGAGATCCTGAGCTTCACCCAATCGATCGGGCGGACCGACATCGGGTTCGATGGCGTCAACCCCGACACGGTCACCGTCGAGGAGATCGAAGCGTCGCCGGTGCGATGCCCTGACCCCGAGGCATCGCGGCGCATGGTCGCCGACATCGACAAGGTGGGCGAGAGGGGCGACACGCTGGGCGGGACGTTCCGGATCATCGCGCGCGGCGTCCCCCTTGGCCTTGGGAGCTACGTGCACTGGGACCGCAAGCTGGACGGCCGCCTGGCGCAGGCGGTCCTGTCGATCAATGCCATCAAAGGTGTGGAGTTCGGCGCCGGTTTCGAGGGCTCGGCACGACCGGGCTCGGAGTTTCACGACCAGATCGATTTCGAGGACGGGAGATTCCGACACCTCACCAACCGCGCCGGCGGCCTCACCGGCGGCGTCACCAACGGCGAGCCGATCGACCTGCGAGTCGCCATCAAGCCGATTTCGACCATGAAGAAACCGATGCAGTCGATCGACTTGAAGACCAAGGAGAAGGTCGAGGCGCACTACGAGCGCAGCGACGTCTGCGTGGTGCCGGCCGCGGGCGTGATCGGCGAGGCGGTCGTCGCGCTGACGCTTGCGGACGCTTTCCTCGAGAAGTTCGGTGGCGACTCGATGACCGAGCTGGAGCGGAACTACCGGTCCTACATGGAGTCGATCGCGCACTGAGCGCGAAAGTCATGTCGATGGCCGACGCCATCGAGCGCTTCGTTCCCGACGGCTCGAGGGTGGCGATGGGCACCTCGCTCGAACCGCTCATCCCCTTCGCGGCCGGCCATGAGCTAATTCGGCACAAGCGGCGCGAGCTGGAGCTGGTCGGACCCATCTCCGACGCGCTCTTCGACCAGCTGATCGGCGCGGGTTGTGTCAGCCGCGTGACGGCCGCGTGGGTGGGCAACGTGTCCGAGGGCCTGGCCCACTGTTATAGGCGTGCGTGCGAGGAGGGCCTTCCGCATCCGCTCGAGGTCCATGACCACTCCAACTTCTCGATCTCGCTCGCGCTCTGGGCGGCGGCCTGGAACGTCCCGAGCCTGCCCACGCGCACGCTTCTCGGCAGCGACATCCTGCGCACCAACCCCAACCTCTCGACTGGGTTCGGCATGGTCCACGTCGGCGCCGTGAAGCCGGACGTCGCGATCGTCCACGTCCAGCGGGCCGACGCGATGGGTCGCGCCCATGCATGGGGACCGCTTGGGATCACCGAGGAGGCGGGGCTGGCCGCGGATCGGATAGTGGTGACGTGCGAGGAGCTCGTGGACTCGAGCGTCACCCTCAGCGATCCCAACCGGATCATTTATCCCGAGACCAAGGTCGTGGCGGTCGTCCACGAGCCGGGCGGAGCTCACCCGTCGCCGGTCCAGGGCTATTTCAAGCGCGACCACGCGTTCTATGGCGATTACGCGGAGCGCTCGCGCACCGCCGACGGTTTCGCCGCGTGGCTGAAGGAGTGGGTTCTCGACGTGCCCGACCGGGCGACCTATCTCGAGCACATCGATCTGCATGCGCTGCGTATCCACCACCACCAGTACTCGGCGCCTGTGGATTTCGGCTTTGAGTAAGGCCTACACGCCGCAGGAGCTGATGGTCGCCGTCGCATCGCGCGAGATCAAAGACGGCGACGTGGTGTTCGTCGGCATGCGGCTGCCGGTCCTGGCGTACGCAGTCGCGCTCAGCACGCATGCGCCCAACGCGCGTGGCCTGTTCGAGGTCGGCCTCATGCGAGACAAGCCCCCCGACGCTTTTCTTGGCACCATGGGCGACCCGCCAAACGTCGCCGGCGCGTTGTGGGCGACGCGGATGTCTAACGCGATGGCGCTCATGGCGCAGGGGAACGTCGACCTGGGGTTCATCGGCGGGGCGGAGGTGGATCGGTTCGGCAACCTGAACACGTCTTACGTCGGCGACCCGGCGAAGCCGAGGGTCAAGCTGCCGGGCAGCGGGGGTGGGGTGGACATCGCGATACTTAGCCGGCGCTGGGTGACGCTGATGAACCACGAACGGCGGCGGCTGGTCGATCGCGTCTCGTTCATCACCTCGCCGGGCCACGGCGACGGCTCGCCCGGCTGGCGCGAGCGCAACGCGCTGCTGGGCGGCGGGCCGGCGGCGATCATCACAACGCTCTGCGTGTTCCGGTTTCCCGAAGGCGGTGGAGAGGCGTATCTCGACACCATCCATCCCGGCCACGCGGTGGACGATGTGCGGGGGGAGACTGGATGGGATGTGAAGATTGCCGAACACGTGGCGGAGACCCCACCACCAACTGACCCTGAACTGGGGGCTATTCGACGTTTCGATCCCAATGGGGTTTGGACACGGTCCGCTTAAGCCGCCCAGCGCATCCCTGGCCCGCGCGCCTTTCTCATAACCACGCGGTCGGGCGGAAGGAATCGAAATTCGCGACCCACTTTCACGACCTGCCATCCGCCCTCATGGACGAGCCGATGATGGAAGTAGCACAAAAGAATCAGGTTGTCGAGACGAGTCGGTCCACCTCTCGCCCAGGCGACGATGTGGTGTGGCGTCGACCAGTTGACCTGGCGGTCGCAGCCGGGCCAGCGGCAGCCTTGATCCCGCCGGTGGAGCGCTCTTCGCGTCGGCGCCGAGACCACCCGCGTCGCCCGGCCGACATCGACCACCATGGAGTCGGCGAGCAGGACGCGGGAGATGGTGGAGTCGCAGGCGATGCGCTCCAGCGTCCGAGTCGACAATGGAAGCGAGAGCTCGACGTCGGCCGGCGGCGCGCCGACCTCGTTCTTCAAGCCTTCCAGCGTCGTCGTCACGGTGACGTGGGGCTTGACCCCGTTGCGCCGCGGCAGCGTGCCCTGGTCCATGGCGTGCTCCACCAGCTCGCCG
>DASPYG010000023.1:0-5436 GCA_035636885.1 Candidatus Nitrosopolaris sp.
GGTGCGGCACGTCGGGTTCGGTGACCTGGAGACCCGCCTCGCCGAGCTCGTCGAGGCCGCGTGATGGCGAAGTACCAGGTGATGTTCTGGAAGCACATTCCGGCGCAGGTCAAGGCCTGGGACGAGAGCGGCGAGGTAAAGCGCATGCTGCCAGACCGTTTCCAGGCGGCGATCGATGCCTTCGCGATGAAGGACGGGTCGACCGAGATGGATGCGTACCTGGAGGCCTGGCGCTGGGGCGATACGGAGGAGCGGGCGGGCTCGGCGGAAGAGGTCGCGACCTTGCTCGTCAAGGAACTCGACGCGGCAAACCCGAGATCGAAGCTGATGGATGCAGCGCAGGAGGGAGCATGAGTCAGGCAGCGAAAACGCTCGAAACCATTCAGCCTCGAAGACTTCGGCCGGTGTTGGAGGTTGGTCGGGAGTTCGGTCTGCTGGACTCGGAGATGATCTCCTACGGCCCGTACAAGGCCAAGATCAGCCTCGACACCCTGAAGCGCCTCGAAAGCCGACCGGATGGAAAGCTGGTGGTCGTCACCGCAATCACGCCGACCCGGGCAGGGGAGGGCAAGACCACGAGCGCCATCAGCCTGACCCAGGGGCTCGGGCGCATCGGGACCAACGCCGCGCTCTGCTTGCGACAGCCCTCGACCGGGCCGCTGTTCGGCATCAAGGGTGGGGGCACCGGCGGCGGCATGGCGCAGATCGTGCCGATGGAGGAGATCAACCTCCATTTCACGGGCGATATCCATGCCGTCGAGGCGGCGCACAACTTGCTGGCGGCTGTGATCGACGCGGCGATCTTTCACGGCCAGCTCGAGGTCGGTCCCAGCTTCATCACCTGGCCGCGCACGCTCGACGTCAACGACCGCGCGCTCCGCCACATCGTCACCGGCCTCGGTGGCGACGAGCACGGCGTGCCGCGTGAGTCGAGCTTCATCATCGCGGCAGCCTCGGAGATCATGGCGATCCTGGCCCTCGCCAGCGATCTCGGAGACCTCCGCCAGCGGATCGGGCGCATCATCGTGGCGCAGCGCAAGGACGGCAGCTTCATCACCGCCGAGGATCTGCGCGTCGCCGGCGCGATGACGGTGCTGCTCAAGGAGGCGCTGCTCCCGAACATCGTGCAGACGATGGAGGGCCAGCCGGCGCTGGTGCATGCCGGTCCCTTCGGCAACATCGCCCACGGCAACAACTCGTTGCTCGCCGACCAGATCGCGCTCAAGCTCGCCGATGTCGTGGTCACTGAGGCGGGCTTCGGCGCCGACCTCGGCCTCGAGAAATTCGCCCATATCGTCGCGCGCTACGGTCACTTGCGACCGGCGGCCGCGCTGGTGGTTGCGACCGTGCGCGCGCTCAAATCGCACGGCGGCGTGCCGCTCGCGAGGCTCGCCACGGAGGACCTCGACGCCCTGAAGCGCGGCGGCGAGAACCTCGCGGCCCACATCGACATCGTCAAAGCCTTCGGCATGTGCGCGGTGGTAGGCGTCAACCGATTCCCGAGCGATACCGAACGCGAGCTTGACCTTCTGACTCAGCTGGCGAAGGATTTCGGCGCCGATGCCGCCGTTGTCAACGACGGCTTCGGCCACGGCGGCGAGGGAGCCGTCGAGGTGGCCGAGGCCGTGCTGGGCGCCACACAGAATGGCAGCAACTTCGCTCCCCTGTATTCGCCCGACACGCCGATCCGCGAGCAGATCCAGACGCTCGCCCGGCGCCTCTATGGAGCGGCGGACGTCGAGTTCCTGCCGGAATGCCAGAAGCGCATCGACTGGCTTGCCGAGCGCGGCATGGGGACGTTACCGGTCTGCATGTCGAAAACGCATCTCTCACTTTCGCACAATCCGGCGCTGAAGGGCCGGCCGCGCGGCTTCACGCTGCCCGTCCGGAACGTCTATCCGTCCGCCGGCGCCGGATTCGTCGTGGCGCTTGCGGGCGATATCCAGCTGATGCCCGGCCTGGGCAAAGAACCTGCCTACGCCCGAATCGACATCGAACCCAGTGGACGGATCACGGGGCTGACCTAGTGCCGCCGACATACGCGCTCCCAGACCCCGAGCTTCTGCCAGAACGCCTGTCGCAGGATCAGTGTCTGGGCATCGTCACGGCCATTCGATCCTGATCACATCGTGTCGCCGTATTCCCCCCGCTTCATGCGCCATCCCACGACGGCCATTGCCATGTCAGCAACGTGTGGCGAGGCTCCGTCGATCTGAGCCTTCTTAGCGGCTAGGTCCTTGATGACGCTGCGTAGTTGGCTGGTTCCAGCCTGATTTGGCGCGTCCAGATTGAGAACTTGTCGCATTTCTACGCGAAGCGCACCCAGGCGACGGCCCGATGACAAGTGGTTATCCGAAATCTCTCGCGGCTTGAGAAGAGTCAGCAATCCTCCGGCGACCGTTCCGACTAGCGCAGCTGTTCCGGAGACGATCCTGCTCGATTGGGCAATGATTGTCGCCCCAGCGACACCAGAGGCGGCAGTGGCCGTTAGTCCTATGACCAGGTGGGCTGCCCGCCAAGCACTCGCCAGCATGAAGTGACCCTTTTCGGTCCAAAGCGTGTCACGCAGCAGCTGGCGCAGTTCAACGGCCTCGGGGCTCGCGCTCATCCTGAAGGATAGGGAAAGTCATTACCGAAAACCGCTGCCATATTCGTCCAATAGCCGGACCTGTCGCCAGCTTGACGCTGCGCTTCCGCCGCATCCAGGTTCATTATCGCCGACTGCATCCATAGCTTGGTCGTACGCCGCTTCTCATCAGACGAGCATGCCGGAATGCGACCGGTAATGCCTGCCGGGTCATTCATATCCGCAACGTCGCCTCCGACAATACGCCGAAGCACTCTCGGTAGGTCGATGTAGTACAAGATCACGGATTCACCTAGTGCGTACTCGGTAGCTCGCATTTCGAGGTAAAACGACGACAGCGGAGCCTGAACGTAATACTTCCATGCCTTCAGGAGTCGTACCAGTGGCTTCAACTTCATGTAGAGACGTTCGTTCTGCTGATTCACGAGCAGGTTATGCGCTCGTGGCGCTGAGAGTACCCACTCATCACGCCGACCCGGAATCTCGTAGACGGACACATCGCTCACGGTGCTGCTATAGAAGCTCGGCACTAGCTCGAAGTGCGGGGGTGTCCAAAATTCGACTCGTACGGTGGGGCTCGATATGCTGAGTAATCGAACGCCGAGAGTCGATAAGGCCAGCTTAAATGTGCTTAGGGCCGAACTAGGTAGAAGTGGTTGCTGCACTATCTTCACCCAGATCATTAGATCCACATCGGACCTATCTTTGACAGCAGTCCCGTGACTGAACGATCCGGCCTCGAATGAGCTAACTATCTCGATCCCCGCTTTGCTGAGCGCACCGGTCAGTTGATCCTTCCGACCTGCGACCGTACTGCGATCGTAGTCAGCCGGCACGAGCCTCTTGGCATAGTCTGGAAGCATGTCAACGACTGCCATATATGGTTAGCTCTCGGCGGTCCCTAACAACACTGGCTCCGGTGCGCCGTATCTCGACAGGCCTTCGTTCTGCAGATCAACGTCGACTACCGGAAGCATCTGTGGTGAGGCTCTAGGCTCGGTCGGCCGCGGCATCAAGAAGCCAGTTTGTCGCCCAGGCTGCGGACGAGGCCGGGACGTAGATGATAAAACCTGACTCGTCGCGGCGCTCGAGGACTACCTGGGTTTCCGCGAGCAGGGTCTGGGCGCAGCGGCCCACGGCGAACGAGCGCGGGTCGAGATCAATCGAGACGCCATGCGCCAGCCATTCGTGGGCGTTCGCGCCCCGGATTTCAACTAGGGTTCGGTTCGCGGATACGTCGGTGACGGCGCCGAAGGCCTCCCGCAGGGCGTCGCGTAATCCACTCTCCGAGGCAGTCTGCTCGCCGTCCGGCCCCACGATCAACCATTCGTCCGGGCCGAGCCATAGGGCTCGGCGATCGCGATTCGAAGCCACCGTATTCGCGCTGAGCGGCAGGGAAAGGCTCAGCGCGGCGGCGATCCTCTGCACGATGTCGGCGTTTTTGAGATCGAGTCGGAGGTTCAGCTGCGAGACAAAGGGAAGCTCGCGGATGGAGAGTGCGCCGTCGGTCGCCGCCGAGAGGGCAGCGAACCGGTCCCTGTAATCAGTAAGCGGGCTACGGCGAACCGCTTCAGCTATCACGACGGACGTTCTCCTTGTCATAGAAAATCGGCTCGGTTACCGTCGCAGCGACCACGTGCCCGTTCAGCGGGGCGTAGACGGTGCCGCCAAATAGCTCGCGCCCGCTCTGAACCATCGCGAGGGCAAAGGTTCGGCCGAGCGTCGCACTGCGGTAGCTCGATGTCACGTGGCCGACCATCTTCGATGGAATGGCACCGTCGCCTTGCGAAACCAGCTGAGCGCCTTCCGGCAGGAGCTGATCCCCGTCGACAGGAAGCAGACCGACCAGATGCTTCCGATCGGGCCTGGCCGTATCGCTCCGGCGATGGGACCGTTGGCCGATGAAGGCCTTCTTCTTTGAGACGATCCAGCTCATTCCGAGGTCCTGCGGCGTGACCGTTCCGTCGGTCTCCTGGCCGCAGATGATGTAGCCCTTCTCGGCGCGCAACACGTGCATCGCTTCGGTGCCATACGGCGTGATTCCGAACGGCTCGCCAGCCGCCATCACGGCTTCCCACAGCGCCAGGCCATACCAGCTTGGTGTCCAGAGCTCGTAGGCGAGCTCGCCGGAGAACGTAATCCGGTGAAGGCGCACGGGAATGCCTGCTGTTTTGCTCTCGCGAATGGCCATGAAAGGGAAGCTCTCGGGGTCGAGCGAAAGCCTGGGGAACAGGCTGCGGACGACGTCCCGCGAGCGCGGGCCGACGACGGCCATGTCGGCCCACTGGTCGGTGACCGATGTCAGGCGCACGCGGAGGTCGGTCCACTCGGTCTGCAGCCATTCCTCCATCCACGCGAGCACGGCCGAGGCGCCGCCCGTCGTCGTGGTGACGAGCCAGTGGTCGGTCCCGAGGTGCACGACGACGCCGTCATCGAAGACCATGCCATCCACCTTGCACATCAGGCCGTACCGGCAGGATCCGATCTTCAGGGTGTCGAAGGCATTGGTATACATCCGGTTGAGGAACTCGACGGCATCCGGTCCCTGGATATCGATCTTGCCCAACGTCGACGCGTCCATCACTGCCACACTCTCGCGCGCGGCCTGGCACTCGCGCAGCACGGCCGCCTCCATGTCTTCGTCGTGTCGCGGGAAATACCAGGGCCGCTTCCATTGGCCGACGTTCTCGAAGATGGCCCCGTGGGCAACGTGCCAGGGATGCACGGCCGTCATTCGAATTGGGTCGAAGAGGTCGCCGCGGTTTCGGCCGGCCATCAGACCGAACGAAACCGGCACATACGGTGGGCGGAATGTCGTCACGCCGACGGCCCCGACCGGCTGGCCCAGT
>DASPYG010000024.1:0-14440 GCA_035636885.1 Candidatus Nitrosopolaris sp.
CCGAGCCGCACGCGATCGAGCCCGACCTTCGAGCGCAGCATCGCGAACAGCGGCTGCGCGCGCTCTACGACCGATGCGATCTCGTCCGGCACCGGCTGGCCGTCGCGGCGGAGGCGATAGGCCTGCTGGGCCGCCGCCAGCGCGCCTTTGGCCATACCGCGCTTCGCCTCGTCGGGCTCGGCCTCGATGCCGGCCTGGATTCCGGACATCAGCTTCTCCCACACGCGCGGCACACCGACGAACACGGTCGGCCGAGCCTCGACGAGATACGCCAGCAGCTGCGCCGGATCGGGGCACAGGTACACCTGGTGGCCGACGTAGATCCCATTCCACTGCGAAGTGAACCGCTCGGCGACGTGCGCCAGCGGCAGGTAGCTCACGAGCGTGTCGTGGTCGTATCGAAGGAGACGGCGGCTCGACTCCATCGTCCACAGGATGTTGTAGTGCGAGTAGGTGACGCCTTTCGGTGGACCCGTGGTTCCAGATGTGTAGATCAGGCTGACCGTGTCCTCAGGGCCGACCCCGCGCCAGGACCGCTCGAACTCGGAAGGATCGCGAGAGTAGAGCGCGCGGCCGGACGCGACCAGAGCGTCCCATGAGGTCACGCCCTCGGGCGGGTCGCCGTGAATCAAAACGATATGACGCAGGCTCGGCACCGCGGAACGGATCTCGAGGAATTTGGCGAGGAATGCCTCGTCCTCCACGAACGCAACAGTCGCCTCCGAGTGTTTGGCGACGTACTGGACCTGCTCGGGCGCGAGGGTGTTGTACACGCTGATGGCTGCGCCGCCGGCATGCACGATGCCAAGGTCCGCGATCATGTGCTCGGGCACGTTGCGCGCCATGATCAGAGCGAACTGCCCGGGGCCGAAACCAAGCTCGCGCAGCGCCAGGGTGACCGCCGCCACCTGCTGGCGGTAGCCATGCCAGTCGAGGGTGTGCCAGTCGCCGTTCTGCTTCCAGTGCAATGCGGGCTGGTCGCCCCAGCGTGAGTCTGCGTCCGCGAAGATCGTGCAGATCGTCTTGCCGGAGACCGCCGCGTCGATGTCCGCCCGCTCTTCGATAACGTCCATCCCTCTCTCCTCACGGCGGGGTCGTAATGCGAGCCCTTCGGACATACACTATCCCTCGGTGGGGGTTGTTCGGTGATCTACGTGCGGTCGCGGCGAACGATCGTGACGCTGGGCGCTTCGAGCCTGTTCTGCGCGGTCGCGTTCTCCATCCTGGCCTTCGTCGCGACCGGGCAGCCGGACGGCTGGGTGGCCGGCGTAGCGCTCGGCGCCGGCGCGATCGGAGCCTGGGTGGTGGCCACCTGGGCGGGCATCCAGGTTCACGCCTGGCCCGCCAGCCGGCTCGGCCTGTTTCGCGACCGGATGGTGGTGGTCCAGGGGCGCCATGAGATGCGCGCCCTGTGGGACAACATGGAGTCGGTCACGCTCTCCGACCCTGGATCCTGGCCGAAGGTGAGGGTCACCGATCGGCTCACGATCGGCCTCCGCAATGAACCGTCGTTCGACTTCAAGCCGGCCCACTTCGGGCTGGAGCCGGCGGCCTGCCGCGATGCCATCCTTCGCCTCAGGGATGACGCCGGCTTGCGCTCGAGGCTGCCGGAGTTCGACTCGGTCAGAGACCTCACAGTGGCCCCGATCGTCGCCGGGGACCTGATCAAACCCGGGTTGTAGCTCACCAAAGCGCTTTCCAGGCCACACCGGCGTCGCGTCGGGGCATCATGATCGCTGCAGTGGGTCTCACGGGAAGGGACTTCCTGGATATCGCGGATCTGGATGCCGCCGAGCTGCGCTCGGTGCTGACGCTGGCACACGCCATCAAGGCGGGCCGCTGGTCCAAGCGGCCGCTGCAGGGCCTTCACGTCGCGATGCTCTTTCAGAAGCCCTCGCACCGGACGCGGGTCTCGTTCGAGGTTGGCATCGCCCGCCTCGGCGGCACGACGACCACCCTGGGCGAGCAGGACGTGCAGCTGGGGCGGCGCGAGTCAGTCCGCGATGCGGCGCGCGTCCTCGACCGCTATGTCGACGCCATCGTCGCCCGGATGCGCAGCCACGTCGACCTGATCCAGCTCGCGGCCGCGGCGGAGAAGCCGGTCATCAACGCGCTGACCGATCGCTCCCATCCCTGCCAGATCCTTGCCGACCTCATGACCCTCGAGGAGGCCTGCGGGCCGATCGCCGAGCAGCGGATCGTTTATGTGGGAGACGGCAACAACATCGCGACATCGCTGATCGAAGCTGCGGCCCTGCTCGGCTTCAGGCTGATAGTGATCACGCCTCCGGGTTATGAGCCCTCGCACCAGGTGCTCGAACGCGCCAGTGCGGTCGGCTCGGGCACGCGCAACGTCCTCCTCTCGAACGACATCGCCGCCCTCGACGGCGCCACCGCGGTCTATACCGACGTCTGGGCATCGATGGGGCAGGAGGACCAGCGCGCGATCCGGCGGCAGATCTTCGCCCCGTACCAGGTCAATCAGGCGGTGATGGACTCGACCAAAGGTGCGGTGTTCCTGCATTGCCTTCCCGCGCATCGCGGGGAGGAGGTGACCGACGAGGTCATGGACGGGCCGCGGTCGATTGTCTTCGACCAGGCCGGCAACCGGCTCTACGCCCAGATGGCGCTCATGGCTGAGATCTTTGGAGCCGAACCCGGATGAGCCAGGTCATCCAGCAGTTCATCGTCCAGTTCGAGGAGGTGGTGAGACACCTCACGTGGCTGGAAGTGGTCGACGTCGCCGTCATCGCCGTCGTCCTCTACTACGTGCTGCGCCTCGTGCGGGGCACGCAGGGCACGCAGATCCTGCTCGGCCTGGTGGTGCTCGCGCTGATCGGCGCGCTTGCGACCGCCTTCAACCTCGTGCTGCTTTCGTGGTTGTTCCGAAACGGCGCGTTCCTGCTCGGTATCGCGATCATCGTGATCTTCCAGCCGGAGCTCAGGCGTGCCGTGGACCAGCTCGGCCGCCTCGGGAATCTCGGCCGGCCGCTGTCCGCGTTCAGCACGCCCGAGTACAGCCAGGCGATATCCGAGACGATCAGGGCGGCCGAGCGACTCAGCGCGAAGCGAACCGGGGCGCTGATCGCATTCGAGCGCGACGTCGGCCTCGAGGACTATGCGGCCACCGGCGTTCGCATCAACGGGGAAATCTCGGCGGAGTTCCTGCAATCGATCTTTTATCCCAACTCCCCGCTGCACGATGGCGCCGTGATCGTGCGAGGCAACCAGATCATCGCCGCCGGGTGCCTGCTCCCGCTGCCGGAAGAAGGCGCGGTTAGGGAGCGGCTGGGCACCCGTCACCGGGCTGCGCTCGGGCTGTCTCTGGCGTCCGACGCGCTGGTCCTCGTAATCTCTGAGGAGACCGGCGCCATCTCCGTGATCGAAGAAGGCAAGATCACCCGCAACCTGGACCCAGACGGCCTCCGCCGCCGTGTCAGCGTTCGGGTGCCGGTGCGCGGCATACGCGCCAACGGTCTGCTCGGCTTTCTCAACGGCCGGTCGAACGGCAAGCCGAAGGAGCACGAGAAGGCAGTCAAAGGAGAAAAGGAAAAAGACACTTGAGCTGGATCACGAACGACTGGAGGCTGAAGCTGCTGGCTTTGGGGCTGGCGGTGCTGATGCTCGGTGCCTTCGCGTTCTCCCAGAACCCACCGACGTCCAAACAGCTGCAGCTGAGCATCGGATACACGGGGGTGCCGGCCGGCCTTATCGTGATCAATCCCCCGACGAAAACCACCGTCACCGTCACCGGCCTTGCGGACCTTGTCAGCGCGGCGAACTCCGGCAACACTGTGGTGACGGCCGATCTGGCCAAGGTGTCTGCAGGGAGCGGCGTGAAAGCGAACCTGGTCGGCAAATCGGTGATCTCCGGGGTGACGGTTCAGGCGACTCCGGTGGTTCTGAACATCGACCAGCGCGCGGCGGTGAAGCTCACCGTCAACGTCCGGATACCAAGGGGCGCTGCCCCGGGATGGCAGGTCACGAAGACCGCGGCGCTTTGCCCGAGCGCTCCCTGCTCCGTTACATTCGACGGCCCAGTCAGCTGGGAGACCAACTTGAAGGCTTATGCGGACTACACCGGCCAGGTGAGCAGCGCTACGCTCGATTATCCGAGCCTGCTGGTCGTGCTGGAGCGGAGCGATGTCCCGCTCGATCTCTCGAAACCGAGCAGCTACACCTCCCCGCAGGCCAATCTCGACATCAACACGGTCAGCATCCATATCGAGGCCAAGGCCGGGACGACCAGCCGGCAGGTGGTGCTGGTCGACTCCCAGCCCTCGAATCCTCCGCCCAATTGCTATCGGATCACGGGTATAGCCCTCGATCCCGTGGCAGTGGTCGTCACCGGCCCGCCTGATGCCCTGACCAACATCACGACCATCACGCTGCCCGCGGTCGATCTCAGCCACTCGACCACGACGGCCACTTTCAAGCTCACGATCCCGTACCCGGACAACGTCAACGGCGCGGTGGGGACAGCCAGGGTCACGTATTCGATCTCGCTGAACCCGAACTGCCCCTCGCCCTAGGCCCACCCTGTAACCTGGGGCCCGCTTGGGGCGTTGAAGCTTCCGTCTAGAAACCCCGGGCCAGGAGTTATTGAGTAGATATGTGCGGGATCATCGGCTACCTGGGCGATCGTGAGGCGACGCCGATCTTGATGGAGAGCCTCAAGCGTCTCGAGTACCGCGGGTACGACTCAGCCGGCGTCGCTGTGCTGGCAGATGGAGCCGGCGCCGACCGGCGCACCAGTGTCACCAAGTCTGAGACGAAGGTCGACGTGCTCATCGAGAAGCTGCAGGCCAACATGCCCACGGGCAAGCTCGGCATCGGCCACACCCGCTGGGCCACCCACGGCAAGCCGACCTACATCAACGCGCATCCGCACACCGATTGCCACCAGCGCATCTATGTCGTCCACAACGGCATCATCGAAAACTTCGCCGAGCTCAAGAGCGAGCTGCAGGCGAAGGGCCACGAGTTCACGTCGGACACCGACACCGAGGTCGTACCGCACCTCATCGAGGCCAACTACAAGGGCGACTTTCTCGCCGCGGTGCGGGCGGCGCTCAAGCGTCTTCGCGGCGCCTACGCCATGGCGATGTTCTCCACCGACGACCCGGAGCTGCTCATCGGCGCGAGGCTCAACGCGCCGCTGGTCGTCGGACTTGGCGAGAAGGAGTACTACGTCGCCTCCGACATCACGGCGATCATCCCGTACACGAAGCGCGTGCTCGTTCTCGGCGAGGGCGAGGTCGCGGCGGTCACGCCGCTGGGTCCACAGGTGTACACCCTCGACGGTCACAGCGTCACGCCGAAGTTGATCCACGTCGACTGGGATGTGACGCAGGCACAGAAGGGCGGCTACCCGCACTTCATGCTCAAAGAGATCAACGAGTCTTCCGAGGCGGTCGCCAACGCGATGCGCGGCCGGCTCACTGACGACGGCGCGGTCACTTTCCGCGAGTTCGACATCCCGGACCAGGACCTGAAGAAATATCGCGAGGTCTTGCTGCTGGGGATGGGGACCTCGCTGCATGCCGCGATGATCGGTGAGCAGGTCATCGAGGACTGGGCCGGAATCCCCGCGCGGGCCGAGGACGCGTCGGAGTTTCGCTACCGCCGTCCGACGTTTGGCAAGAACACGCTTGCCGTCGTCATCACGCAGTCGGGTGAGACCGCCGACACCCTCGTGGGCCTGCACCAGGCCAAGGAGAGAGGGGCGCTCGCGGTCGCGGTCACCAACGTTGTCGCGAGCTCGGCCGCCCGCGACGCTGACGGCGCCATCTACCTCAACGCCGGGCCGGAGATCGGGGTGGCATCCTCGAAGACCTTCCTCGCGCATCTCATGAGCCTTTACCTGCTGGGGCTCCGCCTGGCCACCGTTAACGGTCGCGTGTCACTCGAGCGCCGCGACGAGCTTGTGAAAGCTCTGCGCGCGCTGCCTGGACAGGTCGACGAGCTGCTCACACGCAACGAGGAGATCGCAGAGCTCGCCCACCGCTACAGCAAGTACCGCAATTTCATGTACACGGGTCGCGGCCTCGGCTACCCCGTGGGCCTCGAGGGTGCGCTCAAGCTCAAGGAGATCTCATACATCCACGCCGAGGGCACGACAGGGGGCGAGCTCAAGCACGGACCGATCGCGTTGCTCGACGACCAGTTCCCCGTGGTCGCCATCTGCACCGCCAGCTCGACCAGGGACAAGATGGTCAGCAACGTCCATGAGATCGTGGCGCGCAACGCGCCGGTGCTAGCTCTCATCACCAAGGGCGACAGATCGTTGGACGGCGTGGCCACAGACCTCTTCGAGATGCCCGAGGTCGAGGAGGCGTCTGCGGCCGTCTTGAACTCGGTGATGCTGCAGCTTTTCGCGTACCACGTCGCGGTCGAGCTCGGGCAGAACGTCGACCAGCCCCGCAACCTGGCCAAAAGCGTCACCGTCGAATAGGGCAGAAAATGGGGCGGTGCAGCGCATCGGGGTTGACGCCGTCTCCGTAGACCGCATCGAGCTCGCGGTCAAACGGTCAGGCCAGGGCTTCCTGAGCAAGGTCTACACCCCCGCCGAGCTCGTCTACTGCGGCAACAACTCCGAGCGCCTCGCCGGGCGCTGGGCGGCGAAGGAGGCGGTGATCAAGTGCTTCGACGGCACTGGCATCTGCTTCCCGCGCAAGCGCATCGAGGTCCTGCCCGGCCCCAGCGGCGCGCCGCGGGTTCGTCTCCTTGGCGATGGGCGCGGCGCGCGGGTGGAAGTGAGCATCACCCACCACAGCCGGCTCGCCGTGGCCACTTCGCATCTCGAGATGCCCGACGTGGCGGACATGCTGTTGCCGGCGCCGGAATCAGTCCTCCTCCCGCAGCGGCCGCGCGACGCGCACAAGGGGACGTTCGGAACGGTGGTCGTGCTGGCCGGAAGCCTCGGCTTCACCGGGGCAGCCTTCCTCGCTGCGACGGGCGCAGCGCGCACCGGGGCCGGCCTCGTTCGGCTGCTGGTCGCCGACACGATCTATCCGATCCTCGCCGCCAAGTGCACCGAGGTCATGGCCACCCCGGTGCCTGAGGTCGCGCCGGGCGCGGTCGGACATGCGGCGTATGACTCGGTTCTCCGCCAGATGTCCACGGCCGAGGCCGGCGTGATCGGCCCTGGCCTGGGCCGCGACCGGTCCACCTGGCGCTTGATCCTCGACCTCTCGCTGCACGCAGAGTGTCCGCTCGTCCTCGATGCCGACGCCCTGAGCGCGCTCGCAGACTCGGCGCGCAAGAAGACCCGCCTCGGCAAGAATCGTGTGCTGACGCCGCACCCTGGCGAGATGGCCCGCCTTCTCGGCAAGACGACCGACGCGGTGCAGGCCGATCGCGCCGGCGCTGCGCGCAAGGCCGCGAAGGACTGGGGGGCGATCGTCGTCCTGAAGGGCGCGCACACGCTGGTTGCGCACCCGGACGGCAGGCTCAGCCAGGATCCCCACGAGGTACCGGCGCTGGCCACAGGCGGCACCGGTGACGTTCTCGCGGGCGTGATCGGCGCGCTCATCGCGCAGGGCTCCGATCCGTACGCCGCGTCCGTGACCGGCGTCTACATACATGCCGCGGCCGGGCGCCGCATCTCACAGCGCCTCGGCGACGCGGGGCTGCTGGCGAGCGACCTGCTGCCCGAGATTCCGCACGTCATGCACGTGCTTCGGCAAGGCGGTCTCTAAGACGAATCTGCGCTGGGCGGATATCGACCTGCGCGCGGTGCGTGCCAACGCCGCTCGCATCCTCGCGCATGTTCCGCACGGGACGCGCGTGATGGCGGTGGTCAAAGCGAACGGCTACGGTCACGGCGCTGTGCAGGTGGCCCGGGCCGCGCTGGCCGGCGGTGCGACGTGGCTCGCGACATCCACGCTCGAAGAGGCAAACGAGCTCACCGGTCTTGTCCACCCCGAGCACATTCTGGTCATGGGCGGGCTTGTTCCCGAGCAGGCTGCGGCGGCCGCCGCAAACGGCTTTGTCATCGGCGTCTCGAGCCTCGAGTTCGCGCGCGCGCTCGAGGACGGCGACGAGGTCGTCCCGGTCCACCTCAAGGTCGACACCGGCATGGGTCGCTTCGGAGCTTCGCCCACGGAGGCCGCATCGCTGGCGGAATTCATCGACCGTTCGGCGGGGCTGCGCCTCGCCGGCACCTGGACGCACTTCGCGTCGGCGGGCACCGACGAGGCGATGACTCGGGCGCAGTTCGATCGGTTCATGAATGTTCTCGACAGGCTTGGTTTCGATCCGGGCATTCGCCACGTTTGCAACTCGGCGGCGACGCTGCGATATCCCCAGATGGCGCTCGACGCGGTCCGTACTGGCATCGCGTTGTATGGCTGCGAGTGGCCGGGTGCTGCGCCGGCGCTGGCGCTGCGCTCGGTGGTGACCCATGTGAAGAGCCTGCCGAAGGGGGGCACCGTCGGCTACGGCGCGTTGTGGTCGGCGCCGTCACCGGCCCGCGTGGCGACCGTGGCCATCGGCTACGCAGACGGGGTCCACCGTGCGCGCGGCAACCGCGGCGATGTGCTGGTGCGCGGGCGACGGGCCTCGCTCATCGGGGCGGTGAGCATGGACGCGATCACCGTCGACGTCAGCGACGTGGATGGTGTCGCGGTGGGCGACGTGGTGACGATCATCGGCCCGGACGGCGACGAACGCATCACGGCCGAAGAGGTCGCGACGTGGTCGAACACCATCTGCTACGAGGTGCTTACAGCGATCGGCCCGCGCGTGAAGAGGCTCTACCTCCCCACGTAGTGGGGGAGGTCGGCGCACAGCGCCGGGTGGCGGGCAGCAGGCCTCCAAGGAATACGAGAGCACCATTTCCGCTTTGAGATGGTGCAAAGACAGGTGTATCTAAACTGGCAGTACTGATGGCGGAAAGTCCCGCACAAACTGCCTTCGCGGAAGAGGCGCTGACACATCTCGACACGCTGTACCGAGGCGCGCTGCGGCTGACGCGCGACCCCGACTCGGCGCAGGACCTCGTCCAGGAGGCTTACCTCCGCGCGCTGCGCTACCAGCACAGCTACCAACAGGGCACGAACATGAAGGCCTGGCTGTTCGCGATCATGCGCAACCTGTTCTGGGATCGCTTCAAGGGGTCTCGGAAGGACGACGTCAGCCTCGACGATGTGGGCGAGTTCGTCCTGTACGACAAGCTGAAAGACGAAGGCGCGCGGCCCGAGGCGGACGTCCTCGACAAGCTGGCCGCTTCGGAGGTGGTGGCGGCGGTCGAGAAGCTGCCTCCGCTGCATCGAGAGGTGGTCCTCCTGGTCGACGTTGAAGGCTTCTCGTACAAGGACGCGGCGCAGACCCTCGGGGTGCCCATCGGCACTGTCATGTCCCGCCTGCACCGGGCCCGTCAGCAGCTCCAGAAATCCCTATATGACTACGCGCTCGAATCCGGTATCGTGCGCGGCAACGGCGCCCCGGAGGTGCCCAAAGAATGAACTGCAAGGACTGTTCCAACAAGCTAGACAGCTACCTCGACCGCGAGCTGAGCAACACCGAGATGCTCGAGCTTCAGCTCCACCTGGAGGGCTGCCCCGACTGCACCGACAGCTATGAGTTCCAGGCCTCGGTCAAGCGCCTGGTCAAGTTGTGCTGCGAGCAGGACAAGGCGCCAGAAGCCTTCCGCGAGAAGCTCCGCCAGATCCTGACCTGACTGGCCTCCCCACCCCGTTGGGAGGTCGGAACGCTCGCGAAGCGAGCCTTCCGGATGGGGAGGTGGTCTAGATATGTGGCCGGCAGAGCGCCTGCAGTCAGCTCGCCTCTACGTCATCACGCCCGACCGCCCGCCGGAGCAGGTCGTCGAGCTGGCGATGGCGGCCATACGGGGCGGCGCGGACGTCGTGCAGCTGCGTCACAAAGCCTTGCCTCGGGGCGAGCTGCTGGAGCTGGCCCTACGGCTCCGTGAGCTGACCGCCAAGGCGCGGGCGCTCTTCATCGTCAACGACCACGCGGACATCGCCCTCGTAGCGGGCGCGGACGGTGTGCACCTGGGCCCCGACGACCTGCCCGTCGACGCGGCGCGCCGGCTCGCCCCCGATGGATTTCTCATCGGCGCGTCGGCGTCCAGCCCAGAGGCGGCGCGCAAGGCGGTGGCCGCCGGGGCCGATTACATCGGCAGCGGTCCGGCGTTCGCGACGCCTGTCAAAAAAGGGAAGGGCGTCATCGGTCCGGCCGCGGTGGCGGCTGTGTCCGCGGCGGTGGACGTGCCCGTCTTCGCCATCGGCGGGATCGAGGAGGCCAACGTGGCGCAGCTCACGACCCTCGGTGTGCGGCGAGTTTGCGCGATTCGGGCGATCGCCGACGCCGCCGACCCGGAATCGGCTGCCCGCCGCCTGCGTGCGATGCTGGACAAGTGACCACGATCGGAGGAGCGGGAGAGTTCGAGCTCCTGAAGCTGATCAGGCCATACCTCGCGGCGCAGTCCGGGCGCGACGACGCCGCCGTGCTGGACGAGGCGCGCGGCTTCACGGTAGCCAGCACCGATACATTCGTGGAAGGCGTGCACTTCGACCTCGGCTGGATGAGCGGTGACGACGCCGGCTGGCGTTCGCTTGCGCTGGCCCTCGGTGACCTCGCTGCCAAAGGCGCGACGCCATCGTGGGCGCTGACGTCCGTCGCCCTGCCGCGCGCGTGGCCGGTGGATGCCCTCGTGGATCTCTACCGAGGGATGCATGCGCTGGCCGAGACGGTGAACATGAGCATCGTGGGCGGTGACATGAGCTCCATCGACGGGCCGGCGGTGCTCGCGATCACAGTGGTGGGACACGCCGAATCACGGCCGCTGGCCCGCAGCGAGGCCCAGCCTGGTTGGGCGGTGGCAGTCACCGGGCCCCTGGGCGCCGCCGCTGTGGCGCTTCGTCAGCATCGTGTGCTTCGCCTCCAACCCTTGCTGTCCGAGGGCCGGCGCCTGAACCGGGCGGGCCTGTGTTGCGGCGACGTCTCGGACGGCCTCGTGCGCGAGATGGAGAAGTTCGCGGAGTTTGCCGGCTGCGGATGCATCCTCCGCGCCGCCGAGGTGCCCGTAGCCGATGGCGCCACCTCGCTGGACGCGCTGACGAGTGGCGAGGAGGCCGAGCTCGTGTGCACCGGGCCCGAATCCGTGATGGTGGAAGCAGGCATGAGAGCCATCGGCACGCTCACGCGCGACCCCAAGGTGAACGTGGTCGGTCCAGACGAGAAACCGGTGCAGATGAGGCTCGTTGGCTACGACCATTTCGCGTGAGACCTCGTCGCCTGAATCGACCGAAGCGGCCGGCGAGGAGCTCGGCCGGCGCTTGCGCCAGGGCGACCTCGTCCTCCTGACAGGCGAGCTTGGCGCGGGCAAGACGACCTTCGTGCGCGGGATGGCGCGTGGTGCCGGGTCGGCCGCGCTGGTGGCGAGCCCGACCTTCCAGCTCGTCCGGATCTATCCAGGGCGGCTGCAGCTCGCTCATGTCGACCTCTATCGCCTCGAAAAAGGTGATGAGGTCAGACACCTCAGCCTGGACGAGCTGCTGGACGCGGGGGCGGTCGTGGTCGAGTGGGGTGAGAGGCTTGCCGGCGCCGCCGGGGCCTTGATCACCATCGAGCATGTTGGCGGCGACCGCCGGCGTCTGACCGTCGAGCGAGACCTGCCGCGGTGATACTCGCCATCGATACATCGTCGGCACGTTCAGCGCTCGCGTTGATCGACGACAGCGGCATGGTCGTTCAGGAGGAGATCGACGAGTCCGGGCCGAGTTTCGACCTGCCGGCTCGCTACCGCGCCATCGCGAAAGAGAAGACCATCACGCGGGTTGCGGTCGCGACCGGGCCCGGCTCATTCACGGGGCTGCGAGTGGGGGTGTCGTTCGGCCTCGGCCTCGCGATGGGGCGCAGGATTCCGATCGTCCCGCTGCAGACGCTGGGCATCCAGGCCGCGCGCACGGACGCGCCTGTGCTCGCCGTCGCTGAAGCCGGCCGGGGGCGCCTGTATCACCAGTCTCCCGACGGCGGCCGGGGGGTCGCGAAGCCCGAGGAGCTGCTCAGGGATTGGCTCGTCGTGGGATGGCTCCGCCCGAAGACGCAGGCGGCCCTGGAGGCGGTCGGGCTGCGCATGGTGCCCGAGGATGAGCTCCGCACCTTCGGCGCGGCCGCCGCACGATTGCTGGAATCGGCCTCAGAAGTGGCCTATGGTAGTGTCAGGCTCGAGTACATGCAGTCCATTTCCGTTCGCACTCCGTGATGGTCGCCTGATGGTCCAGATCCGCCAGCAGCTGGCGCTCGAGCTGATGCGCGAGCCGGATATCGCGACGGTGCAGGAGATCGAGCGCGACATCTTCGCGACCCCGTGGCCGCGCAATGCCTACTACCGCGAGCTGGCTTCGCGTTCGAGCGCGCATTACGTGGTGCTGCGACAGGAAGGCATCGTCGAGCGGCCGCCGCGTCTGGGTTCCGACCTTGACCCGACCATCGTCGGCTACGGGGGCATGTGGCGCATGTACGACGAGGCACACGTGACGACCATTGGCGTCCGGCGCGATCTTCACCACCGCGGCTACGGTCGCATCATCTTCGCCGGACTGATCCAGGCCGCCTACGACATGGGCGCGAAGTGGGTGACGCTCGAGGTGCGGACGTCCAACGAGAACGCGATGCACATGTACGAGGCCTTCAGCTTCAAAGTGATCGGCCGGCGCAAGGGTTACTACACCGACAACGGTGAGGACGCGATCGTGATGTGGTCGGACTCGATCCACTCGCCTCGATTCCGGCGCGCGTACGAGGCCAACCTCGAGCGCATCGAAGCCGACGTCCGCGGCCTTCGCCGCGACCTGCTGACCAAGGACGAAAGCTAGTTCACCTCCCCACGAAGTGGGGAGGTCGGGCGAAGCCCGGGTGGGGGTGAAGGAACTGGCAGTAACGCTTGGTATAGAAACGAGCTGCGACGAAACGTCCGTCGCGCTGGTCGAAGGCGGCCGCCGCGTGCTTGCCAACGTCATCCACTCGCAGGTCGACCTGCACAAGGAATTCGGCGGGGTGGTCCCTGAGCTGGCCGCCCGCGACCACCTCGAGCGGCTGCCGCACCTCCTGGACCTGGCCTTCGAGCAGACGCAGGCAGGCCCGGAGGACGTCGGCCTCATCGCAGTCACCCGCGGTCCCGGCCTGGCAGGCTGCCTTCTCGTAGGCGTCGGCGTGGCCGAGGGCCTCAGCGCGTCTTGGGGGCGGCCGGTCACGGGGGTCAACCATCTGTGGGGGCACATTTACGCGGCGATGCTGGCGCGCGCCGACCTCGAGCCACCGCTTCTGGGGCTCGTCGTCAGCGGCGCGCATTCGGACCTCGTGCGCATGCCAGAGCACGGCCAATTCGAGGTCATCGGCCGCACCCGAGACGATGCGGCGGGCGAGGCCTTCGACAAGGCCGCCCGCATGCTCGGGCTCGGATACCCAGGCGGCCCGGCGCTGGATCGCCTGGCCCGAACCGGCGATGCCTGGCGCCAGCCTTTGCCCAGGCCATCGCTGCCCGGCCTCGAGTACAGTTTCAGCGGCCTCAAGACCGCCCTGCTCTACCGCCTTCGTGATCTGGGCAACGGGGCTGGGCCGCAGGAGAAGGCGGACCTTGCCGCGGCATTCGAACACTCGGTGGTGGAGTCGCTTCTGGAGAAGCTCGACGAGGCGCTTTCTCGGGCGCCGGTCGCCGAGGTGGTCGTCGCGGGAGGAGTGGCCGCCAACACGCTGCTGCGCAGGCGGGCGGCCGAGGTGGTGGGGGACCGTGCGCGCCTGACAATGCCGCCACTGGAGCTCTGCACGGACAACGCGGCGATGATCGCGGTCGCCGGGTATGTCGCCTCCGCACGCAGTGGGGGGGGTGGGGGTGGTCCACAATCAATCACGGTCGACCCCTCCCTAGGATGGGATTGATGGGCGTCAAGGGCTGGGAGGTCGTCTTCCGAGGCGAGCGGCTCAAGGCCGACCTGATCGCCGCCGTCCTGGAGGCGAACGGGATCACCGCCGAGGTTTTCGGCGACACCGCCTACTCGGCGGCGATGAACTTCACAGAGGCAAGGATCATGGTCCCCGACGCCGAGGCGGCACGTGCCCTCGAGTTGATCACCAATGCTGAGGAAACGCCGCCCGACCAGGTTTAGCCCCTCGCCCTCTGGGTACTTGTACAATTAGCACTCGACCCCCCTGAGTGCTAAGCGCTCGGGCGCGGGGAGTGCCAGACAGATCAATTTCAAAGCTGAGGAGGGTTGCACATGAATCTAAGACCGCTAGGCGACCGTGTCGTGGTCAAGCCGGTGGAGAGGGAAGAGAAGACCAAGAGCGGGATCGTCCTTCCGGACACCGCCAAGGAGAAGCCCCAGGAAGGCATCGTCGAGGCCGTGGGCACTGGAAGGATCCTGGACAACGGCACCAAGGTGCCGATGGAGCTCAAGGTCGGCGACAAGGT
>DASPYG010000025.1:0-4826 GCA_035636885.1 Candidatus Nitrosopolaris sp.
AGGGCGATCGATATCGCCACCCGCGTCTCGGGGTCGTCGAGCTGCAAGCCGGTCAGTGATTCGATCCTCTCCACCCGGTAGCTCATCGAGTTGATGTGGATGCCCAGCTGGCGCGCCGCGGCTCGGCGCACCCACCGGGCGGAGGACAGCGCCTCGAGGGTTTCCAGGAGGGGCGTGTCGCGGGACTGCGCGTACTTGAGCAAGGTGCCGAGCAGCTCGTCCACAAACCGCCGCAGGGCGTCCGGGCTCTGCACCTCCAGCAGCAACCGGAAGGCGCCGAGCGAACGATACGAGGCGACCTTGCCTCGCCCGCCCGCCCGCCGAGTCAGACGCAGCGCCTGGCGCGCCTCCACGTGGGAGCGGGCCAGCTCGCCGACCGAGTTGGCGAGGTTCCCGATGCCCACCGATGCCGCGCCGGGCTTCATCACCGGGGCGGCGCCGGCGAGGATGAGGCCGGCCAGCTTTTCCACGGCGGCCAGGTCGGAGGCGATGTCGTCCGGAATCAGGAACACGGCCGACGATGAGCGAACCAGGGTGAGTGCGCCCGGGAGTCGCGAGCGGATCAGGCCGCTGAGCGCCGCGTCCAGACGGTCCTGCTGAGCGCGCCCGGCGAGCGCAGCCTCGGTCTCATCGTCATCGGGCTCCAGGACCACGACCCACGCGCGATGTGGCAGCCGGTGGCCGAGACGCTCCGCCTGCCGCGCCACCCTTTCTGCCTCGTCGCCTTCCAGGCCTCCGGCCAGGACCTCCTCGACCAGGTCACCTCGCAGCCGGCGCTCGACCTCGGCGGCAGAGCGCTCCTTCGACAGCTCCAGCGCGAGCACGGTCGACCCATGCTCCAGGGCGCGACGCCTTCCGTGTGAGTCGACCGTCTGCTCGTCGACGGCGACCGCCAGCATGCCGAGCAGGTCGGCGCCGGCGCGCACGGGGACGACATCCAGCGCTCGCGCCGGACGGCCGGCATGGATACGAACCTCGCGCGCGCCGGCCTGCGCCAGAGGGACTGGCACGTGGATGCGCGGCGGCATGCCGTCGGATGCAACCCCAACTCCCCTGACCCGATAACCATCGGGCGAATACAGCGCAGCCCGGCCGCCCGCGAGGGCGCCAACGGCCTCGAGGATCGACGAGATGCCGGCGCCCTCGAGGGACAGCTTGGTGAAGCGCTCGTGGATGTCATGGGAGAGCTGGATCTCGCCCAGTTGGACCTCCATCCGGCGCTGCAGCTCGCTGCGCTCGAGGATGCCGGCGACCTGCGCCGCGATCGCCCGCAGGAAGTCGAGGTCGCCGGAATCGAAATCGCGGAGGTCGACGGTCTGCACGTTGAGCACGCCAACCAGGCGAGGACCCGATTCGATCGGTACCGAAAGCATCGAGCGGAAGCGATCCTCGTCCAGGCCCGGCACCCACTTCCAGTGCGGCTCCTTGCTCACGTCCGGGACCACCGCCGGGCGCCGCGTCTCGGCCACCCAGCCCGTGATGCCCTCCCCCACCCTCATCACGACCTTGCCGACCATCTTTTCGCTGAGCCCGTTGGTCGCCGTGAGCAGCATCTCGCGGCCGGGTGGAGTGAGCAGGTACAGGGAGCACACGTCCGTGCCCATTGCCGAGGTGGCCTCGCCGATGATCAGATCGAGGAGCTCGTCCGGCTTCTGGGTGGAGGCCGCGGCTTGCGCCAGCCGGACCAGGAAGCTGAGCTCCCGCTCGGCCAGGCTGCTGTCCGATTGGGGGTCCGTCTCGACGCCGAAATCCGGTGCCGCCCTCACGCGGCTCAACTTACGGCTGCTCAATCGACGAAGGATCGTGTCAAGGGCACAATCAGAGGCTCCCTGATTAGTGTGACTGATACAGACCCGAGGTGGGTCACAAATCGATTGGGTACTTGGGCCGCCGGCTTGGTTCTTCTTCGCCGCAGAGGAAGGAGTCTCGAGCCTTTGGAGGAATCCTGAATGTCGAAGTTTCGCTATCTGCTGGTGGGAGCCGGTGCGGCCCTTGCCCTCGGAGGCGCGGGCGTGCTGGCCAACGTCGGAGCCATCTCCCTGACCAACTCCGACTCCCACGGCGATGAGGTCGCGTCTGCAGCCCGCACCTGCCCGCACGGCCCCAACGGGGTCCACGGCCAGTGCGTGAGCGCCATCGCCTCCAGCAAGTCAGAGCAAGACACCGACTCTGCGAAGTCGACCGACACGTGCAAGGCGGCCGACGCCAACGAGGACTCGTCCGAGAAGACCGGCAGCAAGAGCGAGAACGCAGCGGAGAAGTCGGCCAACACGTCGAAGGCTGACGACAAGTCCGAGGACGCCAAGGAGAAGGCTGCCGAGAAGTCGGAGGACCAATCAGAGAAAGCGCAGGTCAAGGCGTGCGAGGCCGCCCGAGATGCCTCGAATCCATAGCCGCTGGAGGTGGCAGAGATGACCTGGACGGTAAGCGCGTAGCGACGTCCGTATTCATGTTTCGTAGGAGGCGCGGGAGTACTCACCCGCGTCTCTTTTTCATGGTGCACTGTGGAGTCTCAGGCCGGATTTACTCCGGCCGTCCCCCAACCATGTCACCTTCCAAGCGCCACCAAGCGTGGCTATTGAGAGGGTGGGTCCGCGGGGGGACACTGTCCCCTCCGCGAATTTCTGCGGCATGCTATGGGGCATGAAGCTTCTGGTCGAGATTTTGCTGGCGATCTTTCTGCATCCGGTGGTGTGGGTCCTGTGCGTCATCAACATCGTGGGGCGGAGCGAACTGAGCGGCTTGCAGAAGGTGTTGTGGATCATCGTGACCTTCGTGTGGGGTATCGGACCGATCCTGTACGTACTCCTGGGCGGCGGCGCGTTCTGGTGAGGGGCCCAGGCCGCGAGCGGGGGTGGACAGGGCCGCCCCGGGGCGGCTACGGTTAAGTAGATCCGGCGGGGCACTCGGCTCCACCGCCGTCCATTCGTAGAGGAGGCTGTAGTGGGAAGAATCCATCTGCGTCGAGTCGCGCGTCTCGTGACGGGCTCGATCGCCACCTTCGGGGTGGCGCTTGCGGGACCCGTATCGGCAGCGCCATCAGTGGCCGCGGTCTTTCACCCGACGGTCGCGGAGTACTACCAGATGACGGCGTCGACGACTCCGCCGACACAGGCACAGTGCATCAGCGCCGGCCGGCGGTGCTTCACTCCGCAAACGACCGCGGCCGCGTACAACCTTGGGCCTTTGTATGCGCAGGGGTTGAACGGCAAGGGCGTGACCATCGCCATCGTCGACTCGTACGGCAGCGACACGATTGCACACGACCTTCACGTGTACGACCAGGCCTTCGGCCTGCAGCCGATGTGTGGCGAAGAGGGCGTGAGCTGCGCCGCCGGCATGCCGACCTTCAGCCAGCTGCACGTGCAGGGCTCGCCGGCCACCACGGCCCCGCCGCCGACCTCCAGGGGCACGGGGCAGGAGAACAAGAGCGCGTGGGCGCTCGAAGTTTCGCTTGACGTCGAGACCGCACACGCGACCGCGCCGCAGGCCAACATCCTGCTCGTCACCACGCCGACGGCCGAGACCCTCGGCGTGCAGGGTTTCCCCGACATGATGAACGCCGAGCAGTACGTGGTCGACCATCACCTGGCGACCGTCATCTCTCAGAGCTTTGCCTCCGCCGAGGACGCTTTCGGAAGCAGCACCTCCCTTCAGACGCTGCGCCACGCCTACATCTCGGCCGCCCAGAACGGCGTCACAGTACTGGGTTCATCCGGTGACTCCGGCACCGCCAACGTCCGCAAGACTCCTGTTGGCCAGGCCGGATCCCTCATCCCCTTCCCGACCGTCGAGTGGCCGGCCAGCGATCCGCTGGTGACCGGCGTCGGCGGCACCTATCTCTGCACCGACGCGACCAACACCACGTCTCGCGTCGCTGACAACACGAATCCGCCCGCCAAGTGCAAGGCGAACCCGGGCCAGGCCGAAGTCGGCTGGACGTTCAGCGGCGGCGGCTTCAGCCACGTGTTCGGCAAGCCTGCTTACCAGAACACGCTGCCGACCGGCAGCACCGCCATCGGCTCGATGCGCGGCGTTCCTGACATCGCCTACCAGGCCAGCGCCGGCACCGGCGCGCTGGTCTTCATCAGCCTTCCCCCCGACGGCCAGAGCGGGCTGTTCTGCGGTTCTGCGCCCTGCAGCACCGGCTGGTTCGACATCGGCGGCACCTCGCTCAGCTGCCCGCAGTGGGCGGCACTGGTCGCGATCGCCGACCAGATCAACGGCGGTGGCCTCGGACTCATCAACCCCGCGCTGTATGTGATCGGCGCGGACGCGACCCGCTACGCCAGCGACTTCTATGACGTGACGACCGGCAACAACCAGTTGGTCGGGAGCATCCCGGGCTACCCGGCGACGACCGGGTGGGACCCCGTCACCGGGCTGGGTACCCCGAACGCCGCGATCCTGCTACCTGACCTGGTCCTCGCGGCCCACGGTCATTAAGCCTTAGCGTTTTTCTCGAGGGGCTTCCGGCGTGGGAGCCCCTCGAGCTTTTCCCGGCGGGCCCGCGATGGCGGCCGCCAGCACGCATGAGACTGCGGGGACCCAGGGCGCGAGGCCGAGAGTGAAGATCAGGATCAACGCGCCCAACACCAGCGTCGCGACCACCGAAGGCACTCGGGATCCAATCCTCGAGGCGAGGATCGGCGCCAGCGAAAGCACGCTCACCACAACGACCACCACCACCCCGGTCACGTTCAAGCTGGCCATGTAGGCGGAGTTGTTCGGACCCCCCGCAAAGAGCCCGTAAACGAGCACGCCG
This sequence comes from Candidatus Nitrosopolaris sp., assembly GCA_035636885.1. Classification (GTDB taxonomy): domain Bacteria; phylum Chloroflexota; class Dormibacteria; order Dormibacterales; family Dormibacteraceae; genus UBA10449. The sequence goes on from DASPYG010000025.1 coordinate 4,766, forward strand.
GCCGAGTAAACCGCGCCCGGCCAGACAAGCACTTGCCGCGCCCGACGCGAAGCAACTCCAA
>DASPYG010000026.1:0-2898 GCA_035636885.1 Candidatus Nitrosopolaris sp.
TACGTCTTCGGGCCTGGTGTTTACGACCCGTTTGGAGCCGAGCTCGTGATGTACCACGGCTTCGACGCCGTCTACTTCAGCGGTTACTCCTTCGCCATCGGCCATCTCGGCACGACGGACATGGACATCTACTCGTCGGTCGAGATCGCTGACGGCGCTCGCCGAACGGTCAGCGCCTTGCGCAAGTTCCAGCTCACCATGGCGATGGGCGATCCCGAAAAGGGCGTCGACCCGGTTCACCTCGAGATCCCGCCCGTCGTCGTCGACATGGACGCCGGCTACGGAAACCTGTTCAACGTCCAGCGCACCGTCGACCTCTATGTAAGAGCCGGCGTCGCGGCCGCGCACCTCGAGGACCAGGTGATGCCCAAGCGCTGCGGCCACATCGCCGGCAAGGCCCTCATCTCCGCTGATGAGTTCGTCGGCAAGCTGAAGATGATGCGCAACGCGGCCGACGATCTCGGCCACAAGGACTTCGTCATCATCGCCCGCACCGATGCCGTCTCGGCCACCGAGGCTCCCGAGACCAAGCGCGGGATCCAGCTCGCGATCGAGCGCGGCCTTCGCTACCTGGACAGCGGCTTCCCCGACCTCTTGTGGTGCGAGTTTCCGACGGCCGAGCGCGAACCGACAGAGCAGTTCTGCGGCGAGATTCGCAAGCGATTCCCGGGCGCGCGCTTCGCCTTCAACTATTCGTCATCCTTCAAGTGGCACAACGAGAAAGACCCCATCACATGGGATGACCTCGCCGGCCTCGGGGTCGGCTTCATCTTCATCACGCTCGCGCTCCAGCACGCGGCGGGCCACGGCATGTCGGTCCTGCTCGACGACCTGAAGAACAACAAGGAGCAGGGCTACATGTCGCTGCAGCGAAAGGAATGGGCGGATGACGCCGACATCCCGACACGCAGCCATCACCTGTTCACGGGCGTGCCGTATCACCAGCACGTCGGGCAGGGGTACGGGGCGACTCGCTTGAGCGAAGACCTCGACGAGCACCTGGAGATGTCGAAAGTAGTCTGAGCCTGCGACCCGGCGCCAATTAAGCTGTGGCTTAGAGGCGGGGTGTGATCCTCTATCCGTTCCGATATATCTGGTGGCTGCTGTCGCGCGCCTGGCGTTCGATCGGCAAGGCGCCCGATTACGTCATCTTCGTGCTGGAGTCGGCTCTCCCCACCCTACCCGACCCGCCCGGGCCGTTCTGGCAGCGGTTCGTCTCCGAGCGGCGACTGAGCGTCAAGGAGCTTGGCGAGCGCTTCGACGCGATCGCGCGCGATTCTCGCACCAAGGGCGTCGTGCTGCACCTCCGACCTGTGCCCATGCCGATGGCGACGCTGCAGGACCTCCGCGCGCTGGTCTCGAATCTGCGCACCCGCGGCAAGCGCGTGATCGCGTGGGCGCCGTTCTACACGACCGCCACGTACTACGTCGCGTGCTCCTGCGACGAGATTCTCATGATGCCGTCCGGCGTCGTGTTCCCCCTGGGTTTCGCGTCGACCGGAGTCTTCCTCGCGGACGCACTCGGCCGCGTGGGGATCAAAGCCGACTTCATCCAGGTGTCGCCGTACAAGGCTGCCGCCGACCCGCTGACGAAATCGAAAATGTCTCCCGAGCTCCGTGAGCAGGTGACGTGGCTTCTCGACTCGCATCACAAGGACCTGGTCAATGCGGTCGCGGAGAGCCGGCGAGTCGACCAGGTGGCGGCCGCGAAGCTGATCGACGCCTCGCCCTATACCGATGACACGGTCGTCGAGCAGCACATCGTCGACGCCGTGCTGCCCGAGGAACAGCTGCCCGATCATCTCGGCGGGGAAGGCGAGCGCGCTCGGATCGCGGCCTGGGATCAGGCGCGCCGAAGGCTGCCGATCCCACGTCCATCGACCGGTCGCGGCCGCTACGTGGCCGTGATGCGAATCGAGGGGACGATCATCGACGGGCGCAGCGGCCGGCTGCCGGTCAAGCCGCCAATCGACATCCCCCTCGCCGGCGACGACCGCGCGGGTGATCTGAGCGTGGTGCCGCTCGCGCGCCAGGTCGCCGCCGACAAGCGCGCCGCAGCCGCAGTGCTCTTCGTGAACTCGCGCGGCGGGTCGTCGTCAGCATCCGAGGCGATGCGCCAGGCCCTCGAGCTGATCGCCAAGCGCAAGCCACTCGTGATCGCGATGGGTGCGGTGGCCGGGTCGGGCGGCTACCTGGTGGCGACGCCCGGCCAGTGGATCGTGGCCAGGCCGGGAACTCTGACGGGGTCGATCGGGGTCTTGACCGGCAAGCTGGTCACCAGCGGTTTGTTCTCGAGGCTCATGGTCAATCGAGAGACGATCGCCTTCGGCCGCCATGCGACGCTCGAGGCCGACGACGATCCGTTCACCGACGAGGAGCGAGAGATCGTGCACGGCGCGGTGAACCGCACATACGAGCTGTTCCTCGCCGCCGTGGCATCGTCGAGGCACATGAGGGACGACCAGGTGCGGCCGATCGCAGGTGGTCGGGTCTGGACGGGCACGCAGGCGCTGGAGCGGAAGCTCATCGACGAGCTCGGCGGCCTCGACACGGCGATCCAGAAGGCACGCAGCCTGGCCGGCCTCCCCGAGACCACGCCGGCGCGGGAAGTGAAAGCCCCGCGCCGGCCCGTCCCTCCTCGGGCGATGCCGTCGGCGGCCGGGCTGATCGGCTACGTGCTGGAGGGGATCAGCCTTCTCAGCCGAGCGCCATCCCTTGCGGTAATGGAGGTTCTCCCCAAGGACGAGTACTAACTCGCCTCCCCACTGCGTGGGGAGGCAAGAAAACCTAGTCCAGGGGTGGGAACTTTTCCGGGTGGCGTTCTCGCATCAGCGAATAAACCGCCTCTACAACGCTCTCCCGGTTCGGCTTCGTGAAATAGTCGCCGTCGGGTCCATA
>DASPYG010000027.1:0-2843 GCA_035636885.1 Candidatus Nitrosopolaris sp.
TGGATCTCTCCGTCCTGGTTGGCGGGCAGACGCGTGGCGCTCACGACCACGTGGTCACCTGCCTGGACCGGGTTCGACGACAGCGACAGCGCCGGCGGATGCGACGCCGCGTAGCCGAGAAGAAGCGCGGTCAGCAGCACGACCACGCCGAGCGCCGCCAGGATGGTGTTGCGGGTGCGATGAGACCGGCGCGCGGCGGCGACGGGGCCGGGATGAGGAATCGCCGGATGCGCTGACTGCGCCATCGGCACCGGCAATGGCGCGACCGCGATCGCGGCGGTGGATGTGGCCTGCGCGGCTTGATGGGAGCTTGGCACGGTTGCCGCCACCGGCGCGGCCATCACGAGGGTGCGATCGACGGCGGGCGTGGCGGCTCCGACCAGTGCCTGGCGAAGGGCTGTCACGAACGCTTCGCAGCTCTCCCATCGCTGGTTCGGATCCTTGGCCAGGCCGCGCAAAATGACGGCATCGACCCGTGGTCCAAGGTCGGGTCGGCGCGAGCTCGGCGCGGGTGGATCGCGGTGCACATGGGCGTAGAGCACCTCGAGAACGCCTTCGCCGTCGAAGGGAATCGCTCCGGTCAGCATCTCGTAGCCGATGGTGGCCAGCGAGTACCGATCCGCAGCCGGACCGACGTGGCTTCCGGTCACCTGCTCTGGCGCCATGTAGGCGGGGGTGCCGGTGGTCACACCACTCATCGACACCGAGGCGGACTGAAGGAGCTTGACGAGTCCGAAGTCCGCGATGACCGGCGTGCCGTCCTTCTCGAGCAGGATGTTGGCCGGCTTGACGTCGCGATGGACGATGCCGAGGGAGTGAGCATAGTCGAGACCTCTGGCGATGCCGGTAAGGGTTTCGATCACGCTCGCATGGTCCATCTGCCCGTGCTGCATGCGGCTCGCGAGGCTGCCCCCAGGCACGTACTCGACGATCATGTAGGGCGTCCCCGCGTGCTCGCCGAAGTCGAAGACGTTGAGGATGTTGGGATGTCGCATCTGAGCGATCGCCTGAGCCTCGCGCCGAAAGCGGGCGATCGAGTCCACGTCAGGAGCGATGCCCTGCATGACCTTGACCGCACCCGTGCGCGCGAGCTGGACGTGGTAGGCGCGGTAAACCACGCCCATCGCTCCTCGGCCTATGAAGTCCTGGACCTCGTACTGCCCGAGCCGCGTTCCGGTCTCGATCGACACGGCCCCTGATTATGGGGCGAGGTTCTCGGATCTCAATCCGGGTTAACTTGCGAGGACCTGATCGCCTCAGAGGTCTTTTAGAGCCCGACCGTCACCGTGTTCGAGTTGTAGCAGGTACCGCTTTTACAAACTTGGATGTAGGCGCTCTGCCCAGCGATTACGAGGAGCGGAGTCGCGAAATGCTGTGAGTAGCTTGTGCTGCCCGACGGCACAGACGCTGTACCAGCAGCGCGAGGCGTTCCACCGGCAACAACCGCCACGCTCCATGACCCGCTGCTTGCAAAGTTATGAAAGGTCACGGTGAAGCCGTTGAGAGTGGAGATAGGTCCGACCGTTATGTAGGGCGGCGGAGGTGGCGTCGGTGATGGTGATGGGGGTGGCGGTGGCGGCGGGCTCGGCGCACGCGTCGGGGTTGGACTGGCTCTCGTGGTCCCGCCGCCGGTGCCACTGGTTGGGGTCGGTGAGTGAACGGCAACGGGAGTCGGTGACGAACCGGGTGACGGGCTTGGTGACGCGCCAGACGGGGGCGTGTAGGTCGGCGGGCCCAAGAAATTCGTTCCGTCGACCACGCGGAGTGGCGCCTTCGCGTGGCAGGTTCCATCCCAGCAGAGCTTCACCGTGTGATCGCCGAGCGCGGTATCGCTGGGGACGAGGATCTCCCTGGTCACGTTGCCGTTCGCGTCCGCCCGAAAGGGAAAGACGCTCAGCCGGCTCAAAAGCTGGATCTCGCCGGCCTGGTTCCGCGGAACGTGAGAGGCCGTGGCGACTAGGCTGTCGCCAGGGCGGACGGTCGTGGCCGACAGCGACAGCGTGGGCGGGCGCAGCGCGCCGATCAGCCCGCAGGTCGAAACTAGCAGCAGCAGCAAGAGCGCCGCGGACAGGATCGTGTAGAGCCGGCGGCGCGACTTCTTGGCCGGAGCGGGGACCGCGGCCGCGACCGGAGGCGCAGCCGGCATCGGGGCTGTTGCGACTGCGGCGGCCGGCGCGGGCACGGGCATCGGCATCACCACCGTCGCGCCCGTGTTCGCGGCTTTGGGCCGCGCGATCGGAGCGGCGGCCGCAACCGGCGGCGCCATCACCACGGTCCGCTCGACGGCGGCGCTTCGAGGGGCCTCGAGGGCGGATCGCAGGGCGGCCACAAACGCCTCGCAGCTCCCCCAGCGTGCATCGGGATCTCTGGCCAGGCCGCGAAGGATGACCGCATCGACGCCGGATCCAAGCTCCGGCCGCCGCGTGCTCGGCGCGACTGGCTCGCGATGCACGTGCGCGTACAGCATCTCGAGGACGCTGTCGTCCTCGAACGGGAAGGTCCCGGTGAGCATCTCGTAGGCCATGGTCGCGAGCGAGTAGCGATCGGCCCCAGGCCCGACCTTGCTTCCGGTCACCTGCTCCGGCGCCATGTATGCGGGGGTGCCTGTGGTAGCGCCGGTCATCGAGTTGAGCGACGCCGAATGCAGGAGCTTGACCAGGCCGAAGTCGGCGATGATGGGAGTTCCGTCACGAGCGACGAGAACGTTCGCCGGCTTGACGTCTCTGTGGACGATGCCGAGCGAGTGCGCGTAATCGAGGCCGGCCGCGATTCCCTCCAGGTACTCGAGCGCGGTCGCCGTGTCGAGTGGGCCCTTCTTCATCTGGGCGGCCAGGCTGCCGCCC
>DASPYG010000028.1:0-35644 GCA_035636885.1 Candidatus Nitrosopolaris sp.
TCCGAAGACCCTGCTGAGCTGTTCGACTTGTCCGCGGTCGCCGTCTCCGGCACCTCGACGAGCTCGCCCTCGATGTTGATCTGGATCTCGTTGCTGACGATGAACTTGCCGTCGAGCATCATGTCGAACTTCATGCCGAAGTCCTTGCGGTTGATCTGTCCCTCGGCCGCGTAGCCGATCCGGTGACCCATGTTGGGATCGTTGAACTCGCCGTACTTGATGACGTTCAGGGTCACCGGTCGGGTGTTGCCCTTGATGGTCAGATCGCCGGTCAGCTTGGCACGATCCGGACCCGCCATCTCGATCCTGGTGCTCTTGAAGCTCATCGTCGGGTACTTGTCGATCTCGAGGAAGTTCGAAGACCGCAGGTCGTTGTCGCGCTGCTCGTTGTGGGTGCGAATGCTCGCGGTGTTGATGGTGGCCTGAACGCTGGTGCTCTCTGGATGGTCTGGCTGGATGTCGCCGGTTGCCGTCACCTCGGCAAAGTGGCCTCGGACGGTCATCATGCCGAGGTGCTTGGCCGAGAACTCAACCTGTAGATGCATCGGATCGAACTTCCACATACCCATCGAATGCCTCCTTTTGTGATCTGAGCTGGTTACCAACCGAGAAGAGGCAGGATCGCCGGATCCCGCCTCTTTCCTATCGACGTTTGGGTCACGACGCCATCGCGCGGCGCCGGTTCTGTGTCGCGAGCAGGCTTCCCACGGCGACCACCACGAGGATCGCGATGATCCACGCGGTCCAGGCCAGCGCTGTCACCGCGATGAAGCCGAATGCCCACGGGCTGACGAACAGGATCACGGCCAGCACGGCTGGGATGATCTCGAGCCCGGTCGGCTCCCTCGTCGCTGCGTTCAACAGTCCCGCGAGCGCGATCAGCACGCCGAGGATGTAGGCGGTGGATGCGGCGACCGCCATCGCCGTCTCACCGAATGCGAACGGGGTCAGGAACAAGACGACCCCCAGACCGACGACAACCCAATCTTGCCAACGCCTCCATCCGGTCATTGCAGTTACCTCCTGGGCACGACCTCGAATCTTTGGAGTGCGGTGGGCGCGCCCTCCGGGGGCCCGCAGTCCAGGCTCCTGAAGGGAATCGAGGCCGACCTCGCTCATAGGTGCGCGCTGTGCAGTGGCTTGATCGCTCATCCCATCAACCTCCAAAGCCACAAGTGACTACTTGCGCGCGCACGCACGTATTCCCGCGGGGAGGGTGGGGCGGGTGCTAGCCCGCCGCCGGCGCGAGGGCGTAGAGGCAGAGCACCTCGTACGCGATGTTCGCGGCCGCGATGGCCGTGACCTCCGCGTGGTCGTACGCCGGCGCCACCTCGACGACATCTCCACCGGCGAGCTCGATGCCGGCCAGGCCGCGCAGGACCGAGATCGCCTCGCGACTGCTCCAGCCGCCGGCCTCTGGCGTTCCGGTGCCAGGAGCGAATGCCGGGTCGAGGATGTCGATGTCGAAGGAGAGATAGACCTGGGCGCGGCCCGTCACGTCGCGAATCTCGGCCGCGATCGATTTGGCGCCGCGATCGTCGATCGCTCGCCCATCGATCAATCGGAAGCCAAGCGCCGCATCCGAGCGCAGGTCATCGGCCGAGAACTGAGGCCCGCGCGTCCCCACGTGGATCGATCGTTGAAGGTCGAGCAGCCCTTCTTCCGCGGCGCGGCGGAACGGGGTGCCGTGCGTGTATCGAGCGCCCCCGAAATACGTGTTCCAGGTGTCGAGATGGGCATCGAAGTGGACCAGGGCCAAAGGCCCGAAGCGGGCGGCCGCCGCCCGCAACAGCGGGAGTGCGATCGTATGGTCGCCGCCCAACGCGAGAACGTGAGATGCACGCTCGGCGACCTGCCTCGCGGTCTGTTCGATCTCCGCGATCGCCTGCTCGATGCCGAACGGGGTGCAAGCGATGTCGCCGGCATCGGCAACCTGCCGCGCGAATGGCTCGGCATCGGTCCACGCGTTGAAGGGACGCAGCATCCTGGATCCGGCGCGGATGGCGGCGGGGCCGAAGCGCGCGCCCGGCCGGTACACCACGCCGCTGTCGAACGGGACGCCCACGATCGCAACCTCTGCTTGCCCGACCGCGTCCAGTGCCGGCAGGCGGGCGAAGGTCGTAGGGCCGGCGAAACGAGGCACCTGCATCGGATCGATCGGCCCGACCACATCTTCGCCGCCCATTCGTGCGAGTCTACTGGCTCATCAGAGCCCGGGATCGCGCGCGCGTGTGAACCTGATATGGGCGTCGATTGGCACGTGCGATGCGCGCAGCCGGGCGGTTCGAGACACCGACTCGATCGTGCGCTGCAGGGTGCCCGGTCGCGACCGCGCGGGCTATGAGGTGGTCATGGACCTCCTCGAGGTCAAAGCGGGCGCGCTCGATTTTGCCTCCCACGGCTTAACCCATCGCCGACGGGTGAGCCTCGGCGGCGAGCGCCTTCCGGCTCTTGAAGTCGTCGAGGATCGCCGCGGTCTGCGTTGCCCCGATCCGCGTCACGCCCAGCTCCATGACCGCGAGCAGGCCGTCCAGCGTGCGCACGCCACCGGCCGCCTTGACGCCGACGTGCGGCGAGACCGACCGCCGCATCAGGGCCAGGTCTTCGTTGGTCGCGCCGGTGGGGGCGAAGCCGGTCGAGGTCTTCACGAAGTCGGCACCTGCTGCCTCCGCGAGCTTGCATGCGCGCACCTTCTGGTCGGCATCGAGGTAGGCGTTCTCCATGATCACCTTGACGATCGCTCGTGCCGCGTGCGCAACCACGACAACGGCCGCGATCTCTGCCCGCACGTACGCGTCGCGGCCTGACCTCAGGGCTCCGATGTTGATGACCATGTCGAGCTCGGTCGCACCCTCGCGCAGTGCCTGCTCGGCTTCGAACACCTTGGCCGCTGTGGTCGATCCGCCGTGGGGAAAGCCGATCACTGTGCCGACGGCGACGCCGCTGCCGGTGAGCAGCTCGACCGCGCGTCGGACGTCGGCGGGTCGGCAGCAGACGGATGCGACCTGATAGAGGGCGGCGAGCTTGCAGCCATCCGTGATGAAGCCGTCATCGAGCTCGGGCCGCAGCAGCGAATGGTCGATGGTCTTGGCGACGTCCTCGTACGAAAGACGATCGATGAGCGAAGTCATGGTCCCTCCTGGTTATCGCGCGGTTTGGCGTTCGATCTGCACGCGGTTGCCCTCCCGGGCGCTGCGTTCGATGGCTTCGCAGACAACCATCTCATCATGGCCGTCGGCGAAGGTAGGGTAGCGGTCGGTCGCGGGAGCGCCGTCGAGCACGGCCTGATAGACGGCTCGGTACAGCGCCCTGAACGTGTCAGCGAAACCTTCGATGTGGCCGCCGGGCAGAAATGAAGCCGCCGCCCCGGCTGCGTTCATCAGCCTCGGATCGCGCGGCAGCACCTCATTCGGGCGCTCACGATGTCCGAGCCACAGCTCGTCCGGCTGCTCCGAGTACCACGCTGCTGATCCGGTAGCACCATCGAGCTCGACGCGAAGCGAGTTCTTCCGGCCGGCGCTGATCTGTGACACGGCCAGCGACCCAAGCGCGCCGCTGTCGTAGCGGACCAGGATCGTGGCGCAGTCCTCGGTGCTGATGTCGCGGGCCGCGGTCTCCTTCGCGCGGCCGGTTGCGAAGGTCTGGAGGGGGCCGGTCGGCTGTTGGCGCACCTTGATGAAGGTCTCGAGGTCCGCCTGCACCGATGCCACTCGCGAGCCGACAAGGAATGACGTGAGGTCGAGCCAGTGCGAACCGATGTCGCTGACGGCGCGAAGCGACCCACCCAGGGCGGGGTCGAGCCGCCAGTTCCAGTCGGTGTCGAGCAGCAGCCAGTCCTGCAGGTAGTGCCCGGTGACCAATCTCACGTCGCCGAGCCCGCCATCCCGAACGAGCTGCCGCAGGTGCTGGCAGAGCGGGTAGAAACGGATGTTGAAGTTGGTGGCGTGCACCAGCCCGCTGGAGCCGGCCAACCTCACCAGGTCGGCGGATTCGGCGGACGTCATCGCCAGCGGCTTCTCGCACACGACGTGCTTTCCGGCCTCGAGCGCGGCTTTGGCATGCGCGTGATGGAGATGGTTTGGCGACGTGACGTGAACCACGTCGACCCGTTCGTCGGCGAGCATCGCCTCCATCGATTCGTAAGCCGGCGGCAGGCCGGCGGCGCGGGCGCGTTCCGTCCCGCGCGAGCTGCTCGACCCGACGACGCCATGGACCTGGACGCCCAGCCTGCGCAGGGCGTCGACGTGGACGGCGCCGATGAAGCCCGTGCCGATCACGGCTGCGCCCACGTCGCTGAAAGCGGTCGAGCTCACGACGCCCAATAGACTAGGGCCATGACAGAAGCCGCCGGCACAGCGTGGGCCTCGGCGGCGGACCTTGCCCAGCGTATCCGCCGGCGCGAGCTCTCGCCGGTCGAGCTGATGAAGTCGACCATCGAACGCATCGAGCGCCGCAACCCGAGCCTCAACGCGTTCATCTACCTCGACTTCGACCAGGCCATGGAGAGGGCACGCGCCGCGGAGGCCGCCATCACCAGCGGCGCCGCAATCGGCCTGCTGCACGGTGTGCCGGCCGCCATGAAGGACCTGTTCGACTTCAAACCCGGCTGGCCGGCCACGTTTGGCGGGGTGCGCGCGCTTCGAAACCAGGTCATCGACGCGTACTGCCCCTTCGCCGAGCGCATGGAGCGCGCGGGCGCGATCCTGGTCGGCAAGACGAACGCGCCGGTGATGGGCCTCCGCGGCATCGCCGACAACTACCTGTTCGGGCCCACCCACAATCCGTTCGACCCCAGCCGCAACCCCGGAGGGTCGTCGGGCGGCAGCGCGGCAGCGGTGGCCGACGGGCTGGTGCCGATCGCCGAAGGCACCGACGCCGGCGGGTCGATCCGCATTCCCGCCGCCTGGTGCAACGTGTATGGATATCGCGCGTCGTTCGGCCGGGTCCCCTTCACCGGCCGGCCGAACGCGTTCGCAAGCCTCACGCCGTTTCTGTTCGAGGGAACGCTGACGCGCACCGTCGAGGATGCCGCGATCGGCCTGCAGGTGATGGCCGGGCCCGACCCACGCGATCCGTTCTCTTTGCTCGAGACCCCCGACTTCTCCACCGCCCTCTCGCGGTCCATCAAAGGGTGGCGCGTCGCTTACAGCCCGGATCTCGACGTCTATCCGGTGGAGGCGGGCGTCGCAGGCGCGGTCGCCGACGCCCTGCGCAGCTTCGTGCAGGCCGGGGCGACCGTCGAAGAGGTCAAGGTCGGCATCAAGCGCTCGCAACACGAGCTGAGCGACACGTGGAACCGGCTGATGATGCCGCTCAACATTGCGGGCCTCGAGGGTTTGAAGAGCGCCGGCGTCGACCTGATGCGCGACCATCCCGAGGACCTTCCTCCGGAATACCGGCACTGGATCGAGATCGGCTACGGCCTTTCCGCGATGGACGTCTGGAACGACCAGATCGTGCGCACCGAGGTCTACGACGCCATCGAGTCCGTGCTGCAGAGGTACGACTTGCTCCTCACGCCCACGCTCGCGTGCCTGCCCGTGAAGAACGCCACCGACGGCAACACGTTGGGGCCGTCGCAGATCAATGGCGTGGAAGTCGATCCGCTCATCGGCTGGTGCCTGACCTACGTCACGAACTTCTCAGGACATCCGTCGGCTTCGATTCCGGCGGGCCTTGTCGACGGCCTTCCCGTTGGGCTGCAGATCATCGGGCGGCGCGAAGCGGACGTCGACGTGCTGGCGGCCAGCGCGGCGTACGAGAGGGTTCGTCCCTGGGCGGACGCCTACGAGATCTGCGAGAAGCGCCCGCTCTGACTCAGCCGTCGTCGCCGGTGGTGCGTACGTAGAGCGCGGCCAGCAGGACCACGATCGCTCCGTAGAGGATCTGCTTCAGCGGGTCGGGAGCATCGAGGAGCGTGAAGAGGCTGCTCAGGACGGTCAGGATCATCGCGCCGACGAGAGAGCCCGCGTAGCCGCCATTGCCGCCGTAGATCGAGGTCCCCCCGATCACCACCGCAGCCACTGATGGCAGGAGGTAGACGTCCCCGAGTGAGAGGTCGACGCCGTTGATGGCGCCTGTCAAGACGAGCCCAGCGACCGCGGCCAGAAAGCCACAGATCACGTATGTGGCAAGCAGGACCATCCAGCCGCGCACTCCCGCCAGCCGGACGGCGACGGGATTGTCGCCGATGGCATAGACCAGCCGGCCGTACCCGGTCTGGCGGAGGCCGACGATCACGATCGTCGCGATCGCCGCCCACAACAAGGCATTGTTGGGCACGAAGCCGAGCAGCTTGCCCGATCCCAGGGTGCGGACGATGTCGGGCACGTTCGGTGGCCCCTCGGGGCTCACCTTCAGGCTATAGACGAGCAGCACGCCCGACACGATCAAGCTCATGCCAAGTGTCATGATCAGCGGCTGCACCCGAAAGATCGCGACTCCGATCCCGTTGAGAACGCCCACGACGAGGCCGACCGCCAGGGCCAGAAGAACCGCCCGGATAGAGCCGAAATATGACTGACTGGCGGCCACGTAAGCCGCGGCCGTCATCACCGACGCGACCGACAGGTCGATGCCGGCCGTGAGCATGACCAGCGTCTGCCCGGCGGCGACGATCCCGAGCGGTGCGGCAAAGAGGATCGTGTTTGCGACCCAGGTCGGACCGACGGTCCCCGGCCTCGTCACGCCGATTACGAGCACAAGGAGGAGCAGCACCCCGACCAGCACCAACGCCGGCCGGTCGCGCAGCTGACCCTGGAACACGGCCCATCGACCGCTGCGGACGCCGGCCGGTTGAACGCTCATGCCGCGTGTACCCTGCTGCGTTCAACTGCTCGTGCGCGCAGGAGCGGCGCGAGGCCGCCGGCCATCACCACCAGCACGAGCAGGACCCCCTGGATGACCTGGCCCAGGTTTGGATCGGTGCCGGTCAGGATCAGGTCAGCGGGCACCAGCGTCAGCACGAACGCGGCGACGATGGGGCCAGTCAGACCGCCCCGACCGCCGGCCAGGCTCACCCCGCCCAGCACGACGGCCGATATCCCGCTCAACGTGTAGATCGTGCCGGCAAGCGGCGAGCCGATGCCTGTGCTCATCAGGAGCGCGAGGCCGCCGCAGGCGGCGAAAAAACCTCCTAGCGCGTAGGAGAAGACACGGGTCGGCCCGACCCTGACCCCCCTTCGAAACGCGGCGGTCCGGTCGCTGCCGACGGCGTAAAGGGCCAGACCCAGCCGCCCCAGCTTGAGCGGAACCCAGACGAGGGAAACCACCACGATGAGCAGTAGAAGTCCGTTCGGGACCCATGGGCTGATGAAGTTGCCAGACGACAGACTCATGAATGCGTCAGGCGCTCCACCGCCGGGCTTGGCCAGGATCAGCAAAGCCACGCCACCCCACACAAAAGACATCGCGAGGGTGACCACGATGTCCGGGACCCTGGTGCGCACCGCGATCACGCCGTTGAGGGCGCCCGCGAGGACTCCGCCGCCAAGGATGAGCACCGAAATGAGGACGGCGGTCTGGAAATCGTGATGAAGCATGTAGCGGGCCGCGAGCACGTTCGCCACCGCCATCATCGCGCCGATCGACAGGTCGATCCCGCCGCCGAGAACGACGCACGCCTGCGCGGCGGCGGCAAAGGCCAGAGGCAGGGCTCCGACCACAAGGGACTCGATCTCGAACGGGCCATAGTTGGGATGGATCGAGATCGTGAAGATCATCACCGCCACGAACAGGGCGTAAGTCCCCAGAGTCCAGGCATTCCGCCGAAGGAAGCGCGCCATGCCCGGCCCAGCCGGCACGCGACTGCTCACGCGAGCCACCGCCTTCACGACACCTCCGCGGCACGACCGAGGCCATGTGCCGCCCTGAGAAGGGCGGGCTCGGTGGCGTCGTGGGCGGGGAGCTCGGTCACGACCCGGCCGGCATACATCACCAGGGCCCGGTCGCAGGCGAGCTGGATCTCCGGCATCTCGGACGTGAACATGAGCACCGCGGAGCCGGACGCCGCCAGCTCCCGCAGGACTCGATAGATCTGCTCCTTGGTCCGGATGTCGATTCCGCGGGTGGGGTCGAAGCAGAGAAGGGTCAGGAAGCCGCTGGCCAGCCAGCGCGCGATCGTGACCTTCTGCTGGTTGCCTCCGGACAGCCGCATCACGCGGGATCCCGCGCGAGTGTCGATATCGAGGCGGTCGATCGCCACCTTGACTCGCTTCCGCTCGGCCCTCGTGTTGATCAAGCCCCAGCGTCGGAGCTGGTTGACCATTGGCAGGGCGATGTTCTCGAGCACGGAGCGCTGGCGCAGCAGCGCGAGGGCGCGGTCGGCGGGCACCAGGACGAGCCCCGCGCCGATGGCGTCGTGGGGATGGCGGAAGCGACGAGATTTGCCCTGGACCAGGATCTCGCCGGCCTCGGGCCGCCGGTTGCCGCTCAGGCATTCGAACAGGTCGGCCTGGCCCTGCCCCTCCAGGGCCACGATGCCCAGCACCTCACCCTGGCGAAGGCTGAACGAGATGTCCTGCAGGACGCCCGACCGAAGGCCGCGCACCTCGAGGGCCGGTGCGAGCTCTGCACGCGGTGCTGGAGCGGTGTCGGCGACCGCGCCCTCAGACACGACCACCGACGCTGCCGCGGGGCCGAGCATCAGCGAAACGATCTCCTCCTGCCCGCTCGATGCCAGATCGACGACACCGACGGTCGTGCCGTCGCGCAGGACCGTGGCGCGGTCGCAGAGCGCCTTCACCTCCGGCATCCGGTGCGAGATCAACACCACCGAGCGACCTTCCGACCGCCAGCGACGCGCGACGCGAAACACACGCTCGCTGAGGTCCGCCGGAAGCGTCGCCGTGACCTCGTCCAGGATGAGCAGACGCGGCAGCGACGCCAGGGTCTGGGCAAGGTCGAGGAGGTGAAGCGTCGGCGTGGGCAGGTCGCGCGCGTACTCGTTCAGGTCGATGTCCTCGAGCTCCAGCTCCGCCAGCCAGGGCCGGATGGCGACCATCGTCGTCCCGGTGAGGCGGAGGTTCTGGGCGATGGTCAGAAGCGGTACGAGGCTGACGTCCTGATAGACGGACGCAAGGCCGGCCTTGCGTGCGCTGGCCGGCGAGCCGAACCGGACCTCGCGACCCTCGAGCAGGATCGCGCCGGCATTGGGGGCGACATCGCCCGTCAGCACTTTGACGAGAGTGCTCTTGCCGGCTCCGTTGGCGCCCATCAGGGCATGGATCTCGCCGGCTCGAACACTGATGTCCCCGGAACGGAGGGCGACCACCGCGCCGTAGTTCTTGGAGATGCCTCGGGTCTCGAGAAGGATGCCGTCGTCGGTCATCGCGTCAGGACAGATGATCGCAAGAGACAGGACAGGGCGTGGAGCTCTCCACGCCCTGCCCTCTTGTCAGCTCGATCGATCTAGATGTCCGCGCAGGCGAGCAGGTCCGCCTTGGTGTAGGTGGTCCAAGGATCGACCTGGTACGAGACGCTGTAGTACGCGTTCAACGTGGAGTCGTAGTGAGTCTGGAGTGTTGAGAGGCCAGTGCTGCTGACGTTGTCCCAGATCTGCGGGTCGAGGTTCACCAGGTGCGGCTCCGTCTTGCCCTGGAGAACAGCCAGGCCGAGCGCGAGGCCCGCGCCCCCGACGGTCGGGGGGTTGGTGACGGCGGCGCCGGCAAGGCCCTGAGACTTGAGGTTGATGAGCTGGCCGATGAAGCCGTCGTTGTCAGCGCCGATGGTCGGCACATACGGCTTCTTTGCCGTGGTGTATCCGTCGACGACGGTCGAGTCGATGCCCGAGGTCCAGATTCCGTCCACCTTCAGGCCGGAGCCGAGGATGTCCTTGATCTGCTGCGCCGCCGGGTCCAGAGACCAGTTGGTGAAGGTCTCCTTGACCACCTTGATGCTCGGGTATTTGGTGAGTGTCTGAGTGAACCCCTGGTGGCGGTCGGCGTCGGCGGAGACGCCATTGATGCCGCGCATCTCGATCACGTTGCCCTTACCGCCCAGCTGCTTGAAGAGCCAGTCGGCGCCGAGCTGCGCGTACTTGACCTGGTTGTTGTAGAGCTGGTACGCATCGGGCGACGTGACGCCCTGGTCGACTGTGACCACAACTATGCCCTTGGCCGACGCCTCCTTGATGACCGCGTCAAGAGCGCTGCGGTCGGACGGGTTCATGACGATCACGTTCACACCTGCCGAGATCAGGTTGCGCACGTCGGCGATCTGGCCGCTGGGGTCTGTGGTCCGGTTGGCGGTGATGATCTTGGAGACGACCCCCGAGGCCTTCGCCTGCGCCTTGATGGAACAGATCATCTCCTCGCGGAAGCCGTTGCCGGTCAGCGTGTTGGAGATGCCGACGACGTATTTCTTGGTGCCTCCGCTCGAGGTGTTGGAACCGCCGCAGGCGGCCAGCAACAGCCCTGCTGCGAGCACTAATCCGATGGCCTTCGGCCATCTACGGTCCGACATGTACCAACCTCCTGTCTTTCAAACCGGTCGCAGGGGTCTGGCCTCTGGGTCGAGTCTCCCTCCCAACCTCCTGCGCATGTGACCTATGGAAATCGTTTGCCCAGACGCCGCAGATCGTAAGGAAGGTTAACGGCGGTGTCAAACGACGACCTGGGTGAAGGGTCACACCAGGAGGGGGCGGAGCGTGTTGCGCGCGAGCAAGAATCCGCGTTTGACGAGGTCGAGGTCGCCCTCGAACGAGCGGTCCTCGTGCTCCACCGAAACGACCCCGTCGTAACCGGCCCGGATCAGCGCGGCGATGAATCGGTTCCACGGCACCTCGCCGAGACCCGGCATGCGCGGCACCTGCCAGCCCATGCCGAGGGACATGACGCCGTTCTCGTAGAGCCCATCGCGGTCGATCTCGAGGTCCTTGGCATGCACGTGATAGATGCGCGGGCCGAACTCGCGCACGACCCGGAGGACGTCGATGAACTGCCAGACGAGATGGGACGGGTCCAGGTTCAGGCCCAGCGTCTCGCCGGGCATCGCTTCGAACAGGCGCCGCCACAGCCCGGGCGAATAGGCGAGGTTGCGGCCGCCGGGCCATTCGTCGGCCGAGAAGATCATCGGGCAGTTCTCGATCGCGATCCGGACGCTACGGTCGGCCGCAAATTTCACCAGCGGCGGCCACTGCTCGAGCACGTCGGCAAAGGCCGGCTCGGGCGGCTGGTTCTGGTCGCGGCCGATGAACGTGCAGACGAGGTTGACCTCGAGCGTGGCAGCCGCCTCGATGACTTTTCGCAGGTGCGCCTGGGCCTGCGAGCGTACGGCGGGATCCGGGTCGAGTGGATTCGGGTAGTACGCCAGCGAGGAGATCGTCAGGTCGCGGCTCGAGAGGAGCTCGCGAACGCGGCGCGCCGCGGCCGCATCGAGTCTTTCCACGTCGATGTGGCTGACTCCGGCGTATCGCCTTCGCTCGGCGCCGGCGGCCGGCCAGCAGGCGATCTCCAGGGCCTGGAATCCATTCCCGGCGGCCCAGTCGGCCACCTCCTCGAGGGACTGGCTCTGGAATGCCGCGGTGAGGAGGCCGAGCTTCAACTGCCTAAGCCGGGTCGGGGTTCGGGATCATGACGTCGCGCACGAGGCCGGCGAGATCACCGCACGCCGCGATGAATTGGCGGAGTGTGCGGCGCGTCGGTGGGTACGAGTCGAAGTCCTCCACGGCCAGGCCGTCCTCCGAATACGCGCGTCGAAAGTCGGGAAAGTGGGCCATGAGCTCGCTGACGATGTTCGGGTCCACGGGCTGCGCGATGCGCGACCTGACCTCGATGCCGCTCTTGTTCAGCCGCTGCTGCCACGCGTACGGCGGCGAGATGACGGCGTCCGCGCCCACCAGCTCGCTCCAGTGCATGTGGTTGCGGAACGCCGCCGAAAGGAGCCTGAGCCGGTAACCGCGCTCGCGGTAGATCGCGTACGCCTTTTTGAACACGGCGACACCCGCCCACTCGAGGTGGCCGGGCTCGACGGAGATGCCTTCTTTCTCCATGACGACCTTCAGCCAGTCGTCCAGGCGGCCGACCATGATCGTGCAGACGGGCCCCATCGAGGCGATCTCCAGGCCCTCCTGCTCGCGCCGGCGAAGGCCCCGCTCGACGGCCTCCGCGACCGCGATGCACTGAGGAAGCGTGAAGCTCACCGTGGCGTTGATGGTGATTCCGCGCGCGGTCGCTTCTTCGATCGCCCGGATCCCCACCCGGGTCGCCGGGATCTTCACGATCATGTTGGGAGCGAGCCGGCTGAAGCGGACCGCCTGTTCGAGGATCGCGTCCGCGTCGCGGAAGAGCCGCGGGTCGGTCTGGATGGAAAGTCGGCCGTTGCGCCCGCGATGATCCTCGAACGCCGGCTCGAGCAGCTTCGCGGCGCGCACCGAGAGCTCCTCGACCAGCGTCCACGCGATCTCATCCTCGGTGGCGGTCGGCTTCTCCCGGAGCAGGGCCTCGATGCGTGGCCGCCACGTGGCCATCTCCTTCTTGAGGACGGTGAACGCGATGACGGGGTTGCAAGTTGCGCCGACGGCACCGTCCTCGATGGATCGCGTCAGCTCGTCGATTGACGCGGAGTCGTTCCACAGACAGGTTGGAGTCGTCTGCGTCATCTGATGCAGAGGGCTCTTGTATGAGACGCGAGGTACAGATGCGCTCATGTGCTCGACCATCTCGAAAGACGTCGCCAACCATCATATCGACTAAACCCCACGAGCTCAGAGGCTGCGCCTGGACCCCTGGAGTGCGCGCAAAGCCCCATTCGGGACGCGATAATTCGGTCTCGTGGCGACCCCCGAGGACGAGCCTCTCGGTCAATTCCTGGGCGACGACCAGTTCCCGGTGACCTGGGATTCGGAAGCCGAGAAGCAGCTTCTGTGGGTGTTCGACGACCTGCATTGCCCGAACCCCTTGAGCCCCATGTTTGCCGACATCGGCGGCTGGTGGCTGACGTGCGACCACATGTTCCGGCGCTTCGGGACGCCTTTTGCGGCCGACTGGCTGGCCAAGTTCGTCAATGGCTACGTCTACACGGCGGTGATCCCGGCGGACCCGAAGCTGCTCATCGACTCGACCCGGTATGGCTTCCGGCATTCGGCCGCTGTACCGCGCGATGCGGCCTATCCCGCCACGATCGGCAAGTACCTGGACGCGGTCCTGCCGACCTACGGCCGGAACTTTGCGGACTGGTGGCGCGACCGCCTCGTCCCCGAGATGACGCGCAACTACGTGTATCTCGAAACGAAGCTGGACGAGGCGGATCGGCTCACGTTGATGGAGCTCGCCTGCCTGCTCGAAGACGCGATCGACATCCACGACCGCCACTGGAAGATCCACTGGATGCTCAACTTCGCGCAGTTCTCGGCGACGCTCAACCTGCGAGGCGCGATCCAGAAGTGGCGCGGCAGCGTCGACGAGACCCTGGTCGGCCGCCTGCAGAACTCGTCGAACGATCGCAACTGGGATTCCATCAAGGCGCTGTGGGAGCTCAAGGAAGAGGTCGCCAGGGATCCGGCGCTTTCGACGGCATTCCGCGGTGATACAGCCAGGGACGTCATGGAGGTCCTCGCGCAGTCCGAGCGCGGGCGCCGTTTCCTGGCGGACCGCGTGACCGCGTACCAGCGTGAGTACGGCTACCACGCTGTTTGGAGCCACGAGTTCGTCTTTCCGACCGTGCGCGAGCAGGCGGAACCCGTCATCGAGCTCGTGCGCGGATATGTCGAGACCCGCTACGACTACCCGAAGACGATCGCGGCGGTGGAAAAGGACATACGGTCAGCGAGCGAGGAACTTCTTGACGGCTTGTCTGGCGATGGCCTCGAGGAGGTGCAGCGGCTCAACGACATCAACCTGCTGATGGCGCCGCTCACGCCCGACCATCACTTCTACATCGACCAGGGCGCCAACGCCCACCTTCGCCTCGTGCTCATGGCGATCGGAGCCAAGCTCGTCGAGAACGGCGCCCTCGAGCAGCCGGACGACGTGATGTTCCTCGAGTACAACGAGCTGCGCGTCTACATGGCGGACACCGGGGCGCTCGATGCCCTCGAGCTCGTCGCCACGCGCCGCGCGGAGCGCGAGGCGGCCTATCGCCTGCGGCCGCCGGACTGGATCGGCACTGTCACCGCCACCCAGCTGGCGGTCCCGTACCTGACCAACTGGGGCTTCCCCGAAAAGTTTGAGCGCAAGGCCTCCAGGGTCGAGAGCCACATCGAAGGCCTTGGCGGTTCTCCCGGAGTCATCGAAGGCATCGCGCGCGTGGTCTTGACCGTCGAGCAGTTCGACCACGTGCGCAAGGGCGACATCGTGGTCTGCCAGATGACGAACCCGGCCTGGGTTGCCCTCTTCACCAAGATGGCGGGCCTCGTCACCGACGCCGGCGGCCTGACCTCGCACGCCGCCGTGCTCGCGCGCGAGTTCGCCATCCCCGCCGTCATCGGCACCTCGTCGGCGACCAGGAAGATCAAGGACGGCGACCGGATCCGGGTCAACGGCACGACCGGGGCGGTGGACATTCTTGGGAGCGACGGTGGGGGGGAGCCGCGCGCCGACGCTCTGGCGGCAGACCGAATGGCGCGACCCCACTAAGACGCGACGCAAGGTCCTCTGAGACCGGCTCCGATGGTGCCTTTTTCATATGAGCGGCCCGCGACCCTCTCCGAGGCAATCGCTCTGCTCGACGAGCATGGCGACGACGCCAGCCTGCTCGCGGGCGGCACCGACCTGGTCGTGGAGCTCCGCAATCGCTCGCGCAACCCCAGGGTTTTGATCGATCTGAAGCACGTGGCCGAGCTCAGGCCTGGCATCAGCGAGCGCGGGGGGTGGCTGACGATCGCCGCCGCCACGGCGATGACCGACGTACAGGAGAACGCGCTGGTGGGGATGTGGTTTCCGGCGCTCGCCGACGCGGCCGCGGTCGTCGGGTCCGTCCAGATCCGCAACCGGGCCACGCTGGCGGGCAACATCTGTCATGCGTCGCCGGCGGCCGACACCGCGCCGCCGCTGCTGGTGTACGAGGCCGTGGCCAACGTAGCGAGCGCGCGCGGCGCCCGACGCGTCAAGCTCGAGGATTTCGTCGTCGGTCCGAGGCAGACCGTGCTGCAGCGCGGAGAGCTCGTCACCTCGATCGAGCTGCCGATCGCCACCGAGCGCCGCGCTGCCACCTTCGACCGCATCACGCGCAGGCGAGGCGTGGACCTGGCGACCGTGAGCCTATGCTGCCTGGTCGGCGCGAGCGGTCGCACGCGGTTCGCATTCGGTGCTGTGGGCCCGCGACCATTTCTGGTCACCGACGAAAGCGGAACGCTCGCCGATGCATCCGCGGGCGACGACACGAAAGACCAGGCCCTGCGGCAGCTGCTTCAACACGCCAGCCCCATCTCGGACGTGCGCGGGAGCCGCGAATATCGCGAGGCTATGCTCCTGGTCATGAGCCGGCGGGCGCTCCGCTCATCGATCGAGCGGCTGGGAGCGGCTTGACCGTGAAGATCCGCGTGACCGTCAACGGCTCTGAGCGCGAGGTGGAGACGGAGGCGAACATGACCCTGCTGGACTTCGTGCGCGACAGCCTGCGGCTGACGGGGACGAAGGAGTGCTGCGACCTGGGCGAATGCGGCGCGTGCACCATGCTGGTCGACGGCCGGGCCGTCAACTCGTGCCTCGTGCTGGCTGCGGAATCGGACGGCGCCGAGATCACCACCATCGAGGGGCTGGCTGCTGGTGGGCACCTCAGCATGCTGCAGGATGCGTTCCTCGCCACCGGTGCGGTGCAGTGCGGCTTCTGTATCCCGGGACAGGTCATGGCCGCGCATCACCTGCTGCAGCGGAACCCCCATCCGACGCTCGCAGAGGTGCGTGAGGGGTTATCCGGAAACCTGTGTCGCTGTGGCGGCTACGTGCAGATCTGCGAGGCGGTGGTCGCCGCCGGCCAGGCGCACCCATGACCGCAGAGCCGGTCGGGGCTGGGGTGCGGCGCGCGGGCGGACGTGCTCGTGTCACGGGCGATCAACAGTTCATCGCCGACATCCGGCTCGACCAGATGCTGCACGTGAAGCTCGTGCACCTGGACTGCGGCCACGCGCGGATCGTTTCGATCGACACGAGCGCGGCACTGGCCGCCGGCGGCGTGGTCGGCGTGTTCACGGCCGCCGACATGCCGGGCCCGATGCCCAGGTTCGGCCCCGTCCACGAAGACAAGCCGGTCCTCGCAATCGGCGAGACGAAGTATCACGGGCAGCCGGCGGCCGCCGTCGTGGCCGAGACGAAGGAAGCGGCCGAGGCCGCTGCGGAGCTGGTGCGTGTGGAGCACGAGGTCCTGCCCGGCGTGTACACGATCGACTCCGCGCTTGCTCCCGATGCACCGCTGGTGCAGGAACCCGAGCTCCGGCCCGACGACCCCCGCCGCAACAGCAACGTGCTCAGCGAGCTGCACTTCGGATGGGGCGATGTGAACGGTGCGAAGGCCGACCTCGTGGTCGAAAACGTCTACGCGTTTCCGATGGTCACGCATTTCGCCATCGAGACACATGGGTTCATCGCGGCGCCAGAGGAGGGTGGCGTTGTGGTCTGGACGCCGACCCAGAACCCGTTTCAGATGCAGCGAATGATCGCGAGGGTGCTGGGCCTGCCGGTGGCGAAGGTACGCGTGCGCGCTCCGGATCCAGGCGGCGCGTTCGGGGGTAAGCAGCATCCCAAGTACGAGCCGCTGGTGGCGTTGCTGGCGCTGCGCACCGGCCGTCCGGTGCGGCTGCTGCTCACGCTGGAGGAGACGTTTCAGGAGGTTCGCCGCACGTCGTGCCGGATTCACGCGCGCACGGGCTTCCACAGCGACGGCACCATCGCGTTCCAGGACATCGACAGCGATTTCTTGATGGGCGCGTACGCAGACATCGCCGAGCGCGTCATCGCCAAGGGCAGCTACCTTGCGTGCGGTCCCTACCGGGTCCCGGCCGCGCGCATCGTCGCGAGGGCGCTGTTCTCGCACACCACGCCGAGCACGGCGTTTCGCGGCTTCGGAACGCCGCAGGTCTCCTGGGCGCACGAATCGCAGCTCGACGACGCTGCCCGGAGGTTGGGCATCGACAGGGTCGAGATCCGGCTTCGCAACCTGGCCCGCAAGGGCGAAGCGTTCGTGCCGGGCGACACGCCGGCCGACGGCGATTGGTCCGAATCGGTGCGCAAGGCGGCCGCGGCGATCGGCTGGGGCACGCCTCTGCCGGCCGGCCGCGGTCGCGGCCTCGCCGTCGCCATCAAAGCCTCCGCCACGACCGGCGCCTCGTATTCGATCGTCCGGCTGCACTGGGACGGCAGCGCCACGGTGCTGGCGGGAACCTCGGACATGGGCCAGGGTGCGCGCACGGTGCTGGCGCAGGTAGCCGCCCATGAGCTCGGTATCCCGGTCGACTGGGTGAGCGTGGTCATGGGTGACACCGCCTCGGTGCCGTTCGACCTTCAGACCTCGGCGAGCCGTTCGACCGTCTTCATGGGCCAGGCCGTCGCGCGGGCCTGTCAGGACATCCAGGCCCAGCTGAAGCAGATGGCGGCGGAGCTGCGACTCGAAGCAACGCCGAGCCTGGTCGAAGTGCTGCACGCTCGCTTCAGCGAGGTCCGCGGGGAGGTCATCGGTGTCGGGTCTTACCGCAGCGAGCACATGCCCGACCACCCGCTGGGCGGGGCTCCGTCCTTTTATGAGTTCAGCTGCAGCGCATCCGAGGTCGAGGTGGACGAGGGCACGGGGGAGATCCTCCTCGTCCGCCATGTCACCGTCGCCGACGTGGGCAGGGCCCTCAACCCGCAGCACGTGGCGATGCAGGACGAGGGCGCCGCCGTGATGGGTCTCGGCCACACCTTGATGGAGCACATCATCCTGGACGAGGCCGGCCGCATCATGAATCTCGGGGCGCTCGACTATCGCA
This sequence comes from Candidatus Nitrosopolaris sp., assembly GCA_035636885.1. GTDB lineage: Bacteria > Chloroflexota > Dormibacteria > Dormibacterales > Dormibacteraceae > UBA10449. The sequence continues at coordinate 17,900 of DASPYG010000028.1, forward strand.
TCCCGACGACCAAGGACCTTCCGCTGGACATGCAGTCGATGGTCGTCGAGAACGCCGACGGGCCCGGGCCCTACGGCTCCAAGGGTGCAGGTGAAGGTGGGCTGATGGCGACCGCACCGGCCGTGGCGTCGGCCGTGGCCGAGGCGGCCGGAGCCGTCATCCGCGACCTTCCGCTCACGCCCGAGCGGGTATGGAGCGAGATCCAGAAGTCGCGCGGTGGAGAAGGCCGCCCCTCGTGAGCTTCGTCTTCGACCTGTGTCACCGGCACGACCTGCCCCCGGACCAGCTCATTGCGCTTGTCGGAGGCAAGGCGGCCAACCTCGCCATGATGGCGGGCGAGCTGGGACTGCCCGTGCCACCAGGTTTCGTCATCACGACCGACGCGTGCCGGGCCTACCTCTCCGACGGCTGGCCGGCCAGGCTCGATGACGAGATCCGCGGCGCGATGGGCGCACTCGAGTCGGCGGCGGGGCGGCGATTCGGCGATCCCCGCAACCCGCTCTTGCTGAGCGTCCGCTCCGGGGCGCCCGTCTCCATGCCGGGGATGATGGACACCATCCTGAACGTCGGGCTCAACAACGAGACCCAGCGCGGGCTCGCCGCAGCGTCAGGCGACGCCGCGTTCGCCCAGGACTGCCATCGCCGCCTGGTCGAGATGTTCACCAAGAGCGTTGGCGCCGACACGGTGCCCTCCGATCCGTGGCGGCAGCTGCGCGAAGGCGCGGAGGCGGTCTTCCGCTCCTGGAACAGCGAGCGTGCCGTGGCCTACCGGAGCCGGGAAGGCATCCCCGAAAACCTGGGCACGGCCGTGACGGTGCAGGCCATGGTTTTCGGCAACCTCGGTGCCGACTCCGCATCGGGGGTGCTCTTCACGCGCAATCCCGCCACCGGCGAGCCCGGCATCTATGGAGACGTGCTGTTCGCGTCGCAGGGCGAGGACGTCGTGGCTGGCAGCCACCCCACCGAACCATTGAGCGCCCTCGATGCGCGCTTGCCGGCGGTGGCCCGCGAGCTGAGGCTGCACGCCGTTGCTCTCGAGCGACACTTCGCCGATTTGTGCGACATCGAGTTCACGATCGAAAGGGGCAAGCTCTGGCTGCTGCAGGTACGGGTCGGCAAGCGAAGCCCGCGCGCCGCGCTGCGCATCGCAGTCGACATGGCTGAGGCGCCTGGTTTCCCGCTCTCTCGTGCCGACGCTGTGAAGAGGGTCGCCAAGCTTCTCGAGCATCCGCCGATGATTTCCGACGGCGCGTCCCATCGTCCGGTCGCGATCTCCACCGGGCTCGGGGCTTCGCCCGGCATGGCGACAGGCGAAATCGCGACATCGCCAGATGCGGCGGTGGCCGCGGCCTCGAGCGGGCGCCCGGTGATCCTCGTGCGCTCGGAGACCTCACCCGACGATGTGCGCGGCATGGCCCGCGCGGCGGGCGTGCTCACGAGCCGGGGCGGCCTTGCCAGCCACGCCGCCGTCGTGGCGCGCGGATGGGGGATTCCGGCCGTCGTCGGCGCGGAGGGTGTGAGGGTCGGCGATCGCTGGATCGAGGTGGGCGGGAGGGTGCTGGAAGCCGGCGAACTCATCACCATCGACGGCGGGACTGGCGAGATCTTCGCGGGCGCCGTCGCCGGCACGTCGACGGTCGCACCGGAGGCCGCCACGCTGCTCGGGTGGGCGCGGGAGCTTGGCATCGAGATCGGCGCGGCCGGCGATGAACAGACATCCCGCGCCGAGGGCCCCGAGGGCGTGTCCTCCGATGACGCGATCCGAGCCCTGTTGATCAAAGGCTCCGCTTTACCCGATGCATTGCCTGCCGCGAAACTCATCGACAGCGGCCTCATCGAGCTGCACGATGGGGCATATCGCCTCACGAAGGAAGGCAAGACGAAGGGACGTGCCTTGCTGGCGGAAGACCGGGCGCGATGGGGCGACGCACGAGCGATGGCCGCGCTCGACGATTTCCATGCGCTCGACCAACGGATGAAAGAGGCGGTGACCTCTTGGCAGCTGCGCGATGAAGCAGGAGCGCGAGCGCTCAACGACCACAGCGACGCGGCCTACGACGCCAGGGTGCTGGATCGCATCGGCGAGCTGCACGACGACGTGGCGAAGTGGCTGACGACGCTGCCCCAGGCGCCTCGGCAGCTGGACCGCTACCGCGAACGGCTGGCCCGCGCTCTCGCCAGCGCGCGCGCGGGCGATCATCGCTTCGTCGCCTCGCCGAGGGTCGACAGCTACCACGGAGTTTGGTTCGAGCTCCACGAGGAGCTCATCCTGCTCGCGGGCCGCACTCGCGCCGACGAGGCTGAGGCCGGACGCGCCTAGATGCTCTTGGCCGGTTTTGCGGTCAGCTTGTCGTAAAGCGACGCGGCGTTCTTCGTCTGGATGTGCTCCATCATGTAGCCCTGTCCGATGTCGACCGGATAACGGTCGGCGAAGCTCACGCGCGCGATGGTCTCCTCTCGCGACCAACCTTTGGCGATCGCATCGGAGACGGCGCTCACCCAATCGAGCAGCACGGCGCGCTGCGTCGCCACGTAGTCGGTCGTGGTCACGGGTCCGTGTCCAGGCAGCACGTGGTCCACGTCCAGGGCACGTACGCGTTCGAGGGCCTCGAGCCACATGGGAACGTCGGATTCCATCAGCCATGTCTGGCAGTCGTGGAAGATCGTGTCGCCGGTCAGCACGGCCCGCTCCTCGGGCACGTGCACGGCGATCTGTCCGCGGGTGTGACCGGGTGTATGTAGCAAGTGAAACGTGTGGCCGCCGACGCGCAACGTCACGTCCCCGGTGAACACGATCGTGCCCTTGTTGGGGTCGCGAAAGTAAGTCTCGCGGTCGGGGAAGATGGCCGCGCCCTCGGGATCGTCGGTCGGAATCGCCTCAGCCGCATAGGCGTAAGGGTCGATATTCGGCAGCACCTTCATGAACATCTCGTCGACGCCCTGGTGGTGCACAACCGTGCCGGCACCCTTGAAGTAGTAGTTCCCGAAGATGTGGTCGATGTGGTGCTCGGTGTTGATCAGGTAGCGGATCGGGCCGTAAGACTCGGCAAGCTTGCGCATCGCCACCGCCTTGGTGGGCAGCTGGGGCGTGTCGATGACGACGACACCGTCCGAAGTGACGACGAAGCTCGGGTTGCAGCCGCGCAGCGTCGTGTCGGTGAAGACGTTGGCGGTCACCTGTTCCATGCTCGTCGCCCCCACCGATCTCATTGGGTTGCCGTCAGGCCGCCGTCGATGGTGAGGATCTGACCGGTGATGAAGGACGAGGCGTCGGAGCAGAAGAGCAGCACCGCCCCCACGAGGTCGTCGGTCTGCCCGATCCTCCGGAGCGGGATTCGGCCGACCAATCGCGCCTTGAAGTCCGCGTCGGCCAGCATCGACGCGACCTGGGGCGTCTCGACGAAAGTCGGCGAGATGGCGTTGACCGTGATCCCGTACTTCGCCCATTCCGTCGCCCACTGGCGCGTCAGTGAGTTGATCGCGCCCTTGGCGGCGACGTAAGCGGAGTAGCCCGCATCGATTCCCAGCTGGCCGCGGACGGAGGAGATGTTCAGAACGCGTCCACCGCGCTTGCCGGCGATCATCGCCCTGACCGCCGCCTGCGTCGCCAGCACCGTGCTGCGGACGTTGAGGTCGATGATGCGGTCCCATTCCGACATCGGGTACTGCTCGGCAGGATGGAGCGCGGTTCCCGCTCCGCCTCCCACCGCGTTGACGACGATGTCCAGGCGGCCGAACCTGCTCACCGTCTCCTCGACGAGGCGCTCGCATTCCATCGGGTCGTTGACATCGGCGACCAGCGCCAGGGCTTCCGCGCCGGCCTCCCGCACCTTGGCCGCCGCCGACTCGGTCCGCTCCGACGAGCGGCCGGCCATCGCGACCGACGCGCCGGCTCGGCCGAGGGCCTCCCCGATCGCGGCCCCGATCGCCCCGCTGCCGCCCGCTATCAAAGCGACCCGGTCGTCCAGGCGGAAGAGCTTGTCTTGAGCCATGGCGTCAGCCTTTGCCGTCACGGCGCAAATTATCGAGCGCCGCGAAAACGCGCATTGGAGTCATGGGCAGGTCCTCACGCCGCCGGATCGACCGGCCGACGTAAGAGTGCTCGCCGTCGGCGCCCTGGCGGCTCTCGCTCACCTCACCCGGCCGCGGTCCAATCGCGCCGGCGCTCCCAGATGTGATCGGCGCAGCGCAGCGCGAGGGCCTGGATGGTTGAGCTCGGGTTGACGCCCGCGCTCGTCGGCATGCTGCTGCTGTCGGCGATGAAGAGGTTGGGCACGTCGTGGGCCTGGTTGAAACGATCCGCCACCGACGTCTTATGGTCGTCGCCCATTCGCGCGGTGCCCAGCAGGTGCCATCCCCAGATGGGCGCGAGGCCGAAGTCACGGACGCTCTTCGCGCCCGCGGCGTCGAGCACCTGCCGAGCATGCTCGATCATGTCGCGGCCAAGCCTCCGGCTGTTCTCGTTCAGCTCGTGATGCGTCACCACGCCGGGCATTCCGTATGCGTCCAGGTGGGCCCAGTCGAGCTCGACGCGGTTGCTCTCCTCGGGAAGGTCCTCGCCGCACAGGTACAGCGAAATCTCGTGGTTGATGTGCTCGTCGAAGGCTTTGTGATGTCCCGAGCCCCAGGGCGCCAGCTGCAACGCCAGGTTCAGCGCCGACCAGCCGCGGCAGCCGCTCATGATGAATCCGCGCACGTAGTCGCGCGCGGGGTCGGTCTCGTAGAACTGGCGCGTCGACACGGTGCCGCCCCACGTCCCGTTCCAGCCGTCGACCGGATCCACGAACAGCCCGCTCGCGAAGCTCTGCACATGGACCATCAGGTTCTTGCCGACCAACCCGCTCGAGTTGGCGAGGCCATCCGGGTGCTGCGCCGATGACGACATCAAAAGCAGCCGCGGCGTGCCCAGGCCGCCACACGCGACCACGGTCACCGCGGCGTTGACCTCCTGGAGGGCGCCGTCCTTGTCGTAATAGCGGGCGCCTCGGGCGCGGCCGTTGGGACCGAGCACGACCTCGCGGACGCGCGCATTCGTGCGCAGCTCGACCCCATTCGCGAGCGCGCCCGGCCAGTACGTGAGGTCGGCGGTCGACAGCGATCCCTGTGGACATCCGAACGTGCACCACCCGAGGTTGATGCAGGCCGGCCGGCCTCGATACGCCTGCGTGGTGATCGACTGCTCCGTCGGCCACCAGTACCAGCCCAGCTTTTCGTAGGCGTCGACGAGCAGCTGCCCAGGCCGGCCAATCGGGGCGGGCGGATTCGGAAGCGGCTCTCGAGGTGGACCGCAAGGGTCGCCCGCGAGGCCGGCCACGCCGACCTCCGCCTCGTTGATGGTGTAGTAGGGCGCGAGCTCCTCGTAGTCGAAAGGCCAGTCGACCGCGACCCCGTCGAGCGTGCGCACGCGAAAATCGGAAGGGGCCATGCGCCAGTAGTTGCCCGCGAAGCCAACCTGGCTTCCGCCGACCGCGTTGTACATGTACACGTCGACGGGGTCCTCGCCTTCGCTGCTGACCGGATAGTCGGACGGCCACCGCCGAACGTTGGGATTGGCTGCCCAGTGCCGTCGGCCCCGCACCTCCCAATCGACATGGGCTTTCGGCAGCCGCGCGCGGTCGATCCAATCGCCCTGCTCGAGGCAGATGACCTTGGCACCTTTCTCCGATAGTCGTTTGCACAGCGCCGCGCCGGCCGCCCCCGAGCCGATCACCAGGACGTCCGCGCCCGCCTCGCGGCTCATCTCGTGACCCCTTTCTCCGCCTCGACGACGCGATATCGGGGTGGCAGCTTGCGCACCCGGTCGAGCAGCGAAGGGTCGAACGGCGCCATCTCGCCGCCCGTCATCGGGCCCATGCCGCGCCATCCGTTTTCGGCTTCCATCGCGGCGAGCACATCCGGGTGGCCGTAATAGGCCTCGTACGTGAAGTCGTTGACCATGCTGAACGCATCCGTGTCGTCGGTCGCCTGGAACTTCCGGAGCAGCTGCTCTTGTTCGGCGGCGGAGTTTGCGGTGAAGCCTGTTCCACTCAACGCGTGCGCGAGGCGGTCGAGCTCATCGATCCCATGGATGAGCGCGGGCCGCAGCGACGGCACCATGTGCACCGTCGCGTCGATGTACTCCGCGGCGCCGACGCCGGCGGCATCCGGCCTGCGCCCGGTGGCGGGAATCAGGGTCGAGGTCCAAGCTTTCAAGATCGCCGCACGCGCGCCGTCGAGGATCACGAAGGTTCGCGCCACGCCCACGGGCACCGCCGCGCGTCCCACCTCGACTCGGTAATCAGGCCGGCCCGATTGCGCAACGTGGTGCTGGCCTTGCTTCCTGTCGTATGCCATCAGCCTTGCTCCGATTACCCTGACACGATGCCGGTCAGCCGATCGTGAACCCGGACGTCGCGATCGCGGTGGCGGCCGAGCGCGGCACGCCGTTGGCGTTTGTCGACGCGGCGGTCACGGAACGCAACCTGCGCCGCATGGCCGACCTTGCAACGGACGCCGGTGTAAGGCTGCGGCCGCACGCCAAGACCCACAAGAGCGTCGCCGTCGCCAGGCGTCAGGTCGACCTGGGCGCGGCCGGGCTGACGGTGGCGACGCTGCAGGAAGCCGAAACCTTTGCCGCTGCGGGCGTCGACGACATCCTCCTCGCGCATCCGCCGGTGGGCGAGGTGAAGCTGCGCCGCCTCGGCGCCCTCGCACAGCAAGTAACACACCTGGCGGTGGCGGTGGACGACGTGGGTGTCGCGACCAGGGTTCCCCCAAGGGTCGAGGTCATGTGGGAGGTGGACACCGGCCTTCACCGCATCGGCACCCTGGCCGGGGTGGCTTCGGTCGCGGCAGTAAATGAGCTCGTGCGCGCGATCGGCCCTTCTCGGTTCCGAGGCCTGATGACGCACGGCGGCCAGGCCTACCGGGCGAAAGATGACGCCGAACGCCGCGCGGCAGCGGGGGAGGAGGTCAATGGCCTGCTCGAAACCGCCGACCTTCTGCGCCGCAACGGAATCGAGGTGCGCGTGCTGAGCATCGGTTCGACCCCCACTGTAGGGGCGTATCCACTCGACGGCATCAGCGAGGTCCGGCCGGGGACGTACGTGTACGGCGACGCCAATCAGGTCACCCTCGGCTCCCAACGCCTCGAGGACTGCGCCCTCGCCGTCGTCGCATGCGTCGTGTCGACGCCCGCGGCCGATCGCGCTGTGGTCGACGCCGGGTCCAAGTGCCTCTCGGCCGACTTGCGCGTGCCGGGAATGACAGGCTTCGGCATCGTCGTCGGCAAGCCACACCTGACAGTCGAGCGGCTCAGCGAGGAGCACGCGGTGGTCACGGCCGCCGAAGGCACCGGCTTGACCATCGGCGACCTGGTGGTGATCGTCCCGACGCACGCGTGCACCACCGTGAACCTGAATTCGGAGCTTGCGGTCATCGGTGTGAGCGGTGAGGTGACGACGCAAACGGTCGACGCGCGCGGCTGGCGCTGAGCGAGGCGCGTGCCTACACCCCACCCCGCACCTCGCCGGGCCTGCCGGTGCTCTCGCGGACCACGAGCTCGACCGGGTGAAGCTCGGTTCGGTTCCCCAGGTCGTCGCCGTCGAGCTGGCGCAGCAGCCGCGCCACGCCGGCGGCTCCGAGCTCGGCCATCGGGACCCGCACGGTGGTGAGCGCCGGGTGCGTGAACTCCAGGCCCGGAATGTCGTCGAAGCCTGCCACCGATACGTCGCGCGGCACCTCGATGCCTCGGCGCCGCAGCTCCGTCAGCACCCCGAGGGCCATCGTGTCGCTGGCCACGAACACCGCGGTGGGCGAATCGTGCGCGACCAGGCGTGCCATCGCCCGCACCGCGCCGCCGACGGTGAAGTCGGCGCGGACGATCGACGGCTCCAATCCGGCCGCCTTCATCGCCTGGAGGTAGCCATGCTCGCGCTCACGGCTGGTGCGCAGGGTGGCGGGCCCGCTGATCATTGCGATGCGGGAGTGACCAAGAGACACCAGGTGCTCGGTGACCGTGCGGGCGCCGGCCCTGTTGTCGGGCAGCTCGGCCGGCCATCGCTCCGAGCGGGGAGCGAGGGCGACGATGGCGCCTCCGTAGTGCGCGATGCTGAGCGCGTAGCCGCTCATGCGGCGGTGGTAGTCCGGCTCGTCGAGGCCGCCGCCCGCGAAGATGACGCCGGAAACGCGGCTCTCACAGAGCATCTCCATGTAACGCAGCTCGGTCGCCGGGTCGCGGTCGCTGCTGCAGACGACGGTGAGGAATCCGCGCACGGAGGCGGCGGCTGTGGCGCCGCGGACGATCTCGGCGAAATACGGGTCGCTCACGTCATGGACGACGATCGCGATGGTCGGGACGCGCCTCGTGCGCAGGGCGCGTGCCATGGGGTTGGGCCGGTACGCCAGCCTCGCGGCCGCCGCCACCACGCGCGCCCGCGTGCGCTCGCTGACCGGATGGTCGCTGTCGGGATCCAGGGCTCGCGAAGCCGTGGTCAGCGAGACCTCCGCCTGGCGCGCCACATCGGAAAGGATGGGCAGGCGGTGCACGGGCGCCTGCGCGCGACCGTTGGCAGACTTGACCGTGATGGCCGGTCGCTGCTGCCTAGGCACCGTGCGCTTCATGCAGACAGAAATGGAAATGGATTTCCGTCATTGCCCCATACTATGGCCGTGGCCATCGCGGGTCAATCAGAGCTTGTGTGGAAGACAGGCTAGCGTGCCCGCCATCCACCATCTCGGATGGGCGGTCAGGTCCATCGACGAGGCGCGTGACCATTTCGAGACTGCGCTCGGCCTTGAATTTTGCGGGGAAGAGAGGCACCCGGATGTGCGGGTCGCCTTCTTCGGCAGGGGGCAGGTGGCGGTGGAGCTGCTCGAGCCGCTCGACGGCACGACCGCTGTCGGCATGTTCATAGCCGAACGTGGCGAGGGCATCCATCACCTGGCCTTGAAGGTCGATGACGTGGCGGTGGCGCTGGCGGAGGCGCCCCGACATGGATTCGTGCCCATCGACAAGGCACCTCATCCCGGTTCGCGAGGCACGGTCGTGGGCCTGGTCGACCCGGGTCGCGCCGACGGCGTTCTCATCCAGTACGTGCAGGAACCATGAGCGCGCCCCGCATTCTCACGACGCTGGTCGGCAGCTATCCAATCCCGTCGTGGCTGGTCGCGCATCCGGGGGAGCAGGCGCTGAAAGACGCCACCGCCGTCGTCTTGCACCTCCAGGAGCTCGCCGGGATCGACCTGGTCGTGGATGGCGAGCTGTATCGCTTCGACCCCGACCACCCGGAGACAAACGGGATGATCGAATACTTCGTCCGGCCGCTGGACGGGATCCGCTCCGACATCCGGCGAGCTGACGTCGATCTCTTTCGGTCTTACGCGCACCTGGGCTTCCGGAAGCGGCCGGCCGGGGTTGTCGAAGGGCCGGTCGGCGAAGGCACGTTGAACCTCATCGAGGCTTACGAGCGCGTCGCGGCGATCAGCCTGCGGCCGATCAAGTTCACGCTGACCAGCCCGTACATGCTCGCACGCATGCTCCTCGACAACCACTATCGCGACCAGGCGGCCCTGACCCTCGCCATCGCAGACGTGCTGGCCGCGCAGGTGCGGTCCATCGAAGCGGCGTGCGTCCAGGTCGACGAGGCCAACCTTCCAGGCCGCCCCGAGGACGCCGAGCTCGCGGCGGAGGCGATCAACCGCATCCTCGACGCGGTCCCGAACCAGCCCGCCGTCCATCTCTGCTTCGGCAACTACGGCGGCCAGCGCATCCAGTCGGGCAGCTGGGCACGGCTTGTGAAATTCTTCGACCTGCTGCGCGCCGACCATGTCGTGCTGGAGCTCGCGCGTCCCGGTTATGGCGACCTCGAGGTCCTGCGCGACATCAACCCGAAGCTGAAGCTCGGCGTGGGCGTGATCGACATCAAGACCACCGTGGTCGAGAAGCCGGGCGAGGTCGCTGCTCGGATCCAGACCGCCGCCGACCTGCTCGGCGGTGCCGAGCGGATCGCCTACGTGCACCCGGACTGCGGATTCTGGATGCTGGCGCGGTCGATCGCCGACGCCAAGATTCACGCGCTCGTCGCGGGGCGAGACTTGTTCGAGGGCCGACCGGCGAGTGAGAGATCACGATTTGCGGAGGTCAGCGCATGAAGGTCGGCGTTTTCGTGCCCTCGTACCTGCTGCCCGGCCAGGACGCCAGGCATGGCGACCAGGTCCGCCGTTTTGCGATCAAAGCGGAGGAGCTCGGTTTCGACTCGCTGTTCATCACCGACCACCTGCTGACGGCGGCGAGGTTCTATCGCGTGAGCTGGACCGAGCCGATGATGACCCTGGCGCACGTTGCCGCGGTGACCAGCCGGGTGAAGCTCGGCACGTCGGTGCTCGTCCTGCCCACGCGGCAGCCGGTCTTGCTGGCGAAAGAGATCGCCACTCTGCAGCACCTGAGCGGAGGCCGGTTCGTCTACGGGATCGGCACGGGCTGGTATCCGCCCGAGTTCGAGTCGACCGGCAGCACGCGCCAGCAGCGAGGCGCACGCACCGATGAGATTCTCGAGGCCTCGATGAAGCTCTTGAGCGGAGCCCATGTCACCTTCGAGGGCAAGTACTACCGGATGAGCGACATCACGGTCGAGCCGCTCAGCCACGTGCCGCCGGTGTGGGTGGCCGGCGGGCAGCAGTACGCGCACGAGGCCTCTCCCGACAAGGCGGAGATGTCGCCCAACGTTCTCGACAGGATCTGCGGGTGGGATGGATGGATCGTCCGCCCAACGTCGCACCCGAAGCAGATGACGGAGGATCTCGCGGAGATCGACGCGGAGCTGGCCCGCCGCGGCACGTCGAGGGCCCAGAAAAAATTCACGGTCGCGCACGAGAACTTCTGCTGGCTGAGTGAGCGGGCCTCGCGCGATGCAGCTGTCGAAGAGCAAAAGCGATACATGCTCGGCGTGGTTTCGGACGAGCGCCCCTGGGACTACATCGAGGCCGTGTACCTGACCGGCACGATCGAGGACATCCAGCGCCGCATCCAGGAGCGCATCGACGCCGGCGTCGAGGAGATATTCCTGCACACGATGACCGCTGACGAGCGCCAGCTCGAGCTCTTCGCCGAGCACATCCTGAAGCCGTTCGCGAGCGTCCGGGTCAAAGCGGCATCGTGAGCCTCGAGGGCCGGACCGCACTCGTCACCGGAGGCACGCGCGGAATCGGCCTCGCCATCACGCGCGCATTGCGACGGGATGGCGCCAGGGTCATCGCCATCGGCAAGGCAAAAGACCAGATCGAGGCCTTCCGCAGAGAGTTCAGCGAAGATCCGCTCGCCACCGTCGAGGCGGCCGACGTTCGAGACACCGATGCCCTGAAAGCCGTGCGAGATCGACTCGACGGCCTTGACATCCTGGTCCCCAACGCCGGGGTCAACACACGCGTCCAGGCGCTCGAGCTCGAGGACGAGGCCCTGTGGGAGATGATCCACACGAACCTCTACGGTGTTTTCGTGACCTGCCAGGTGTTCGGGCCGCTTCTCTTTGCGAGACCGGGTGGACGCGTAGTCGTGACCAGCTCTCTGTCGGCCATCCACGGCATGAACCTGCGGGCCGCATATGCGGCCACGAAGGCGGGAGTGTCAGGCCTCGTGCGCAGCCTCGCCGTGGAGTGGGGGCCGAAAGGTGTGAACGTCAACGCTGTCGGTCCGGGCATCATCAAGACACCGCTGACGATGGCTTACATGGAGCAGTTCCCAGAGCGGGTCACGGCGAGCATCGAGCACACGCCCCTGGGCCGGCTCGGCACCCCGGAGGACGTCGCCGACGTGGTCGCGTTCCTGGCCTCTGATGGGGCGCGGTTCATCACCGGCCAGACCATCTACGTGGACGGCGGCATCAGCGCGGGGAGCTCCTGGTGGTGAGCGGTGAGGGCATCGACGACATCACGATCGGGCTGCGCACACGCTTCACCAAGACGGTGAGCGAGTCGGACGTCTACTTATTCGCCGGCATCACCGGCGACCTCGATCCGAACCATGTCGACGAGGAGTACTGCCGCAAGACCAGCCTGGGGCATCGGGTCGCCCATGGGACGCTGATACTCGGCTACACATCAGCCGCGTCGACCCAAATCCTCCAGGACTTCGGCCGCCCGATGGTATCTGTCGGCTACGACCGCGTGCGCTTCCTGAAGCCGGTCTACTTCGGCGACACGCTGACCGTGGACTACGAGATCGAAAGCGTCGAGCGGGAACGGGAACGCACGATCGCGAAGATCGAAGTCAAGAATCAGAAGGACGAGCTCGTCGCGGTGGCCACTCACATCATGCAGCTGGTGAGGTGAGCGAGCCCGGTCTCCAGCTGCTCGCGGGCGTGCGCATCATCGCCTTCACGCAGTTCCTGCTCGGGCCGGCCGCCTGCCAGTACCTGGCCGACATGGGCGCTGACGTGATCAAGGTCGAGCCGCCTGGGCGAGGCGCGTGGGAGCGAAGCTGGGCCGGGGCCGACACCTTCCTGGGTGGCGTCAGCGCGTTCTTCCTCCTGGCCAACCGAAACGTCCGCAGCGTCACGCTCAACCTCAAGAGCGAGCGGGGGGTCGACATCGCAAGGCGCCTGGTCAAGACGGCGGACGTGACGGTCGAGAACTTCCGGCCCGGCGTCATGGACCGCCTGGGCCTGGGCTACGAGGACATGCGCAAGATCAATCCTCGGATCATCTATGCGGCCGGCTCCGGTTATGGGAGCGACGGCCCGTACCGCGACCTGCCCGGCCAGGACCTCCTCATCCAGGCGATCTCGGGGCTCGGGGCGAACACCGGGACCGAAGGCGAGGGCCCGACGGTGTCCGCAGCCGCGGTCGTCGACCAGCACAGCGCGAGCCTCCTGGCGATGGGGATTCTGGGCGCGCTGGTGCATCGCGAACGGACCGGCGAAGGGCAGAGGGTCGAGCTGGTGATGATGCAGGCGGCGTTGGACCTGCAGACAGAGCCGGTCGTGTATCACCTGAACGGCACCAAGATCAGGCGCCCGAAAAATCGTGTTGCCGACACTTTTCATTCGGTGCCGTACGGCTTCTATGCCACCTCCGACGGCCACCTCGCGATCTCGATGGCGCCCATCAAAGCGATCAGCGAGGTCCTCGGCAGCCCAGCCGACCTGGAACCTTACGGGGATCCGGCCATCGCATTCACGAAGCGCGACGAGATCAGGGCCGCGCTCGATCCATATTTCCGCAGGCGCACGACGGCGGAATGGGTCGAGCTCCTCCGAGCCCATGACATCTGGTGTGCGCCGGTCAAGAGCCTGAAAGAGACCTTCGAGGATGTCGCCGTCCAGCACATCGCGCCGGTTCTCGAGTTCGACCACGCGCGGGCAGGCCGCGTGCGCGTGCTCAAGCACCCGGTGCGGTACAGCTCGGGCGAGGCGACGCTCCGCCGCCCGCCGCCCGAGCTCGGCGAGCACACAGACGAGGTGCTGACCGAGCTGGGCTGCACGGATGAGGAGATCGCGGCCATGCGGGCGGCGAAAGACATCTGACGTTGGGCGAGCTCGTCCGTCTGCCTCGTGCGGACGGCACCGTCTACGACTACCGCGTCAAGGGCGAGTTCCTCTATGCAGACAGCGGCCGCGCTTGCCGCTCACGAATCCCTTATGCCGCGGTGCACGTGGTCGCCGACCCTTTCGCCGACGTCAGCCCCATGTCGCCGGCCGTGATCGATTGGGAGCGCACATTGGCTTTTCGCCGGCACATCTGGAGCTATGGCCTGGGCGTGGCGGAGGCCATGGACACGGCGCAGCGCGGGATGGGCCTCGATTGGGACGCCGCCAGGGAGCTGATCAGGCGCTCGGTCGCCGAAGCCAGGGCCGTCGGCGGCAGGATCGTCTGCGGCGCTCAAACGGACCAGCTCGCGCCAGGGTCGGCGCACAGCCTTCGCGACATCGAAGCCGCGTACGAGGAGCAGTGCGGTTTCGTTGAGTGGCAAGGCGGCCAGGTCGTCATCATGGCCAGCCGCGAGCTGGCCCGGATCGCGCGCGGTCCGGACGACTATGCGCGCGTCTATGGCCATGTGCTCGCACAGCTCCGGCAGCCAGCCCTGATCCACTGGCTGGGCGAGGTGTTCGACCCCGCGCTCGCGGGCTACTGGGGTCACGCCGACCTCGACGGCGCGATGGCCGCGTGCCTCGAGATCATCACCGCCAACCGCGACAAGGTGGAGGGGCTCAAGCTGTCGCTGCTCGATCAGGCCCGCGAGATCGACATGAGACGCCGGCTGCCAGATGGCGTCCACATGTTCACGGGCGACGATTTCGACTACCCCACCACCATCGCCGGCGACGGCGAGCGTTACAGCGACGCGCTGCTGGGCGCGTTCGACCTGATCGCTCCGGCCGCATCAGCGGCGCTCGTCGCCCTCGATTCAGGCCACACGGAGAAGTTCGGCGCCATCCTGAAACCGACGGTGCCGCTCGCGCGGCATGTGTTCGGGGCCCCCACCTTCTATTACAAGACGGGAATCGTCTTCGCCGCCTACCTCAACGGGCGCCAGGACCACTTCCGGATGGTCGGAGGCCTGGAGAGCGGGCGTTCCGCCGTGCACCTGGCCCAGCTGTTCGTGCTCGCGGACGACGCCGGGCTGTTGAGGGATGCGGAGCTGGCGGTCGAGCGTGTCCGCCACGTGATGGCCGTCGCCGGAGTCAGCGCGAGCTAGTCTGGGACCGGCTCATACGGATCCAGCAGCGCGCCGTCGTCGGCCAGCCGGGCGCGCAGCACGCCCGAATCGATAGACCGCGGCAATACATCCGACGCGACCGCGAGCGCCGCCGCGGTGCCGGCCGCCTGGCCCATCGCCATGCAGGTGGCCATCGATCGCGCGGACGCATGTGCATCGTGCGTGGCCGAGAAGCACCGTCCCGCAACGAGCATGCCTTCGACGCCTGTTGGCAGCAGGCAGCGAAACGGGATGCCGTAGACGCCGCCGTGTGGCACGTACGTCCACGTGGTGCCGGTGCCCGCGACGTGGTCTTCGATGGGGGCTCCACAGAGCGCGATCTCGTCATCGAAGCGGTTCGCCTCGAGCACGTCGTCGCGAGTGAGGCGGTAGTCGCCGATCACCCGCCGGCTCTCACGTACTCCGATCGCGGGGCTCGTGGCGACGACTACGGATCGCTCGAAGCCGGGCACGAGGTCGCGAAGGAAACGGTGATACTCCTGCACCTGGCGGCGACCCTCGATCTCGGCGCGCGTCAGCTGGCGCGGATCCGTCGCGTCGACGTTGGGGATGCGCGTCATATGCACTGTCACCACACCCGCAAAGGGGGTCCGGTGCCACGAGCCCTCGAGGCGGGGAAGGCGATAGTCACCGCTCTCCGCTGCCTTGCGCATCAAGGCCCAGAGGTCGGTCTTGGGCAGCTTGGCCGCGCGATCCAGGTCGACGTTGGCGACTCGGAAGATCGTCGACAGCGACTGCAGGTTGGGCGTCGAGCTCGCGTCCTCGTACGGCACGCCGGCCATGGCGCACAGGTCGGCGTCGCCCGATGCGTCGACGATCGCGCCTGCTTCGACGACCGACTCACCGCCTTTGTTCCACAGGCGCACGGAGTGGATGCGGCTCTCGTGCATTCGCACGCCAGTGGCCCATGTGTGGAGGAGGACCTCGACCCGCGCGTCCTCGACGAGCCGCTCCCACACGACCTTCAGGGCTTCGGGATCGTAGGTGACGCCAGTGCCCGCGCCGTAAGTGTTCGGCCGCTCGAAGGCGACCCCCGCCGCCGTTAGCCGTCCCGTGACCTCCCAGCCGATGCCGCCGACCACGCGCCGGGGTTTCTCTCCAGGTGTGTAGAAGGCATAGAAGGTGTCGAGGACCGCGGTCGACGTGCCGCCGAGGAATGGGAGGCGATCGACGAGCAGCGTCCGCGCCCCGCGGCGCGCCGCGCTGATCGCAGCCGAGCTGCCGGCGGAGCCGGCCCCCACCACCACAACGTCGAACCGCTCGTTCATCACTTCGACGTCGCGAAAGCGCCGGCCCCGTTGTCGACGAGGATCCGATCGGTCGCGGATGATCCGATGCGCTTGCGCAGGCGCGGCACGAAGGTTTCCATCAGGTAAGTAAGCCCTGGACCGCCGCCGTACGCGTGGAAATAATCCCGCTGGCCGAGGTCGAGGCCGAGCAGAATCCGGTTGGCCTGGCCGGCTTCGACCATGCCTTCGATGAGGTCGAGCAGCTGGCTGTCCGGACGGTACTTGATGCGGCCCACTGTGTCGTACTCGAGGGTGACGCCGCGCTCGGCGAGCTCGATGTGAAGCTCCAGGTCCGGGTTGCGGTCCATATGAGCGAGGATGACGCGCTCGGAGCGGACGCCTTCGCGCGCCAGCACATCGACGATCGCATGTCCGCATGTGCCGATCTCGGTGTGCACGAGGATCGGCGCACCCGTTTCCCGATGGCCCCAGGCTGCCGCCATCAGCCGCCGTTCCTCCAGCGGGGAGATGTGCTGGTAAGACGCCCCCGCCTTGATCACGCCCGCACGGGCTGCGTCGAAAGGCGCGTCGGACAGCCAGTCGTCGGGGTGCATCCCCTGCACAAGGTCGGTGATGATCCGCTCGGCGAGAACCTCCACGGGGGCCTCGCACACCCAGTGGCCCGGCGGATAGTGCGCGTCGCGATGGTAGCCGGTGGCCGCCACGATATGGACTCCGGTGGCTTCGGCCACCGCGCGCATTCCCGCCGGGTGGCGCCCGAGACCGATGGGTGTGACCTCTACGATCGCCTGCAGCCCGCCGCGCTTGGCGGCGCTCACCTCTTCCGTCGCGCGGTCGGGGTCGTCGAACTCCTGTCCTGGAAGAGCCGGGCTGCGGAGGAACAGGTGGTCGTGCGCGTCGGTCACGCCGAGGTCCACCGGCGCGATTGGTCCGAGCACGGTGACGACCGTTGACTCAGACATGGGTGGCACTATAAGCGCCGTGTCCGCGACGGCTGGACAGAGCGTAGATTGACCGGCGCTCACCTCGGTCTGGACCTTGGCGGGACCAACATCAAGTGGGTCGTGCTCGATCAAGACGGACCCCTGCCGCGCGTGGCCGCAACCGGTCAGGTGGCCACCGACACCAGCCGGGGCGAGCACAGCGTGGTCGAGCAGCTGGTCGCGCTCGCCCGTGAGGCCGTCCACCATGGCGGTCGGATCGAGTCTGTCGGTGTGGGCGTGCCGGGCCTCTACGATCCCGTGACGGGCGCGACCCGTTTCATCCCCAACGTGCCAGGGACGTGGGCCGGGGTCCAGGTGGCGGCCCCCGTGAGCGCGGCGGCGCTCGCGCCCACCCGGCTGATCAACGATGCACGCGCCTTCACCCTCGCCGAGCACCGGCTCGGTTCCGGCCGCGGCGTGGACTCGATGCTCGGCATCACGCTCGGCACGGGCGTCGGCGGTGGGCTGATCCTCGGCGGGTCGCTCTACATGGGTCGCGACGGCACCGGCGGGGAGTTCGGGCACCAGACGGTACTGCCCGCCGGCGAGCTGTGTGGCTGCGGCAACAGAGGATGCCTGGAGACGCTGGCCAAGGCCGACGCGATCGTTGCGGCGTGTGGACGTGCCACCGTCGCCGAGTCGGTGCAGGCCGCTCGGTCGGGCGACCGGCGAGCACAGGAAGGGCTGACCGCCGCCGGGCATTACCTCGGCATTGGCGTGAGCAACGTGGTCGTGCTGCTCGGCATCGATCGTGTGGTGGTCGGCGGCGGAGTGGCAGCTGCCGGAGACCTGCTGTTCGAGCCCATGAGGAAAGAGCTGC
>DASPYG010000029.1:0-5169 GCA_035636885.1 Candidatus Nitrosopolaris sp.
CGGCGCAGCGGAGGCCGTGACCGACGTACACGGAGTTGTCGTCAGCGTGTACGCCGTGCCGGGGAAGAACGCGTCATAAGCGGCCGCGCTACTGGCGTCGCGAACCCAAACCGAATACCGGTATGTGCCGGCAGGCAGTCCGATCGTGCTCCAGTTGTACGTGGTGTTCGAGGAATAGGCCTGTGCCACCTTCCAGCTCCCGCCCGGGGCCAGGAACCAGAACTGATAGCGCGGGTTGGGGCAGCCTGAAGCCGAGCCCGTCACGGTGACCGCGGTGCTCGAGGCTTGCGGCGAGGCCGGCGCCGCCGACGCTGTGACCGACGGGCACGGCGTCGGTGTCAGGGTGTAGGCGGTGCCTGGGAAATAGGCGTCGTACGTGTTGGCGCTGCTCGCATCCCTCACCCACACCGAGTAGCGATAGGTCCCCGCCAGACCCGTGGTGTTCCAGTTGAACGTGGCGTTCGTGGAGTAGGCCTGAGCCACCGACCAGCTGCCGCTCGGCGCCAGGATCCAGAACTGGTACCGAGGGTTGGGGCAGCCGGATGCGGTGCCGGTGATGGTGACTGCAGTGCCCGAGCCTTGCGGTGACGGAGGCGCCGCGGATGCGGTCACCGACACGCATCGGGCGAGCGTCAACGTGTACGCGGTGCCGGGCACGAAGCTGTCGTAGCTCGCGACGCCGCTGGCGTCACGGACCCAGAGCGACAGATGGTAGGTGCCGGGCGCTGCGGCGACGGTGTTCCAGTTGAAGGTGGCGCTCGATGAGTAAGGCTGTGCCACCGTCCACGTGCTCGATCCCGGGGCCTGCGTCCAGAACTGGTAGCGCGGGTTGGGGCAGTTGGCGACGCTTGCCGACCCAGTCAGGACGATCTGCGTTCCCGCGGCCTGAGGCGATGGCACGCTTGGGCTCATCGCCACCCCGGTGCACACGTTGATCACGTATGGCACGACCGCGAACTGGTC
Organism: Candidatus Nitrosopolaris sp.; assembly: GCA_035636885.1. Classification (GTDB taxonomy): domain Bacteria; phylum Chloroflexota; class Dormibacteria; order Dormibacterales; family Dormibacteraceae; genus UBA10449. The sequence goes on from DASPYG010000029.1 coordinate 964, forward strand.
ATACGAAACCGGCCGCGAAGAATCGCGCACGTCGGCCTCGATCTGATAGCTGCCTCCGGGAGCGCTCACAGCCCACCGGAAAGTCTTCACGGTGCTGTAGTCCTGCGCCATCGTCCACCCCCCACCCGGGGTCTGGACGAAGAACCTGTACAGGGGCGAGGGACACGTCGTCGTGGTCGCGGTGAAGGTGACCGCCACGCCCGCACCTTGTGGCGAGGCGAGGTCGGATGTGAGCGTTGGAGTCGTGCACGCAGCGTTGGCGATGGTGTAGGTCACCGTCGCGTTGGCCTCAGACGTCGATGTCGCACCCTGGTTGCGAACGTCGACCTCGAGGCCATAGCCACCAAGGGGCAGCGCCGTCGTGTCCCAGCCGTACGTGTTCGGCCCGCCAAAGTCCTGGACGATCGTCCAGCCTGCGTTGGGCTTGCGGACCGAGAAGCGATATTGGGCGGTGCCTGCACAGCTGGCTGTAGTGGTCAGCCCGACCGTCGTGCCTGCCACCTGGGGCGACGAGGGATTCGTTGTGAGGGTGACCGACGCGCAGCTCGCGAGGGCGAAGGCGACGATCGAGCTGACCATCGTGCTCGCCGGAGCCGAAGCGTCCTTGGCATCGAGCTCGAGGCCATAGATTCCGCCCACGCCATTGGCGTTCCAGGCAAACGTGCTCGTGCTGCCGAAGTCCTGCACCACTGACATCACGCCTCCAGGCGGCTGGATTGAGAAGCGGTACTGGGGCGAGCCCACGCACGTCGCGCTGCCGCTGAGCCCGACTGCCGTGCCTGTCGGCTGAGGCGACGACTTGTCCGTGGTCAGCGCGGCGCCGATGCACGACGTCAGCAGGAACGTCATCGATTGCGATGCCTCGGCGGCTGCGGACACACCCTTGACGCGCACATCGACGGCGAAGCCATACGCGCCGTACGGATTGCCGGTCGTGTCCCAGGACAGGGTCGCGGTGGTGCTGTAGTCCTGGACGACGGTCTTGGCGGCGCCTGGAGCTGTCTCGGAGAATCGGTACTCCGGCGTTCCCTGGCACGTTCCGGTCGCGGTGAACGTGATCTTCGCGCCCGGCAGCTGGGGCGACGCGTGGTCGGTGCCGAGCATCGGCGTCGTGCAGAGCGCCAGCCGGAAGGACATGGTCGCGAACGTGTCGTACGCGACCGACGACCCGAGGTTCCGGGCGTCGACCTCGATCTGGTACGTACCCAGGGCCGACGTGGCCGGCGGCGTCCAGGCCCACGTGCTCGACGTCGAATACGGACGGGTTACGGTCCAGCCGCCTGCGGGTGTCGAAATCCAGAAACGGTATTCAGCCGTGCCCGCGCAGAAAGCGCTGCCGGTGAACGTGATCGTTGTGCCGGGAATCTGCGGCGAGGTCTTGTCTGCTGAGATTGCCGCATTCGCACAGTGACCGAATTTGCTGTTGATGAGCGACCACAGCTCGGGGGCTGCGCCGCCGTAGTTGAGCGCGAAGATCCCGGCCCCGCGCAGGTGGTCGTTGATGATGAGGTTGTACTTGTTGCCAAGCGAGGTGGCGTCGTCCCAGTACAGCTCGCGTGTGCACTGTGCCGTCGAGCTCGTGAACGTGTCCCAGCGGGTGGATCCGGCCGCGTCGCGTGTGTCGCGGTGGATGTGGTAGTCGCTGTTGTTCACGTATCCGTTCTCGGTCGACGCGTCGAGGTAACCGTCGGCCACCGGGGTGGTGCTCCCCACCGCGTTGGGAGGCGCGTTGCTGGGCGTGTATCCCGCCACGCATTCCTTGCGGCCGTAATACGGGATGCCCATGATGATCTTCGACGCGGGCACGACCGCGCGGTACTCGGACGAGGCGCGGCTGTCATTGAAGAGATACGTCGTCAGAGGCGCCGTCGGGCCGATGCAGAAGGTGGGGCAGCTCAGCGGCGGCGATGACCAGTTCCCGTACTCCATGTCGTAGGCCATGACGAAGAACGAGTCGACGTAGTTGGACAGCGCCCCGATGTCGAAGAAGCCCAGGTACGCTCCCGTGCCGTCGCGGAACCCGGCTGCGCCCGAGTAAGTGTCTATCGAGAGGTACGAGCCCGATGGGAGCGCCGCTCGCAGGTTCTTGACGAAGGTCGTCAGCAGCGATTGCGAGTACTGGACGGCCCCGGTGCTGGGATCCGTGCACAGCGTGTTGTTGCTTTCGTAATCGACGTTGACCCCGTCGATGCCCTTGGCGGCGACCTGGGCGACCGTGCGCTGAATCGTCAACGAGCTCCGCTGCAGCGCGGAGCACATGTTGGGAGTGCCGTTGGTGGAGTCGAACATCGCGATGCTCAGCACCACCTTCGTCCCGTTGGCATGCGCGGTCTGGATGAACCCGGGCACGGGCCCGTTGGCGTCGTTCCAGGTATTCCAGGCAGAGCCGCCGCTGAAGTCACCGGTCCAGTCGACGTGGATCCCGAAGTACGCGACGGTCGACAGCAGCCCGAAGTTCCAGGACGGATACCCGATCGTGGGATCGCCGAGGCTGCTCGCGAACGCGAAGCCGAACACCTCGCGGAAGAGCCGCGGGTTGCTCACCGCCTGCGGGATCGCGGTCGCGGCAACATGCGTCTGCGCGAATTTGCGTGGCGTTGCGGTCGCCTCGAACTGGGCCGCCTGCGCCATCGTGGGAGGTCCGCTGTCCCGGAACTTCTGCAGGACGGCGCTCTCCGAGGGCGTGATCGGGGCGGCGGGCGTCACCGCTGCGAAGTGAGATGGGCTCGATACCTGCACCGGCACCATGGCTAGAAGCGGCACCAGACCGCAGATCGTGGCGAGGACGAAATGCCGCAACCAGTGCTTGGACATGGGCAAGACCACGCGCACTCTAGGCCCCCCGGGCAGTCGAGGTCAAATCAATGGATGTAAACGTCAGCGGAGTGGAAATCTGGCCGGGTGGGGAGCTACGGCTTCAGTATCGCGCCCTCAGATGCAGATCCGACGAGCAGCGCATACCTGGCCAGCACGCCCTTGCGATAGTTCGGCTCCGGCGCCGACCAGCCCTTCAGCCGCGCGGCCGCATCCACCCCTTCGACCGCGATTCGCCGGCTCTCGACATCGATGTCGATGATGTCTCCATCCTGAAGCGCTGCCAGCGGTCCGCCGGCGGCTGCCTCGGGCGCCACGTGCCCGATCATGAGCCCTCGCGTCGCGCCCGAGAAGCGACCGTCAGTCACCATCGCGACCGTCTCGCCCAACCCTTCGCCCACGATGGCCGCGGTGACCTGGAGCATCTCGCGCATTCCGGGTCCGCCGCGCGGGCCTTCGTACCGGATCACGACCGTGTCGCCCGCCTTGATCTTGCCGCCGGTCACCGCCGCGAAGGCGTCCTCCTCACGGTTGAAAACGCGAGCTGGACCCCGATGCGTGGTCGGCGTGTGCTGCGTGACCTTGACCACCGAGCCCTCGGGCGCAAGCGAGCCGCGGAGGACGACGAGCCCGCCCTCGCCGCGCAGCGGCTTCGAGAGCGGCGCCACAACCTCCTGGCCGCGTGTCTCGCGGACCGTCTCGCACTCCTCGCCGAGCGTGCGACCGGTGACGGTGAGGGCATCACCGTCGACAAAGCCGCCTTCGATCAATCTTTTCGTCAGCACGCCGATGCCGCCGGCGCGGTGCAGCTCGACCGCGGCGAAGCGGCCGCCCGGCTTGAGGTCGCACAGCAGCGGAGTCCGGCGGCTGATGCGATCGATGTCGTCGATGTCGAGCTCGACCCCAACCTCGCGGGCCATGGCGAGCAGGTGCAGCACTGCGTTGGTGGATCCACCACTCGCCGCCACGGCTGCGATTGCGTTGTCGAATGCTCGCCGCGTGAGGATGCGGGAGGGCCGGAGGTCGTTCTCCAGCACCGACATCATCGAGCGACCCGCGGCATCCGCCGCGCGCGGCTTGTCCGGGTCAGTGGCTGGAATCGAGTTGAAGCCGAACGGAGAGAGTCCAATGACCTCCATCAGCATCGACATGGTGTTGGCCGTGTACTGGCCACCGCACGCACCCGGGCCAGGGCACGCGACCATCTCGAGCTCAGCGAGGTCGGATTCGCTCATCTTGCCCGCGGCCACGGCGCCGATGGCCTCGTAGACCTCGCCCACCGCCACGTCCTTGCCCTTGAAGCGCCCGGGCATGATCGAACCGCCATACAGAAGGATGGCGGGGCGGTCGAGGCGGATGAGGGCGATCGCGGTGGCCGGGATGGTCTTGTCG
>DASPYG010000030.1:0-78445 GCA_035636885.1 Candidatus Nitrosopolaris sp.
CAGCCGGACGCTGAGGGCGCTTGGACGCGGGTGGGCAGTGCTCGGTTCCTTCTACTTCGTGCCGCCACTTCGCTGGCTCGAGGACGCCTATTACAGGCGCGTCTCGCGGCGCCGCGCGTGGTGGTAACCCGCCAGTGCATGCGCCGGCGTGTTTGGGACGCCGTTGAAACCCGCCAATGCATACTGCCGCGGGTTTGGTATCAGCTGCGAACCGCGCAGGGTCGCAGCAACCTACCGGCGAGCACCCAGCAGCACAGCGACACGTTCGTCCTGGAAGACGATTTCGTCGGCCGCCGTGAGGAAGGCATCTTTGTCGGGGCAGGCGAGCGCGGCCTCTCGGTTCAGGGGGAGACCAAAGTGGGCTGCATCAAGGTCGCCTTCCACATCCATGAATGACATCCGAATCTCGTTGTCTGAGGGCCACACGTTCAATTCAACCCACGCATGCCCTGATGGATCCGCGGTGTCCGACCAGTCATCGCCAAGCGCCACCGTCAGGACAGCGCGGGGCTCCGGGTGCTCCGGGTGATCCTTGTAGAGGTCGGCCCAATACACGGCCAATGCCTCAGCGTCTCGATACAGGAAGCCATGAACGCGCGAAAACTGATTTCCGCAGTGCGTGCAGGTTGACAGCTGTACGTGCTCGTCGATTTCGATCGTGAACTTCGGCGTGGTCGTTCGAGCGTAACGGGACAGGGGCCGAATGCATCTCATCTGGTAGGCGCGTGGCGGCCAGGTCGTAGGCTGGAATCGTGACTGTCGAGCGCCGGGCCAAGAGCTGGTCGTCGATCAAGCTCACCACGGTCGCCCGCAACTTGATGAACGCCTCTCCCCTCTGTGCCATCGCCACCATTTCACCTGGAGCGCGTGCACACATCAGCCACGTCTACTTCGCGTGGACCGACATCTTCGATGTCTGCTGGATCTCCGACCCCGACTCCTTGCATTCGCGCAATCTCGCCAAGAATCCGTCGGCGGCGGTCACTGTGTTCAAGTCCGCGCAGGTCTGGGGCCGGCCAGATCGTGGTATGCAGCTCCATGGGACGGCCGCGGAGGTCAGCGGACGCGTGGCTCGCGAAGCCGAGCGCGCTTACGCAGCGCGTTTCAAGACCTACGGCGGAACCGATGACGCGCTTTGCTTCTATCGCTTTCGTCCGCGCACGGTGCAGCTGTTCGACGAGCGCTACCTGGCGCCGGGCACCTTGGTCAAAGCGCGAGTCACGAAGGACGGGCTGACGTGGTTGCGGACCGAGGTCTGGACCTAGCGCCGGTTACTGCCGGACGATCGCGGCGGCTCCCTTCCTCAGCACGTACTTCTGGATCTTGCCGGTCGCAGTCTTTGGCAGCTCCTGCACGAACGTGACGCTGTGGGGCGCCTTGAAATGCGCAAGGCGATCGCGGCACAGCTGGATGAGCTCCTCCTCGGTCGCCTCCGAACCCGCCTTCAGCACCACGTATGCGTGCGGCGCCTCGCCCCACCTCTTGTGCGGAAGCCCGACGATCGCCGCCTCCTGGACCGAGGGGTGCCGGAGCAGCACCCCCTCGACCTCGACCGACGAGATGTTCTCGCCACCGCTGATGATCACGTCCTTGATCCGGTCGCGGATCTCCACGTAACCGTCCGGGTGCATCACTGCCGCGTCGCCGGTGTGGAACCATCCGTCGCCCAGCACCTTCTTCGTCGCCTCTGGGTCGTTGTAGTAGCCCTGCATGATCACATTGCCGCGGAACACGATCTCGCCCAGATCTTGGCCGTTCATCGCCACGTCCCTGCCCTCGCCGTCCACCACCCTCAGCTCGCCCGCGGTGATGATTTCGACGCCCGTTCGTGCCTTGATGACCGCACGGTCGACCGGTGCCAGGCGGCGGTGCTCGGGCCGCGGCTCGCAGATGGTGAGGAACGGTGAGGTCTCGGTCAGGCCGTAGACCTGTGTTACCTCCCACCCGAACTCGCCCTCCATCCGCTCGATGGTCGCGGCGGCCGGCGGCGCGCCGGCCGTCACAACGTTGACGCCACTAGGAATCTCGCCCCGTGCCGTCACCGGTGCGTTGGCCAGCGCGATGAGAACGGTCGGAGCGGCACACAGCCAGCGCACGTTCTCCTTGCGAATCAGCTCGAACACGCGCGCCGGGTCGACCTTCGGCAGGCAGACGTGCGTGCCGCCGACGGCGGTGACGATCCACACGAAAGTCCACCCGTTGGCGTGGAACATCGGGAGTGTCCACAGGTAGCGGTCATCCACGCCGAGGTGCAGGTGCACCAGTGTGCCGACCACGTTCATCCAGGCGTTGCGATGCGTGATCATCACGCCCTTCGGCTTTGCGGTCGTGCCGCTCGTGTAGTTGAGCGAGAGCAGGTCGCTCTCCTTTATCTCGGGCCGCTTGAAATTCGAGCCCGCGCTCGCGATTGCGGGTTCGTACTCGATCCATCCCCGGCGGCCGCCCGCGCTGCCCAGCGCCACGAAATGCTCGACCCCGGCGAGCCGGCCGCGGACGCTGTCGACGGCTTCCATGTGGTCGGGGTGTACGCACAGGACCTTGGCGCCCGAATGCGTCGTGATGAAGACGAAGTCGTCAGGCGTCAACCGGTAGTTGATCGGCACGAGCACCGCGCCGATCTGCGGCACCGCGTAAAACGACTCCAGCTGCTCGTGCGTGTTGGGGGCGATGTAGGCGACGCGGTCGCCCTTTTTCACGCCCATGTCCTGGAGAGCGGCGGACCATCGATCGCAGCGGTCGAAGAACTGCTCGTAGGTCAACCGCAGGTCGCCGTCGACGACGCCCTCCCGATCACCGTACAGCTTGCGGGCGCGGCGCGCGAACTCGAGGGGCGTCAGCGCGGTTTCCATGACCCTGGATTATGAGTTGAGCAGCAAGGCGAAATCAGTGGTTTTGATCCCGCCCACGAAAGCCCCATGCTGCTGAGGCTCCAGCTCGACCGTACGCTCGTACACGAACGCGTAAACGTTGTCGAGCGTCCAGTCGCCGTAGCCCTGGATGCGAAGGCCGTATCGAAGAGCCGAATCCTTCTTGCCGCGCTCGAGCAGGTCGAGAGCCCGCGTGTAGATGGCCTTGAGGATCTCGAGCTGCATCGAAAGCTCGGCGATGGTCCTGGCGTCGCCCTCCACCTCGACCAGCTGCTCGATCTGGACTTCGAGGTCGGCGATCTCCTTCTGGTAGTCGTCCACCGTCACGACCCTCGTGACTGAGTGTACTGCCGACTTAGGGAATCAGGTAGTGCGACGCGACCGAGGCCGCGATCAGGATCGCGATGATGTTGACGACCTTGATCATCGGGTTGATGGCGGGACCCGCGGTGTCCTTGTTGGGGTCGCCAACCGTGTCGCCTGTGACGGCCGCCTTGTGCGCTTCGGACCCCTTGCCCCCGAGGTGGCCCTCCTCGATGTACTTCTTGGCGTTGTCCCAGGCCGCCCCGCCGCTGGTCATCATGATGGCCAGAAACAGGCCGGTGACGATGGCGCCGAGCAGCATCCCGCCAAGCGCTTTCGGACCGAGGATGAAGCCGATCGCCAGCGGGGCCACCACCGGGATGATGCCCGGCAGGATCATCTCGCGCTGCGCGGCGGCGGTCACGATCCGGACCGCCGTGCCGTAGTCGGGCTTCGCCGTCCCCTCCATGATGCCTTTGATGTCGCGGAACTGGCGGCGGACCTCTTCGACCACCAGGCCACCCGCCCTCCCCACCGCCAGCATCGCCAGCGAACCGAACAGGAACGGCAGGATGCCGCCGAGGAACAGGCCGACGATGACGCGCGGGTCCGACAGGTCGAATGCCGTCGTATGACCGGCGCGCGTGAGCTCCTGCGTGTAAGACGAGAAGAGCACCAGCGCAGCCAGGCCCGCCGAGCCGATCGCGTAACCCTTGGTCACGGCCTTCGTCGTGTTGCCCACCGCGTCAAGGGGGTCGGTGACGCCTCTTACCTCCTCAGGCAGGTCGGCCATCTGAGCGATGCCGCCCGCGTTGTCGGTGATCGGGCCGTACGAATCGATGGCGACGATGATGCCGGTCATCGACAGCATCGCTACGGCCGCGATCGCGATGCCGAACAGGCCCGCGAGGTTGTAGCTGATGAGGATGCCGATGCCGATCACGGTCACGGGCAGAGCGGTCGACATCATGCCGATCGCCTGGCCGGCGATGATGTTGGTCGCGTGGCCGGTGACCGACGCCTTGGCGATCAGGTGCACGGGCCAGTACGCGGTCTCTGTGAAGTACTCCGTGATGGCGACGATCAGGACGGTGATCACCACTCCGACCAGACCTGCGTAGAAGAGGTTGTTCGGGTCGCTCACGCCGCCACCCGGCTGGAGGTATCCGTTGACGCGCATGTACTGCGTCACGAAGTAGAAGCCGACCACAGCCACCGCCACCGCCACGAGCAGGCCGGCGTACAGCGCGCCCATGATCCAGCGCGGGTTGAACACACGCACGAAGAACGTGCCGACGATCGAGCCCACTACGCTGACCGCGCCCAGCAGCAGCGGATAGATCACCCAGGCGATCTGGCCTTTGAAGAGGAGCGAGGCCAGCAGCATGGCCGCGATCATGGTCACGGCGTAGGTCTCGAACAGGTCGGCGGCCATGCCGGCGCAGTCGCCGACGTTGTCCCCGACGTTGTCCGCGATCACCGCCGGGTTGCGGGGGTCGTCCTCCGGGATCCCGGCCTCCACCTTGCCCACCAGGTCGGCGCCGACGTCTGCCGCCTTCGTGTAGATGCCACCGCCCAGCCGGGCGAACACCGACACGAGGCTCGCCCCGAAGGCGAGTCCGACGAGGGCATCCGGATTCTTGAAGACGTAATAGGCGGCGGACACGCCCAGGAGGCCAAGACCGACGACCATGAAACCCGTGACCGCGCCACCGCGGAACGCCACCTGGAGGGCCTGGTTCAAGCCCCCGCGCGCTGCCTCGGCCGTGCGCACGTTCGCGCGGACCGCGATGTTCATGCCAACGTAGCCCGCCGCGGCCGAGAGGACAGCGCCGACGATGTACAGAGCCGCGGTCGTCCAGTTGATCGCCAGGCCGATGACGATGGCGATCAGCACGCCGATGATCGCGATCACGGTGTACTGGCGGTTCAGGTAGGCGGAAGCGCCCTCCTGGATGGCGGCCGCGATTTCGCGCATGCGGTCGTTGCCGGTGGGCTGGCGCAGGACGAGGACGATCAGGAGCACCGCGAACAGCACGGCGGCCAGGCCCCCGGCCACCCCGTATAGAACTAAATTGGGATCCACCAACCCTCCACTCTCGCGAAACCAGAAATTAGCGGCGCGGAGCGAAAGGGTATACGAACCATCAACTGAACACGCGGCGGCGCCACCAGACCATGACACCCCCGAACACCATCAGCCCTGGAAGCAGCACGCCGGTGATGAAGATTAGGGTGCTCTGGTCTTGCTGGGTGAGCGGCAGCGGAAGAGCGCGCTGGGGCTTGGGCGGGATCGAGATCAGCGCGTCTTGCTCGGCGAGCCACTGAAACGACGCGAGGGCGATCTCCAGGTTGGCGCCCCCCGCGTTCGGCGGCAGGACCAGGTTTTCGGCCAGAGCCCCGCTGCCCGACACGACTATGCGCGTCTTCTTCTGGCCCGCCGGCTCCTCCAGCGTCTCCATCATCGTGAACGGCCCGCCCGCATCGCCCGCCTTGCGCGTGGCGTAGTCGGTGCGTGGGCTGCTCACCGCGAAGGCGCCGCTCGTGGTCCTGGCGATCGCAACGGACGTCGCGGCGGGATCGGGCGTGCCCGTGATCGGGGTCGACTGGGGGAAGTACGCGGCGATGCCCTTGACGTTCGCCGTGATCGGTGAGACGCCGTACTGCGTCGCGGCCGGGATGGTCTGGTTGCCTGCGTTGTGCGCGGGATCAGTTTCGACGATGAGTGCGCCCGAGAACCCGAGGCCGTACGGGTTCAGAACCTCGCTCAGGGACGCGGTCACGGTCAGGTCCTGCTGCCAGGGGTCGGCCGCGATCAGCAGCTTGCCGCCCGACGCCAGGTAGGAGCCGATGGCTTTGACGGCGGCTGTGTTCAGTGGCTTCGTCGGAGCCACCACGGCCACCTCGTCGCAATCCCCAGGTATCGAGGTCACCTGAGAGGCCAGCAGGTCACGCGAGGCGAAGTTGTTCTTCGCCAGGATGTCCGCCACCCCCGAGTAGCCGGAGTTGGTGTCCTTGTCCCCCAGCGACCGCTCGCCGTCACCAATCGCCCAGCACACGAGTGGAACCCGGTCGGACTCCAGCTTGACGAGCGCAGCCGTCACGTCGACCTCGCCCTGCGACTCCCGCGTGAGCAGCTCGGACTTTCCCTTGTAGTCGAGCACCAGCGTGTTCGGCCGCTTGACCTTATAGCGGTTCACGTCTGCGAGGTCGGTGTCCGCATCCGCACGCCGGTACTTCACGTGAGCGTTCTGGGCGGCATAAAGGCCGATCAGCGCCTCCGCCTCGGTCTGCCCGTTGCCCGCCCCGGCGCGGAAGATGCCGATCACCTGAAGGTCTGACGTGAGGCGCTTGGCCGCGAGGACCGATTGCGGGGCCAGCGTGTTGAGGCCGCCGCGGGTGAGATCGATCGCCTGCGTCGACTTCGAGGCGAGCACGTTGGCGGCGACCAGGAGAGCCAGCACTATCGTCGTGACGAAAAGACTCAGCGAACCGGCGCGGGCGCGCCGCGCCCATCGGCTCATCGCCAGCGTCGCGACTCGAGCACGCGAGTCGTCAGAAACAGCGCGCCGACCGCGAGGCTCAGGAAGTACACGCTGTCGCGCAGCGAGACCTGGCCGAGGCTGAAGGCCTGGTAGCGGTAGTAGCCGGCAACATAGTCGAAGAAGAGATTCAAAGGCGGGGCTGTGAACAAACCCAGGAGGAACGCCGCGTACCAGATGGCGAGCAGGGCGACCAGGGAGAGGACGTAGGCGATGACCTGGTTCTTCGTCACGCTCGACGCCAGGACGCCGATCGCGATGGCCGCCGCGCCGACCAGAAGCATGCCGACATACGTCGCCGCGATGAGCCCGAAATCCAGGGCGCCCACCTGGATGGAGATGCCCGCCAACATGATCGAGGTCCTGTCCGGCACGTAAATCGCCAGCAGCACCACGTAGACCAGCGTGGTGGCGATGAGCAGCATGTAGAACACAAATGCTCCGAGCCACTTTCCGACCGCCAGCTCCCAGTCGCGGACCGGCGACGTGAGGATCAGCTCCAGGGTCCCCTGGCTCCTCTCCTCCGCTATGAGTCGCATGGTCAGGACCGGCACGAGGATCAGCGTCATGAAACCGGTGATGACGCCGAAGACACCGTCCATCGTCGCCTCCTGGCCGGCGAGGACGGTGCCGATGAAGCCGAAGCCCGAGACCAGGAACGTGAACACCCCCGCCACCACCCAGCCCACCGGCGACACGAAGAGCGCGGCCAGCTCCCTGCGCGCGATGGCGGCGACGTTGAGCGCACCCGTGCGCCAGAGCACGGCGTGGATGGCGTCGGCGGCTCCGGGCCTGGCCGGCTCCAATCGCTGCCGAACGGGCGCGACCCGCGCGCGTGCCGCGTCTCGATTCGCCGGGAGATGGCTCGCGCGGGCTGCAGGAAGCGTGGCCGTCTTCACCGGCACGGCCGCACGCCGCGACAGCTGCTTGCGGACCTTGGTGCGGGCGCGCCTCCGCGACGACTTGCTCACTCTTCTTCGGTCGGTTCTGATTCGTCGTCGCCGGTGAGGCTGAGGAACACATCCTCGAGCGTGAGCCTGCGCGCGTGCACCTCGCGCACCCCGAGCCCCCCTTCGACAGCGACCCTCGTCAGCTCCTCGCGAAGGCCGGCGCTGGGGCCGCTCACCACCACTCGCCAGAGCTCGTCCCCCTCCGAGCTGACCGTGACCTCCTCGACGCCCATCACGGCGCGCAGCTTCGCGTCGATCTCATCGGCGCTCGCCGCACCCCTCAGGACCATCTCGATCTCCTGGCGGTGCTCGCGGCCGAGTCGCTCCGTCAGCCGCTGCGGCGTGTCGTCGGCGACAACACGGCCTTCGTTGATGATCAGCACCCGCTCGCACGTCGCCGAGACCTCGGGCAGGATGTGGCTCGAGAGGATGACGGTGTGCTGCCGTCCGAGCTCCTTGACGAGGATGCGCGTCTCGCGGGTCTGCGCGACATCAAGGCCTGCCGTCGGCTCGTCGAGGATGAGCACCATTGGGTCGTGCACGATGGCCTGGGCCAGGCCGACGCGCTGGCGAAGACCCTTAGACAGGCGGCCGATGATCTCGCCGCGCCGGTCTTCCAGGCCACACGCGTCGATGGCGTGCTCGACGCGCGCGCGCCGCCTGGAAGGCGGCACGCCACGCAGCCTGCACATCAGGTCCAGGAAGCCGCGGACGCGCATTTCGTTGTAGAGGGGGTTGCTTTCAGGGAGGTAGCCGATGCGCCGGCGCACCTCGAGAGAGTGTGAAAAGACGTCCAAGCCGTCGACGCTCGCCTTCCCCCCGGACATACCCTGGAAGCCCGCGAGGATCCGCATCGTGGTCGACTTGCCGGCACCGTTGGGGCCGAGGAATCCAAGCACCTGGCCCTTGGGCACCGAGAAGGTCACGTCCTGGATCGCGGGGCGCTCGTCGTAAAACTTGGTGAGGCCCTGAACCTCGATCAAAGCTCTAGAAGTGTTACAGACGCTGCCGGGCCGCCGGTTGCAGGCTAGAAGGTCAAGTCGAAGGGTTGTAAGTTGCCGGCAGATGCCGACCAGTCCACCCGGACATCGCCGACCCGTGCCTGGCTGGGGCCGCGTCGAACGGCCTCGAGCAGGCGCTCCAGGTCCGCCCGCTCCCCCTCGGCCACGAGCTCGACCGACCCGTCGTCTCGGTTGCGCACCCAGCCGCGCAAGGCGAGCGAACGCGCCTGGCGCATGACGAAATACCTGAAGCCGACTCCCTGGACGTCCCCGTGGATGACGGCGTGAAGGCGCTCGGACACCACGACTGTTATATCGTCCCTCGAGTGCCTGTCTCGACGATTGTCGCCGTCGGTGACGAGCTGGTCGGCGGGTTTACCCTCGACTCCAACTCGCACTGGCTTGCGGAGCGACTCCGCCTGCTCGGATACCCGGTCAAGCGCGTCACCGCGATCCGCGACCGCCCCCAGGAGATCGTCGAGCAGCTGACTCGAGAGCTCGCCGACCCCGATGTCACGCACGTTTTCGTGAGCGGTGGCCTCGGGCCGACGCCGGACGACCGCACCTTCGCATCCGTCGCTAAGGCGCTCGGCCGCGAGCAGGTGATATGGGAAGAGACGCGCGCCCGCATCGAGCGCCGCGTGCGGAGGATGCATGAAGCCGGGCTGCTGGAATCGCCCGACGTGACCGAGGGCAACCTGCGGATGGCACGCATCCCGGCAGATCCGGTACACGTCTTCAGGAACAAGCGAGGGATGGCGCCGGGCGTCGTCTACGAGGCCAACGGAAAGCAAATCTTCGTCCTGCCCGGCGTGCCGCTCGAGCTCAAAGGCATCTTCACAGAGGAGCTGGAACCACAATTCCTGGCGGGCGGTTCGGCCGCCACAGTGCGCGAGCTGCGCTTCAATTTCGCGGTCGAGGCCCGTTTCTACCCGCTTATGCGCGAGCTCGAGGAAAGGTTTCCCGACGTCTCTGTTGGCTCGTATCCCAATTTCGAGACCAAGGAGCTCGTGATCCGCTGCCTGGGCATCGACCCCAAGCGAGTCGACCAGGTGCTCGAGGTCATCCGCCGCCGCAGCGCCGAGCTGGGAATGGTGGGGGAATCGCGCCAGGCGTAGAGGTGGCAGAACGGCTCCGCCTGGCCGAGCTGATGGCAGCGCTCTCGCTGGCTACGGATCTGGGAATGGGCCAGCCGCTGGAGCAGGCCTTACGGACTTCGTTGATCGCCACGGCACTGGGGGAGCGGCTCGGCCTGGAGGACGACGAGCTGTCTGAGGTTTATTACGTCGCCTTGCTCCGGTTCCTCGGCTGCACCGCCGACGCTCATGAGTTCGCCGCGATGATCGGCGGTGACGACATCGCCATCCGCGCGGCCATCGCACCGGTGCTCGGCGGAACGCAACGGGAGTTCACATCGCACGTCATGCCCAAGGTTGGTCAGGGCCATGGGCCGCTCGCACGTGCTCGACTGCTGGCAGGCATGATGTCGAGCGGTCAGGCGCGGGCCCGCGAGGGCGTACGCGCAGGGTGCGAGCTGGCTGAGAACCTGGCGGCGCGAATCGGCCTGACATCCAACATTCGGAATGGGCTGCGTTCAGCACTGGAAACCTGGAACGGCACAGGCTTTCCGGATGGCACTGCCGGGGAGGACATCGCACTTTCCGCGCGCGTCGTGTTCGTCGCTCGCGATGCCGAGGTCATCCAGAGGCTGGGCGGCGCCGAGCGCGCTAAAGCGATGCTGCGGGCGCGAAGCGGACTGACGCACGACCCGGCGATCGTGAGCACCTTCCTTCACCACTTCGACGAGGTGGTGGGAGCGGCGGACGTGGAGTCGCCGTGGACGGCGGTGCTCGCGCGTGAACCCGAGCCCCATCCCTGGGTGCCCGAGGCGCGCCTCGACGCGACGCTCGAGGCCTTCGCCGACTTCGTAGACGTGAAGTCGCCTTACACCGCCGGCCATTCGCGAGGAGTGGCCGCGCTCGCTGCTGAGGCATGGCCGGCCGACCCCGTGACCATTCGCCGTACTGGCCTGGTCCATGACCTCGGCCGCGTGTCGGTGCCGAACGGCATCTGGGACAAGCCATCGCCGCTCACGGAGGGCGAATGGGAACGCGTCCGGCTGCATCCTTACCACTCCGAGCGCATTCTCTTGCGGGTGACGCGGCTCGAGCCCCTCGCCGGGCTGGCCGGTGCGCATCACGAACGCGTCGACGGATCCGGCTATCACCGCGGGTCGAAGCGCCCAGACCTTCCGCCGCCGGCGCGTGTTCTGGCGGCCGCGGACGCCTATCAGGCGATGACGCAGCCACGTCCTCATCGGCCTGCGCTTGCGCCCGAGGCCGCCGCCGATGCCTTGAGGGTCGAAGCGCGAGCGGGCCGGCTCGACGTCAATGCCGTCGATGAGGTGTTGAGCGCCGCCGGCCATCGGACCCGCCCCGTCCATCGCTCGTGGCCGGCGGGCCTCAGCGACCGCGAGGTGGATGTCCTGCGCCTGATCTGCCGCGGCGGTACCAAGAAACAGGCGGCAGAGATGCTGAAGATCTCGCCGAGCACCGTCGACCACCACGTCCGCCACATCTACGACAAGGTCGGCGTGGCGACCCGCGCCGGCGCGACCCTCTTCGCGATCGAGAACGGCCTGCTCGAATAGCGCGTTCGCGCGATGTGTCCCACCGTCCGAAGGCGGAGACTCGCGCTATCAACGAGGAGGTCCGCGATGAAACACCAGGTCATCTGCGTCCCGGGTAGCGTGGCGCCGGCTGCTCAGAGGTACGGCGCGTTGCTGGCAGGCGCCGGAGATGCCGCCGACCTCTACTTGAAGGACCTAGAGGTCTATCGCGAGTCAATGCCACCCGTGGACTATTCGGTCGAGATGGAGGTTACCGGGCTCGATCGATTTGCGGACTCACACGGGCTCGACCAATTCCATCTGGTGGGCTATTCGGGCGGCGGCTTTGTGTCGCTTGCGTACGCCGCAACCCGTCCCAATCGACTGCTGAGCCTTGGCCTGTTCGAGCCTGCGGGTATACCCGGCAACCGCACCGACCAAGAGCAAGCGGCTCACAGGAGCCTTCAGGAGCAGCTGCGTGGACTCGATGGCGCGGATTTCATGTCGAAATTCGTTCGATTGCAGCTGAAGCCAGGCGTTCCACCGCCACCAGCCCCTGCCTCGGTGCCCGCTGAGATGCGAAACCGTCCCGCCGGCATCTCGGCCATGATCGGCGCCTTCGATACGTATCACCTCGACCGCGAGCTCTTCAAGGCGTGCTCGTGTCCGGTCTATGTTGGTTATGGCGACCTCTCGGACGACTATCAGCTCATCAAGGTGCAGGTCCTGGCGGGGCTGTTCGGCGACATCCACGTCCAGCGCTACGCCGGCATTCATCACTTCGTCTCGCCCGAAGAGATCTACACGCCTGCCCACGCCCGGGACCTGTTGGGTCTGTGGCGACGCGCAGACGCAAGGCTAGCGTCGGAGCTTGCGCTCGAGTAGTGAGCGTTCGGCCGGGTTCTGGCACAGCTCGAGCGCGCGCCGGCGCGCCTCGCGCGCGAGAGCCGGCTCGCCCAGCCGGTCCAGGAGCTCGGCCCGAGTCGAATGGAACAGGTGGTAGCCCTCCAGCGTCATCGCCAGGTCGTTGACCTCGCCCAGCGCCGGCTGGGGTCCGGCGAAGTGGCTGAGCGCGATAGCGCGATTGAGTCGAACCACCGGGCTGTCGGCCATGCGCAGCAGGGCGTCGTACAGCACGACGATCTGGTGCCAATCGGTCTCGTCCCACGACGCCGCCTCCGAGTGCAATGCTGCGATCGCGGCCTGGACCTGATACGGACCGGTCGCCCTCATCGCGCCGGCGCGATCGAGTGTGGCGATCCCATCCGCGATCGCCGCGTGGTCCCAGAGCCGCCGGTCCTGCTCGGGCAGCAGCACCATCTCCCCCGCCTCGTCGAACCGTGCGGCGGACCGGGCAACGTTCAGCTTCATCAGTGCGAGCAGCCCGAGCACCTCGGGCTGGTCTGGCATGAGCTGTGCCACCAGGCCCGCAAGCCAGATGGCGTCGTCGGCGATATCCCGTCGCATCGCGACCTGGGCCCCGCGGCTGAGATAGCCCTCGTTGAACATCAGGTACAGAGCTGACAGCACGCCGTCGAGCCGCTCCGCGAGCTCGCTTCCTTCAGGCACGCGGTATGGGATGTGGGCGTCGACGATCTTTCGCTTCGCGCGCACGATGCGCTGCGCCACCGTTGCCTCGGCGGCGAGGAACGCGCTCGCGATCTCGGCCGTCGTGAAGCCCGCGACGGCTCGGAGTGTGAGCGCGACCTGCGCCTCCTGCGACAGCGCCGGGTGACAGCAGGTGAAGATCAGGCGCAGCCGGTCGTCCGCCTCGACCTGATCAGGCGACAACGGCGAGCGCTCCAGGATGGCCAGCTTCTCGCGATACCTCTTGTCCCGTCGCAGGATGTCGATGGCGCGCCGCCGCGCCGTGGTCATCAACCACGCGCCCGGCTTGTCGGGGATGCCTTGTTTCGGCCATTTTTCGAGCGCCGCCACCAGGCTGTCCTGGACGACCTCCTCGGCCAGGTCGAAGTCGCCCAACGTGCGCACGAGCGCCGCGGTCAGGCGGCCGGCCTCCTCCCGGAACACGACGGAGACAGCCCCGTCGGTGGCGGTTTGCGTCTTCGTCAGTCGTTCGAGTGGTCGATGACGGGACGCACCTCGACCACACGCCCATCGCCGCCCCCGGGCCATGTCTTGGCCATCTCGAGCGCCTCGTCGAGATCCTTCACGTCAACGACCGCGAAGCCGCCGACGACCTCCTTGGCCTCGATGAACGGACCGTCCGTGACCACCGGCTTGCCGTTCTTGAAACGCACGGTCGTCGCGCTGCTCGGTCCGCGGAGCTCCTCGCCGCCGGTGATGCGGCCCGCCTTGCTGTTCTCCTCGAACCACTTGTTGATTGCCCCGTAGGCGGCCATACGAGTGGCCTCGGGCATCGCATCCCAGGCCTGCTGGTTTTCGACGGTGTCGGCGAACATGAGCACGTACTTCATCCCGAATCTCCATTCATGGCGGTCTCGGATGCCGCTTCATCCATACGACGAACGAACGGCCACATGATCGACACGCTCAGGAGGCGGGATGCAGGACCACCGCCGTGCCGTAGCAAAGGACCTCGGTCGCGCCCGGCGCCACCTCGGTGGCGTCGTACCGGACGCCGACCACGCCATTCGCGCCGAGCGCGGCCGCGTGCTGCAGCATGGTTCGGAAAGCATCCTCACGCGCGTGCTCACACATCTCCGTATACAGGGTGATGTTGCCGCCGAAGATGCGTTGAAAGCTGGCGCCAACGTTGCCGACCACGCTGCGCGAGCGCACGATGATCCCGCGGACCAGGCCGAGGTTGCGGACGATTCGCGAGCCTTCCACGGTGAACGCAGTCGTCACCCACTCCCTGTGGACCTCCGGCGCGGCTTGCATCGGATACATCGCCATCGCTCTACCTCCCAGTGAATTCGGGTTCTTGCTTGGCGAGGAAGCTCATGATCCCGATCGCGGCGTCGTCACTGAGAGCCGCCCGCGCAAAGTTGCCTGCCTCGATCTCGAGCGCCTCATCCAGCGGCAGGTCGTAGCCGCGCCGGACCGCGTCCTTGATCATGGCGATGGCGAAGGTCGCCGCCTTCGCCAGGCGTGCCGCACGTTCGTTCACGGCTTCCGCAAAGTCGTCTGGTGCGACGGCCTGGTCGATCCAGCCCACTGCCTCGGCTTCCCTGGCCGACAGCCGCGTCGACTCGATGATGTAGCGCAGCGCGCGCGCCTTGCCGATGAGCCGCGGCAGCCGCTGCGTGCCGCCGGCGCCGGGGATGATGCCCAGCGACGACTCCGTCTGGCCGATCCTCGAGCGACCGTCCTCGACCATGATCCGAAAGTCGCAGCAGAGCGTGAGCTCGCTGCCGCCGCCTAGCGCGTGACCGTTGATGGCAGCGATCGTGGGCTTGGGGCAGCGCTCGATGGCCGAGAAGTGGGCGTTCATGCGTTTCATGGAGGCCGCGATCTGCGCCGTCGCGTCGGGCGACTGGCGATCGATGGTGCCGAGCATGGTGAGATCGGCCCCCACGCTGAAGTACTTCTCGTAATCAGAGGCGAGCACGACCACACGCACATCGGGATCTTCGCCGGCTGACCTGAACGCCGCCGCCAGCTCTTCCATGAGGTCCTCGGCGATGGCGTTGTTGCCCTTGCGGTGCATCACGACGCGCGCGACTGCGCCCTCGCGCTTGACGTCGACGAGCTCGGACATCAGGCCGTGAACAGAGGGATGCCGCCCGCGACCTCGATCACCGCGCCCGTGATGTATCCCGCCTCGTTCGAGCACAGGAATGCGATCGTGTGGGCGATGTCCTCAGGCTGCCCGAAACGCTTGAACACCGTCCGCGCCCGGAACCGGTCGTACATGGGGTTGGTCTCCGCGGCGGCCTTGCCGGCCTCGCTCTCGATGATGCCGGGCGCGATCGCGTTTGACGTGATGTTGTGCCTGCCACCCTCGAGCGCCGCCGTCTTGGCGAGACCGATGAGGCCCGCCTTGGTCGCCGAGTAGGATGCCTGGCCGAAGCCTCCGAGCGTTCCCGCCACCGACGACATGAAGATGATCCGGCCCCACTTGTTCTCGACCAGGTACGGCCAGGCCTCCTTGGTGCAGTTGAAGGCCCCCGTGAGGTTGACCCTGACGTCGCGGTCCCACAGCTCGTAGGACTGGTTGGGAATCTGGGCGGTGTGGTCGAGGGTGGCCGCGTTGTTGATCAGGATGTCGATCTTCCCGAACTCTTCCTTGACCTTCTTGAAGACATCGCGAACCTGCTCGCGGTTGGTCACGTCCATCTTGATGGCCAGCGAGCGCCGGCCCATCTTGCGGATCTCGTCGGCGGTCGCGTTCGAGTGCACCCAGCCCTGCGACACCGCCACCTGCGCCAGCACGCTGCCCGCGGCATCCGCGGTCTTCTGAAGGTCGGGATCGTCTTCGACCAGGATGTCGGTGATCACGACGTCCGCTCCGGCTCGCGCCAGGGTCAGGGCGTCCTGGCGGCCGAGACCGCGGGACGCACCGGTGACGACGGCAACCCTTCCCGTGAGATCGAACATGTGCCCGCCCCCTTAGGTGGATCGATACTCGGCCGACGCTTTCGTCAGCACGGCTTCGCCGCGTTGGTTGACGGCGCTCAGCGCAATCTTGCCGGGTTCCGTCACCTCGGCGGCGAAAGTCACCGTATCGCCCGGCTCGACCATGCCGGCGAACCGGCAGTACAGCCGGCGCAGCCGGCGACCGCCGCCCGCCGCCTCGGCCGCGACTTCCCCCAGGATCCCCATCTGGAGCATCCCGTGCGCAATGATCCCCGGCAGGCCGACCGAGCGGGCGAACTCGCCATCCAGGTGGATCGGGTTGTGGTCGCCCGAGGCTTCCGCGTACTCGGCGATCTGCGCGGGTGTGAACGTGACCACGCGCTCCATCGTCTTCATGAGCGGATGACGAAGAGCGTGCGCGACGTGCACACGGCTGAGCCGTCCTCGCCGGTGGTCACGGTCTCGTATGTGAGAAAGCGCATGCCCCTGCGGCGAATATCAGAAACGATATGACCCTGTGAGGTAACCGTCTCGCCGGGCGCGGGGTGGCGCTCCCACTCGAACTCCTGGTCTGCATGCAGCAGGCGCGCGAAGTCGACCTCGGCCTCCGGATCGCCGAAGAGCTGCGGTCCCGTCGCCGCGAGCGCATAGACCGCGGCGTACGTCGGTGGCACCCCGTCGGAGGGATCGGCGCCGATTGCGCGCGCGAACTCGGTGATGCGCGCGGGCTCGATCACCGCGGTCACCGCGGGGTAGGTCTTTCCCTCGACGCTTGCCAAAGTTAGATGGGGCGGAAGCGGGCGAACGCCCGCCGCAGGAGCAGCGGCCGGAGCGCCGACCACGCTTCCATCACCGACGCGCGCGCCGTGCGCGCCTCGTCCGGCGGCGCATATGCCGCGACCACGAAGCCCCCGGCAAGAGAGCGGAGCGGTTCTGTGGCCTCCGGGAAGCTCAGCGACAGGCGCCGGCCCAGCTCGAAAGGCGTCTCGCCGAAGCGCTGGTCGGCGCCCGCGAGCCGCATGAGCAGAAGGGTGCGCCGCCAGACTCCCATCACGGAGCGTGGGCGCAGGTACCGCGCCACGGCGGCAAACAGCACGAGCAGGAAGGCGACGACCACGCCGACGATCTTGGTGAGCGTGCTCGGGTCGGGGATGCGGATACCAAAGCCTCCACCGCCACCGGTGGTCGAGGGTCCGTTCGGCTCGTTGACCGGTCGCGCGCTCGGGCTGCCCACCACTCCGGTCGGCCCGGTGCCGGCGGAGGGATCGCTGCAGAGGTTGTCCCGCAGGCAGATGTTCGAACCGCTCACGCCCCTTGGAATCGGCTCGTAGAAGTGGTCGTTTGTGGGCTCGAACTCGATCCAGCCGTATTTCGGAAAATAGACCTCGACCCACGTATGTGCGTCTTCGCTGCGGACCACGTAGCTGTTGGTCACGGTGTCGAGTATTCCCGGCCCGAAGCCGCTCACGAGGCGGCTTGGGATGCCCAGCGAACGCAGCATGTCTCCCATCGCGGTGGCGAAATACTCGCAATAGCTCCTGTGGGACGAGAAAAGGAAATACGCGAGCGGATCCTGGCCGTCCGGAGTTCTTGGCGGCGTCAGTGTGTAGGTGAACGGGTCGCTGCGAAGGTATGTCTCGATGGCCGCCGCGGCGTCGTAGGGATTTGTGGCGCCGGCCCTCTGCACGACCGACAGCGCCAGCTGGTGGATCGCCTCCATCACGCCCGGGTCCCGGTATCCGCTGCTGGGCAGGCTCATGTATGCGCGCACCCAGTCCGGGTATCCATAGCCGGCGGCCTGCAGGTCCGCATCGGTGGCCGTTGAATACTCGACCGTTGCCGCGTACGTGCCCCGCGACGTTCTTGGATTGATGCTCGACAGTCGATCGATGTTCACGATGGGGCCGCCCGCCGGCTGAGGCACCAGCGCCTCGGTCGCGATTGTTTCCCGGTCCACGTGAAACAGTCGGCCCGGATAGAAAAGGATGTCGGAGTTGCCGCCTGGCGGCGCGATCATCCTGATGTTGAACAGGGCCACCGCGAGCTTGGAGTAGTCCTCCCCGAATGGAGCCAGCTCGCCTTTCGCAATGTCCACCTTTTGCCCACCCGCATCCTGGTACCTCCAGGCCTGGTGGAACAAGAGCGTGTCGTTGACGCCGCGGAAGTAATGGGGCCCCACGAAGTCCCCTTGCACCGTATACGTGAACACCGGGTTGTGTGTCCGCTTCAGCGAGGTGTTGAGGAGGACGTCTGGAGAGAAGCCCGTGGTGCCGCCGGTCGATCCGGCAGCGCCAAACGACCCGGGATGGCTCAGCGTCTCGAGCAGCTGTGCCCAGCTGGTGAATGCGCTGGACTCCATGTCGACGGTCCGGTCGACGGTGGAGATGGGGGGCAGCATGATCGCCAGGACGATGAGCGCCGCCATCGCCACCAGGCCGCTTTCCCAGAAGTCCCAGCGCGCGTCGCCCGTCAGCTTCACGCGAGCTCGCGTCGCGTTTGCTATCGAGCTCGTGTAGTTGGTCCACAGCAGCAGGGCAAGGGTCAGGACCAGAACGGCGAGGACGTAGCCGTTCTGGTCGCGCGGAAAGTTGAGCAGGTTGGTGGCGAAGGCCGCGGCGCCGGGCACAAGTCCGAGCAGCGGGCGTCTCCAGCGCAGCACGCACCATGCGAGCCAGCCGCCGGTGACCCACATCAGCGAGCTGATGAGGTACAGGTCGAACGAGGAGTCCGCGATCGCGGAGCCGTCGAGGGTCCTGCCCCACCATGCGTTCAGGAGGCCGAGGCCGAGCGCGTCGCCTGGGTGGCTCGCGTGCAGTGCGGGCCACGACGCGAGCCCGGCGGCGAACAGACCGGCCGCCATCCCGATCCCAACGCCCACGCCCCAGGGAATCGGCAGGACGGCGAGCAGGCCCATGAAGACGGCGCCCACGATCGCGACCATGGGGACCACCTCGATGCCGGGCACCCACTGCGCGGTCACGGTCGACTTCGCGATCGCGAGCGCGAGCAGGAACACGAGCCCCGCGGTCCACACCGCGCCGCCCGGCAGGCCCTCGCGGGTGCGCCGGACCATCCTCAGCGGGAAGCTAACCGATGCGGATTGCATCTCGAGTCCTCATGAGGCGTGCGAAATCGTCGCCCTTGCGCACCACGTACAGGTCGACGTCCTGGCCGAGATCGAAGGTCGGGTTCTGGTCAGGACCGCCGAAGCTGGCGCCGTCGAGGTAGAAAACGATGAGTGACGAGCGCCGCCCGCGCACCGCTTGCAGCAGCCGCACCCACGCCTCGTCGGCGCTCGGCGTGATGACGGCGATCGCGCGGCGCGGCAGCCGGCGGATGCGGTCCCAGGCCAGCGTCTGCGTCAGCGGCGTGCGGCCGTCGGCGCTGGCCACGGCCAGGTAGTCGAGGATGATGCGGTCCTGGCGCACCGCTCGGTGCGGCTCGAGCACGGTGCCTCGAGAGTCGTTGGCGATCAGTCCCACCTGGCGCCCGCGGCTATGGACCTGGGATGCCATCGAGGCCGCCAGGCTGATCGCGTATTCGACCGTCGACTCCTCGCCCTCGCCGCTGTGGACGTTGCGGTCCAGGTCGAGAAGGATCCACAGGTCGGTGGTCAGCGGTTGCTCGAACGTCTTCGACATCAGCCGCGCGTGACGCGTTGAAAGCGGCCAGTGGATGCGGCCGAAGCTGTCGCCGGTGACATAGTCGCGGACGCCGCTCGTGTCGGGTGGATAGTCGGCCCACGCGCCCATGCTCTGCGAGCTGCCCACCTGGTGAGCGCTCGGGGTCATGAGGTCCGGGATCGGCCGTACGCGCGGATACACGAGAACCGAGGTGCGGTTTCCGGTCTTCAGCTCCTGGTTGAAAAGACCGAAGGGTTCACGCACGCTGACGAGCGTCGGCCCGAAGGACATCCAACCCCGGCGGCGGTAGACGCCGCGTGACTTCCAGCTCACCGGCTCGCCGCCGACGGAGATGACCCGCCCGGGCTGGTAGTCGGGGATCTGGCCGAGGTCGCGGATCTCGACCCACGGGGCTGGCACCCAACCCACTCGCCGCACCTCGATCACCTCTTCGTACGGCTCGCCGACGGTGGGAGTTCCAGGGTCGAGGCGGCGGCTCAGGCTGATGCCGCGGATGGCGATCCTCGGCCAGATCCAGGCCACCACGAAGAGGAGGCAGAGCGCGTAAGAGAACGCGTAGGCCGGGCGATATCCGGTCAGGTAGGTGAAGAGGAGCATGACGCCGAGCGCGGCGGCGAGGGCGACTTTATTCATCAGATCTCTTGCGCTGCGGCCAGGCCGGGTTTATCCCGGCCGTCCCTGAACGTGTCACCTTCCAAGCGCCTCCATGCGTTGCCAGGAACCAGGTGGGTACCTTTGGGGCCCCCAGCCGAAGGCTGGGAGGAGGCTCCTGTCCTCCCTTGATTTCTATCCGTCGTATGCCATCTGGGGGACATGCTCGCGCTCGAGGAGGCCGGCCACGAGCTTGCCCGCGCTCTGACCCTGCATCTCCGCGTTGGGGCGAAGGATGATGCGGTGCGCAAGCACGGGCTCCGCGAGCACCTTGATGTCGTCCGGGATCACATACGAGCGCCCCTGCACCGCGGCCAGGGCCTGGCTCGCGTGGAAGAGGTTGATCGTGCCTCGGGTGCTGGCGCCAAGCGCCACCTCTGGGTTGCCGCGTGTCCGCCCGACCAGGCGGGCGATGTAGTCGCGCAGCTCGGGCTTGACGAACACGTCCCGGACCGCGCTCTGCGCCGCATTCAGCTCGTTCGGGGAGACGACCGGCTGCAGCTCGAGGAAGGGCGACTCGACCTTGCGGTGGCTGAGCAGGTTCGATTCCTCTTTCTCCGAGAGATAACCCAGCTTGACCTTCATGAGGAAGCGGTCGAGCTGCGCTTCCGGCAGGGGGAACGTGCCCGAGTATTCGACAGGGTTCTGGGTCGCCATGACCATGAACGGCTTGGGCAGGTCATGGGTCTCGCCGTCGATCGTCACCTGGCGCTCTTCCATCGCCTCCAGCAGCGCCGCCTGGGTCTTGGGACTCGCCCGGTTGATCTCGTCTGCGAGCAGGATCTGCGCAAAGACGGGGCCCGGCCTGAACTCGAAGTCGTTCTCCCTCTGGTTGAACGCGCGCACCCCCGTGACGTCGGAGGGCAGGAGGTCGGGCGTGAACTGGATGCGGCGGAACGTGCAGTCGAGCGAGCGGGCCAGCGATTTGGCGAGCATCGTCTTGCCGACGCCGGGAACATCCTCGATGAGCAGGTGGCCCTCACAGAGGAGGGTCACGAGGCAGAGGCGGACCTCCTCCTCTTTGTTGACGATCGCCCGACCTACGTTCGACAGGAATGCATCGGCGACTCTGGTGACGACCTCGGTCACCAAGCCGGGCGGGACCCCATGACCGCGATTATAGATTTGACCTTCCTCCGGCCATTCGACATGAATACGCGTGGCCCGACGTTTTGGTTCCGCTCCGCGTTACGTTGAGGCGTCCGCCGACGTGATGGAAGGCAGAGGGATGAGGCTCAAGCTCGCCGTAGTGATCGCGCTGATCGCCTGCGCCTGTGGCTCGGTCGGGCCGGGCGGCGGCGGCGGCGTCGCCGGCAGCCCGCTGACGGTCAACCAGGTGAAGTTCAAGGTCATGGACGCGGTGGGCGTCCCGATCTTCTGCGATCCCGACTTCTATCCCATCGCACGCGCGGGCGGCGAGGAGGCCAGCGCAGACACGTACTACCCCCAGATCCGCTCCGACCCCGAGCTATATGCCGCCATCGCCGCGCACGAGCACCTTCCTTCAGGGCTCCTCGACGAGAGCCAGAAGCTGACCCTATACCGCGCGTTCAAGCGCCTTCGCGCCCTGATTCTCACCAAAGCGAGCGACTCGTTCGTGTTCGAGATCCGGGTCACGGGACAGGGCGCGAATGCGGTCGAGCTTGTCGACGGCTCGGTGCGCACAGACGGCGTGATCACGGTCACCTCGCGCAAGCCGAGCGGCATGCCCCCCTGCCCCATCTGCCTCGCCGCCGCGACTCTGATCGCGACGCCACAGGGTGACGTTCGGGTCACCGATATCAAAGCCGGCATGCTCGTATGGACGGTCGCCTTGGATGGCACGCGGGTCGCGGCACGCGTGCTCGAGATCGGCAGCATGGTCGCTCCCACCGGGCATCTGATGGTGCACGTGCGCCTGGACGACGGCCGCGAGCTGCTCGTCTCGCCGGGTCACCGCGACGCGGACGGGCGGCCGCTCGGTAGCCTCGGGGTGGGCGACGCGCTCGACGGTTCCAGGGTCATCTTGTGGGAGCTGGTTCCATATGGCGGCGGCCGTACCTACGACCTTCTGCCCGCCGGGCCGACCGGCGAGTACTGGGCCGACGGCATCCTGCTTTCGAGCACCCTCATGGCATCTCATACCTGACCACGAACGTCCTGGTAAAGCCCGTCCCATGGGCATAAAAGCCGTCGGCCTGGAACCCGATGGGCGGCTTAGGAGACTTCTTCCTCTTCGACCAGACGTAGGTGGCTGCTCACGTCCAGCCCGAGGTGGCGCGCGAAGAATCCCGCGACGCGCTCCACGTATAGAGGACGATCTGCTTCGTACGCGCCGGTGTGGGGCGCGCCCTGCACGATCCAGATCTCGCGCGGGCCGCGATAGGCGTCATAAAGGCGGCGGCCGTGATTCACCGCCACGAGGTCATCCGCCCCCCCGTGAATGAAGAAGAGAGGACGCGGTTCGAGAGAGCTAAGGATGGTGATCGGGCTCGATTGCGACAGGCGGCAGCCTGTGCGCAGGCGGAACATCAAACCGGCCAGCCACACGATCGGCGCGCCGGGCAGCTTGATGGCTCGCCGCACGTTGTCCTCGAGCACCGTGCGTAGGTCGCTGAACGGGCTGTCGAGGATGAGCGCCTGCACACCCGGCTCGCCTGCGGCGCCGAGCAGGGTCACGACCGCCCCCATCGAGTAACCAAGGAGTCCGATCCTCGCTTTCGGGATGCGCTTGCGCGCGAAGGCGATGACGGCTTCGAGCTCGAGGACCTCCTTGATGCCGAATGTGATGGGCGCTCGGTCGCTGCCCGGCCAGCCTCGATACGAATAAAGGATGACGTTGAACCCCTTGCGCCACAGGGCGGCCGAGATACCGAGGGAACCCTGGCGCTGACCCTTGTGCCCGCCTGAAACGATCACCGTTTGCGGTGAGCCGGGCTGCCGAAAGTGCCACGCGCCGAAGTTCACGCCGTCGGCGGTGACGAGCTCCACCTCCTCGTAGTCCGCCTGGAACTCGAAGGGCGTGAACGTGAAGTCGTCCAGGGGACGTGGCTTGGTAGGCACGAACGCCCGACGGTACAGGTAATAGGAGGCAGCCAGGTAGGCGACCAGGAGGAGCGCCGGGACCAGCACGATGTAGGGCATCGGTACCTGATCCGAAGCTTAGACCGTCTGTGCGGCTACTCGAATACCCTCGTCAGCTGGTAGAGCTCGGCCGGCACGCGGCGTGTCTCGCCGACGACGTCGGCCAGCGGCACGACCTCCACCTCGCCGTTGCGGCGAATGGGGATCACCCCACTTTTGCCAGCAGCGATGAGCTCCACCGCCTGAACACCCAGGCGCGTCGCCCAGATGCGGTCCGTCGGCGTTGGCGAGCCTCCCCGCTGAAGGTGGCCGAGCACCGTGACCCTCGTCTCGAACCCGGTCTCACGCTCGACCATCCGTGCCAGCGCATCGCCGATGCCGCGCTTGGCGAGCTGCACGTGGCCGAAAGCATCCGTTTCGGCGGCGGCGCCGGCCTCGTCCTCCAGCTCGGGGATGTGAGCACCTTCGGCGACGACGATGATGCTGAAGAGCTTGCCCTCGCCACGACGCCGGTACAGGTGACTGACGACATCGCCGAGGGTGAGTGGAAACTCGGGGATGATGATTAGGTCGGCGCCGCCGGCGACCCCGCCATAGAGCGCCACCCATCCCGTGTCGCGGCCCATCACCTCGACCACCATCACGCGGTGGTGCGCCGACGCCGTCGTGTGCAGACGGTCTAACGCTTCTGTGACCACGCCGACGGCGGTGTCGAAACCGATGCAAAACTCCGTGACGCTCAGGTCGTTGTCAATGGTTTTCGGAACGCCGACCGTCTGGAAGCCGGCGTCGTGCAGCGCCGACGCCACGCTCAGCGTGTCGTCTCCACCGATCGGGACGATCGCGTCGATACCGTGGCGCCGCAGCACGCGAACCACCGTCGCGACGCCGTCCTTCATCTTCAAGGGGTTCGTGCGTGAGGTGCCCAGGATGGTTCCGCCAAGCGGGAGGATGCCGCGCACGTCGGCGGGCCGCAGCTCTTCGATGACGCCGCTGTCGAGGCATCCAGCCCACCCGTTCTGAACGCCGCTGACCGAGTGCCCGAGCTGGAACCCTCGGCGGGCGACGGCCCGTATGGCCGCGTTCAGCCCGGGCGCGTCTCCACCACCGGTGAGGATCCCGATACGCACGTGAATAGGGTAAGGCCGAACCTGCGGCTACTGCGTCTTGGTCAGCCGGTCCAGGAGCTGGGGCAGCGTCACCTCCGCCAGCGAGCGCAGCCGGAGGTCGGCGGCGCCGAGGTCGAGTCCTTCAGTGATGGGGTTGGGAATGGCAACGCAGAGGAGGCCCGCGCGCTTGGCGGCGGCGATGCCGTTAGGCGAGTCTTCGATCGCCACCGCGTCGGCGGCCTGCAGACCAAGGTATTCGAGCACGGCGAGGTACAGATCGGGCTCCGGCTTGACGTGCTCGACGTCGTCCCGGCAGCGCATGCAGTCGAAGCCATCGAGCAGCCCAAGCCGCTCGAGGTGGCCGGTGACCCAGTCCCGTGAGGAGCTCGACGCGACGCCGACCTTCATACCCGCAGCGCGCGCTTGGTCGACGATCGCCCTCACGCCGGGCAGAAGGGGCTGCGCCAGGACGAGCTCGACCCGCCGCTCCACGCGGCGATCGATCACTTCCTGCGAGAGAGGATGGCCGAGGCGCTCCTCGAGGTGGTGCTGCGGGTGGAAAGCCTGGTTCGAAGAGCCGACGGTCTTAACCCAGAGCTCAAAAGGCAGCGCCTCGCCGTGGGCCTGGTAAACCTCCGTCCAGGAGCGGTAGATCGGCCCCTCCGTGTCGAGGATGAGGCCATCGAAATCAAAGATGAGCGCGCGGATCACGGCGAGCAACTCTACCTAGCTTCAGTTGCAGGTCCAAAGGCTTAGGATCGCGCCGAGTGGCCTCGAAGACATCCCGTTTCACGCCGATCCGCGACCTCCAAGCCTCCCCCGGCTGGGTCGGCGCTGCGCTTTCAGGCTTCGCCCTCATCTCCGTCGCGGCGATGCTCGTCGTCCTCTTCGGCTTCCTGGACGCCACCCACTACACCTCCCTCCAGAACCTCTTCACGCCCGACCCGCCCGCCGCCGCCGGCATCCTCGGCGTGGTTGGCGGCGCCGAGGGCGTGACCCTGAGCATCGTCATCCTGGTCGTCGTTTTCGGCATCCAGATGACCTCGTCGCGCTACTCGCCTCGCATCATCGGGCTCTTCACGACCAACCCCTTGAATGCGATCGTCCTTGGCTTCGCGCTTGCGTCGATCCTCTATACGATCCTGGTCCGCGGCGAGGTCAAGACGAACTACGTGCCCATGTGGAGCGTCGCGGCGGCTGTGGTGCTCGGAGTCATCAACTTCGCGATCGTCTTCCCGTACATCGGCTACATCTTCGCGGTCATGCGCGCGGAGACTCTCGTCAACAGCATCAGGGGCCATGCCCGACGCCACCTGGCCAACGCGGTCAGGGGCAATCACATCGGAAAGTACCGCAACCACCTGCTCACGTCGATCAACCAGGTCACCGACATCGCCCTCGGTTCGGTGCAGCTCGGCGACATGCCGGTCTGCCTGCTCGTCATCGGTGTGCTGGGCGAGTTTCTCGCCCAGGACTATTCAAAGGTCAAGAAGGGTTTCGGGCCCGAGTGGTTCCAGGTCGGACACCCGGAGCTGCCTGGCGACTCCGACCAGATCGTCGCCGAGGTCAATCGCGCTCACACCTGGGTCGAGTACACGGTCTTCTCCAGCTTCGTGCACCTCGTCGGGCTCACGCCTGCGCACAGGAAGGAAGCCGTGCATGCGATCGCGGTGGCGACGCGTGACATCGGCCTCGCCGCCATCGACCGAGGAGACCCTGAGGTGGCCGAGCTGACTGTGCGCTTCTTCAACACGTACTTGCGCGCGGCCCTGAACCAGTCCGCGCCGACTTTCGCGTCGACGACCATGAACGAGTACCGCCGCTTTGCCATCGGCGCGCTGGAGTGGCGTCCGGACATCTCGGTCGAAGCCGCATCGCACGTGCTCCGTTACGGGCGGCACTTCGACGAAGCGGGCATGCCCGCGATCTTCGGCGCGGCGGCCGAAGACGTGGCCGACCTCGCGATCGAAGCCTGGTCGCGCGACACCGAGGTCACGCGGCGGCTGGCGCGGCTGCTCGTGCGCAACCTTCTCGATCTGATCCCCAACGCCCGCCCGATCGGGCTCAACGGCCTCTTCAAAGCCGTCGCCAAGCTGACTTTCTGGGCGATGGCCGCGGAAGCGAAGGATATCGCCCACATCCTGGTCGAGGGCATCGCGGCGGCCCCGCCGGACTTCGTCGATGCGGCCCTCGATCGCATGGAGGTCATGCAGAACGGTCTGTTCTGGGAGGTGAACGAACGGGTGGTGGCTTTCGACTGGGTCGAGGAGCCGCTGCGTGCCGAGATCCCGCGCCTGCGAACCGCGCTTCGCCGGGCCAAGGCGTCCGGGCGCGGGCTCACGATCGAGCTCGATGATCCGCGGCCGACCGGACCCGTCGACCTTGTCCAGCCGGAGCCGGCCGCCTCGCCGCAATCCAACGGCGCGGCGAAGGACGCCCCTGCGCCCAAGGAAACTACGGCGGCCGGTTGATCATCGCGGTCGACGTGGTTTCGAAGTAGTCGAGCAGCGCCTTGCGAATCTCCGACGGCATCTCGAGCGACTCGACCGCCGCCGTCATGTGGCGAAGCCACGCATCGCGTTCGGCCTGTCCGATCGCGAAAGGCTGGTGGCGCAGGCGGAGCCGTGGGTGCCCGCGGCGGGCGCTGTAATCGTCAGGCCCGCCCCAGTACTGGATGAGGAAGAGGGTTAGTCGCTCCGCCGCCGCGGACAGGTCCTCCTCGGGATAAACGGCCCGCAGAACTGGATCGGAGGCGACGCCGGAATAGAAGCGCTCGACCAAAACTTTGAACGTCTCGGCTCCGCCCACGGCCTCGAACACCGTCACGCCACTGAACATAGACTTTTGGGAACGATGGCCAGCGCTCGCCAGCTTCGCATCACTTTTCTGTTCGCGCTCGTGATGCTGACCGGGCAGTTCCTGCTCGGCATGGCGGTCAACCTGTTCGTGAAAATCCCCGACCAGCACCCGGGATCGAACCCGTCGGAATATTTCAGCGGAGTGGCGCAGAGCGTGACCTGGGCGATCCTGCACGGCAACATCCTGCTGGCGATCCATGCGGGCTTCGGACTCGTGATCGTGGTCGCCGCGCTCGGCACACTCGTGCAGGCGATCGGGAATCGCCGGCGCGGCATCGTGGTGTCCGCGGTCTTCGCGTTCATCGGCGTGCTCGGAGCCGGCTTCAACGGAGGCAGCTTCCTGAACTACAACCAGGACTTCAGCTCGATGCTCATGGCTGCGGGATTCGCCATCGCTGTCGTGTCCTACTCGGTCGGGTTGTACCTCGCCAACGACGGAGCGATGCCCAGAATCCCGGCCTAGACCTCGAACTCCCATCGCGTCGGCGACCCGGTGAAGTCGCCCTCCGCGAGCCCGAACACCCAGGTTGGCGTCACCCGGAAGCACGAGTTGATCGCGGGGTCCAGCGACTCGATCCTGTAATCGGTCTCGTACTTGGCGTTCTCCAGCGCGAGCAGCGTGGCGAGGTCGTTCGGGTCGGTCAGCAGCGTCGCCATGCCTTCGACGACGACCGGGTTCTTGGCGTCCTCGGTCGTCACCACGCATCGCGGGTTGGCAGCCAGGTTCTTCGACTTGCGCGACGGGCGGCTGCTGCTGAACCAGAAGGACTCGTCGTGCCACATCCCCCACACCGGCATCGCATGGGGCCTCGCATCGGGCCATATGGTCACCATCCAGTAGTTGCGCGACGACATCAAGCGCTGCTGAGCCCAGGACCACGGCAGAAGGCCAGTGCCTTCGCCGGCGGGCAGCGTGCCGTAGCCCGGCATGTAAGGGCGCGACGCGACCAGGCGTCCTGTCAAGCCGGTTGCGGGGTCACGCCGGCGCCTTCGAAAATCTCGTCCACGGGCCTAGCGATCGCCTGGGCCGCCTTCAGTCCCGTGGCCACGAGATAGCGCTCCACGATCTTGCGGCCGACCGCATAGCCGCCCATGTGCGGAATGCCGACTGGCTCTGTCCCGAGGCGGCGGGCAACCTCGTCACCCAGCACATACGGGCTCCAGTCTCGAAACGTCGTGCCGGTGCCGAACGCGGCAATCACCTTGTCCCACGTTTCGTCGAACACCTTCCCGGTCACGTCCTCATACCAGGCGCCTGTCGAACCGGCTCCGCACACCTCGACCGTGAAGACCTCGGCGAGGCCTTCGTGCACGACCCATTCGGCCAGGTTGAAAGGGCCGTCGACGTTCGGCGTGCGGATGTTGTGCGCGAGCTCGTGCACCGCGCACGCGCCGATCCTCGTCTCGTTGTAGTCGGTGGGCCAGGCCACCATCCAGATCGTTCCGGGCGTCGCCCCCATGCCGTAGTACCCATGCGTGCGCTCCAGGAAGATGGGGTCGTCCGGGTTGCCCAGCGTCAGGGTGACCTCGATGCGATCAGGGTGGTGGATACCCGGCAGCGCGGCGTTCTGGTAATCCCATGCGCGGGCCAGGTCGCGCTTCATCTGTCCCCACGCGTCGGCCTTGACCAGGCGGTCGATGGCAGGTGCGTAACGCGGGTCGTCGACCTCGACGCGAAATCCATCGCCGCGCTCGTGGATCTGGCGCAGCGTCTCCATGCCCGCGGTGTCGAAGGAGGAGACGCCCCGCATCGCAGCAAGCGCATCGAGCCGAGCCGGCACCGGAAGTGTGAACAGCCGTTTGAGCTCGGCAGCGTCGTCGTGTACGACGAACTCGATCTGATCGTCGGTGCTCAGCGCCATCGGAAGAAATAACGCAACCGGATGCTCATTTCCATGTGTATCTAGTGCCAATTGTGAGCCTGGACTCGAGCCGGACGGCTGCCGCCGCTCAAGGGCGGTTGATGGTCCTCGCTCGGGGATGGGCGCCTTTCGTATTGCTGCTGGTCGCCTACGAAGCCATGCGCGACGTTGCGTCGGTGGTCGGCATGCCCGCGCACGACCTGGCTCGACTGGACCGCGCGCTCTTCGACGGCTACCAGCCGACGTTGGTCCTTCAAGCAGCCGTCGGCAAGCTAGCCGACGCGGACCTCTTCGAAGACCTCGGCAGCATGGTGTACCTGACGCACTTCCTGCTGCCGGTCGCCGTGGGCGCCTGGCTGTGGACCGCAGACCGAGGCGCGTTCCGGGCCTTCGGGCTGACGCTGGTGGCCCTGTGCGCGCTGGCCTTCGCGACGTACGTGATCGCCCCCACGACGCCGCCGTGGCTCGCGCAACCGGGGACGGTGAAGCATCTCATCGAAGACACGATCCAGCGCAGTGGCGTGCCGGCAAGCGTGGTTTGGCTGTACTCCCATCACGACTACAACCTTTATGCGGCATTTCCTTCTCTGCATGCGGGCTTTCCGGTGGTCGCGGCAGCGGCCGCCTGGCGGCAGAACCGCACGGTTGGCATGGTGCTGTGGGCCTGGGCGGTGATCGTGTGGATCGTGGTCGTGTACCTCGGCGAGCACTACGTCGCCGACGTCATCGGCGGCGTCGCGTACGCCGCGATCGCGATCCTGTTTGTTTGGGCGCTGTCGGCCCGGCTGGCTCGCCGAAGCGCAGCTATTCCGCAATCGCCGGCATGATCGCGGGGACTGCCTCGGAGTAGCGTTCGATCTCCTTCTCGCTGGGCAGGAACCACGCGATGACGATGGTGACGGCGACCAGGATCACGTGCGTCATCAGCGACTTTTGCAAGCCGACCGCGTCGCCGATGGCGCCGTTGATGGGAATGCCGATCGCCCCGGTGACGAACCCCAAGCCCATCACGAGCCCTGAAGCGAGCCCCGCACGGGACGCCATCAGCTGCTGAGCCATCAACAGCATCAGCGGCGCCGTCGACGCGGCGAGGAAGCCGATGAGGATGGCGGTCACGAACGCCCACGGCCCTGGGAACAATGTGTACAGCAGGATGGCCGGGATGCTCAGTACCAGGGTGGCGAGAATGACAGTGCGGCGGCCGTAACGATCGGCGAGCGACCCGCAGCCGACGGTGCCGATCGCGCTCGCCAGGACGAGCACCGTCACCAGCGGGCCGTAGAACTCGGGACCGTAACCGAGCTGGCGGTACCACGTCGGCGTGAAGGCCTGAAAGACCCCCTGCGTCCAGCTGCGCGACATCATGACGCCGATCACCATCGCCAGCGCGAAAACCGGCACCGGGCCCGAGCCCGCAACCGCGGCTCTCGTGCCGGCGGCGGCACGCTGCAGCTTGTCGCGCATCCGCCACAGGAGGTAGGCCCCGGTCGTGACGCCGGGGAGGAGCAGCAGCCCCGTCCCGCGAATGCCGAACAGCGCAAGCACTCCGATCCCAAGCAGCGGTCCGATGGCCACGCCAACCGTGCCGGCCGTGACGTAGATCGACATGCCCAGGCTCCGCCGCGATGCAGGCAGCAGCGCGCGGACGTCGAGGGCGCCGAACGGATGGAACGCGCCGGATCCAAGACCTGAAGCACAGGCCAGCACCAGCAGCAGCGGAAAGTTCGGGACGAAACCGACCACCGCGAAGGTGAGCGCCGTCCACACCAGCGAGTAACCGGTGAAGCGCGTCCCGTAACGGTCGGCGATCACCCCGAACAGCGGCTGGGAGATGGCGGCCATACCCGTGTACGCGAGACTGACGAGGCCGACTGTGGCCAGGGTCAGGTGAAAGCGTCCGATCAGCACTGGGTACAGCACGGGGATGACGCCGACATAGCTGTCGACCGTCAGATGCCCGAGCATCAAGCTGACCAGCTTGCCGTTGCGCAGAAAATCCCACATGACCGCGGGCTCTATGATGCCCGGCGTGCGTGAGCTGCTCTACCTGAGCCGCGCAGACGTCGAGCATCTGCTCGACATCGATGCGATGCTCGACGCCCTCAGCGGGGCGCTCGTCGCTTTCTCGGCCGGCACCACGACTGTGCCTCCGCGCGTCGGCATCCGCGTGCCCGACCTTGGCCTCCTTGGCACCATGCCTGGCTACGTGCCAGGCATTGCCCTCGAGGTGAAGCTCGTGTCGGTCTTTCCGGGCAACCATCATCGGTCGCTGCCGTCGCACCAGGGCCTGATCGCGCTCTTCGATGAAGGCGACGGCGCGCCGCTCGCTGTCATGGACGGCACGTACATCACCGCCATCCGCACCGGAGGCACGGCCGCCGTCGCGGCTCGCGCCCTGGCGCGCAAAGACGCCCGCGTGCTGGCCATCCTCGGCGCCGGGGTGCAGGGCGCATCACACCTCGAGACGTTTCCACGCGTGCGCGACTTCGAGGAGATCAGGATCGCCTCGCGGGACCACGACAAGGCGGCGCAGCTGGCTTCGCGAAACCCGCGAGCCCGCGTCGCATCCTCATTCGAAGAGGCCGTCCGGGGCGCGGACGTGGTCGCCTGCTGCACCGATGCGCGCGAGCCGGTGATCCGCCGCGCGTGGCTGAAGCACGGAGCCCACGTCAGCTCGGTCGGGGGGACCTTTGGGCCGGAGATCGATCCCGAGACGATGTCCTCATCACACGTTTTCGTGGAATGGCGGGGAGCGGCCACGAATGCGCCTCCTGCGGGCGCCCACGAGCTTCAGAGCCTCGATCCCGATGCGCTGACCGAGGTCGGCGAGGTGCTGGCGGGCACGCGTCCGGGTCGGACCGGCGACGACGAGATCACGGTCTACAAATCGACGGGTCACGCGGTCGAGGACGCGGCCACCGCCAGGCTCGTGTACGACCGGGCGCGGGCGGAGGGAGCCGGAACGAGCCTCCCGCTGTAACTCACACCCC
Source organism: Candidatus Nitrosopolaris sp. (assembly GCA_035636885.1). Lineage (GTDB taxonomy): Bacteria > Chloroflexota > Dormibacteria > Dormibacterales > Dormibacteraceae > UBA10449. The sequence continues at coordinate 31,952 of DASPYG010000030.1, forward strand.
TCTCCCCCGGGGAGAGGGAGCTCAGATCTCGATCATGCGCGACGGCACCGCGTTGATGATCAGCGTGGCCCCCAGCCGCCGTGGCGGCTGCGCCACCCCATAGGGATGCACATGTCCATGCACGAGCAGACGCGGCGCCAGGTTCTTGATCAAGCGGTTGAAGGCACCGAAGCCACGGTGCGCGAGGTCGCCTTCCTTGGATCCGAAACCTTCGGGTGGTGCGTGCGTCAAGAGCACCTCGAGGCGGCGGCCGCTGCGTCCTCGGCGCAGGCGAGCCACCATCTCGATGCGCAGGGCCCGCCAGCGCATCTGCGTCTGTGTGTACTGGTTGGGACCGGGCCGGTACCGCATCGAGCCACCGAGGCCCGCGATTCGAAGGCCGGCGGCGTCTTCGACCCTTCCGTCGACGTTGATGCATCCCTCCGGCCCCTTCCCTATCGGCTCGGCTCGCAGAGGCGTCCACGTTTCGTCAACGGGCCTGAAGTCGGGGTCGTGGTTTCCAGGGACGTACAGCAAAGGGACGTTGAGGCGGCTGACGATGTACTCGAGGTACTCCGCGGGGAGATCTCCGCATGACAGGACGACGTCGGGCTGAAGCCGCATCAGCTTGTCGCCGTACAGACCCTCGTCGACCTCGTCCGCGACCGCAAGGATTCGCGTCAACTACGAGGGAGGCCACACGGAGGCTAGGCCAGAACCTCCCGGCGGTGGACGAGGTGCTCGATCTCCGCCTTCCGCACGCCGTCGAAACCGGCGACCAGCCCGTTCTTGAGAATGCGCGCGATCTGCCTTGCGGAATGGAGCCTCGGGATGTAGACGAAGTCGGCGCCGGCCCTATAGAAGTGAAGCGCCTGCGGTATGTGATCGGTCGTGAGCATCACCTTGGCTTTGGGGCAGCTGGCGCGGGCGCTGCGCAGCAGCCTCAGGTTGTCCGTGCCGCGAAGAATGTCGTCCGGAATGCTGCTGACGACGAGCTCAGCGTTCTCGATGCCCGCGTGACGGAGCGTGTCGGCGTGCGCGATGTCTCCGTAGACGATGCTGATCCCTCGCTTCTGCAGCTCCCGCATCACCGTCGGGTTGAAGTCGATGACCAGGACCTTGTCGAGCATCACCTGCCCCTCGACGGCGGAGCCTTCGGTCTCGAGCTCCAGGAGAATCGAGCTGGCGTCGCGATAGAACCCGAGAAAGATCATCGTCTCGGGCCTCGCCTCTGCCCGCTGCGGGGCGGCCTCCCCCACGTCGAGATCCCTGATCCGAAGCAGCCTCAACCCGCCGCTGAGGAGCTTCTGGACGCGATGACTCGAGTTGATCATGTAGGTCGAGACGACGGAAGTGATGGCGAAGGTCATGATCACGACAGTGACCACGTCGGTGTTGATCTGGTGAGAGGTCAGCCCGATTGACGCGATCACGATCGAGAACTCGCTCACCTGGGCGAGGTTGATCGCAGGCAGCAAGCTCGCGCGGTGGCCCATCCCAAGGAAGTAGAGGATCGGCACCACCGACAGGCGGCTCACCATCACGAATGCGGAAGCGGCCAGCGCAATCTCCACGACCTGCAGCGTGGGAATGCGAATCTGCATGCCAAGAGCCACGAAGAAGAGGGTGACGAAGAAATCGCGGATGCTGACCGCCTTCGCCATGACATCGAGGTTGTATGGAAAGGTCGACAGGCTCACTCCCGCGATGAGCGCACCCATCTCGCGCGAGAGCCCGATCACGCTCGCCGCGCTGGCGAGGAAAAAGCACCACGCGAGCGCGCTCACCAGCACGAGCTCTGGTGCTTTGGCGACGGACCGAAACAGAAAGGGAAGGGCGTACTTGGCCATGAAAAAGCCGCCGACCACGAGCAGGGCGCCCTTCCACAGCGAGAACGCCAGCGGGAGCAGGTTGGGGTTGGTGAGGTTCGGCTGCACAGCGAGCATTCCCACGGCCCAGATGTCCTGGATGACGAGCACTCCCAGCGTTATGCGGCCGGGCAGCGTGTCGAGCTCGAACTTGTCGTTGAGCAGCTTGACCACGACCAGGGTGCTGGACAGGCTCATGCACGCCGCGAGGTAGAGCAGCGCGTAGTTGCCGCTGGAGTTCCGAACGCCGAGCAGATAGAAGAAGCCGAGGCCGAGGGCGATGCAGATCGGGACCTGAAGGGCACCTGTGAGCAGCACCGGCAGTCCGGCGGAGGCAAGCTTCTTGAGATCGATCTCGAGGCCGATGATGAACAGCAGAAGGATCAGCCCGATCTCAGCGACGGTCTGGATGCTGTCCTGGTTCTTCACCCAGTTGAACCCGACCGGGCCGATGACGACCCCGGTCACCAGGTAGGCGAGGATCAGCGGCTGGCGCAGTCTCCAACCGACCACGGCCAGCACCGCGGCCGCGCCGACGCAGATTCCGATGCTCGAAAGGAGGTCGCTTGGAACCGTCACTTAGCGCGTGCTCCCGATGGGGCGTCCCAGCGCGCGCGGAGTGCGTCCGCCTCCGCCGGGTCGCCGACGATCAGGAAGCGCGGGTGGTGCAGGCCGTCGATGAGGCTCGACGCGAGCTGGTCGAAAACGCGCGTGCCATCCTCCGCGCCCAGTCCACCGCTGAGCCAACGGCCCATCCCGCGGGAGCGCGTGTTCTGCCCGATGCGTGGGCTTCGTGATCCGGGGCAGAAAAGCGACACGGCGACGCCGCTGCCCCGCGTCTGCTGCGCGAGAGCCTGCGTGAAGGCAGCCAGGGCCGCTTGGCCCGTGTCGTAAGGAATCGTCATCGGGTCGGCCGGCAGCAGACCGCCATATGAGACCGCATTGATGATGTGGCCGGAACCCTGCTCGGTCATGTGCGCCAGGAAGGCCGTGCTGCTTCTCACCGGGCCGAGGAGGTTGGTCTCCAGCATCCAGGTCCAGTCCTTGCTCGAGATGCGATCGAGCTTGCCCTGCAGGAGCACGCCGGCGGCGTTGACCAGGATGTCGACTCGGCCCATCGCCTTGATGGCGTCGCGAGCCAGCGAGCGCACCGAGGCGTCGCTGCGCACGTCAGTCGACAACGCGATGGCAGACTCGTTCGTGCCGAGCTTGACGATCTCAGCCACCGTGCGATCCATCCTCGGCGTATCGAAGTCCGCGACGACGATGTTCGCGCCCTGCCTTGCCATCGCCTTCGCGACCGCACGTCCAACGCCGCTGCCGCCACCCGTGACGACTGCGACCTTACCCGACAGTCCGCCTCGCGCCGGCGCGTCCATATGAACAGCCGAGATACTAGCCAGCGCCGCCCCTGATGCTGAAGATCTACGCCCTTTTGAAGCGGAGGGCGGTCCAGTTCTCGTCGATCTTGACGAACGCAACCGGCTTGTACCCCGCCTCGCCGGTGTACTCGCCGAGGACGTCGCGTTTGGTCCACCATGGCGTCGCCGGCAGATCCGTCGCTCCCTTCGTGACGCCGCCCTTCGGGTACGCGATCCACAGGAGGCCACCCGGCTTGACTGCCTTGATCGCAGCCGCCCCGAGGTTGCGCAGCTCCTCGGCGTTGTTCACGAACAGCTGTACCACGTCGTACAGCTCGGAGGCCTTAAGGCCTGTGTACACGTCCGCAGGAGCTGGTCTCAGCTGGTCGAGATAGCCAGTGGGCGCGTTGATGACGGCGACGTGGTGGTCCGGCGCCAGCCGCAGCTTTTTCGCGAGCGCCGAGAGGCCGGGCGCATCCTGGCCCATCGCGAGCAGCGACCGCGTCTCGAGGTGGCGCAATTCGAGAGCTACTGTAGCGGGAAGGGCGGCTGCCACCACCACGGTTGGTCGTCGATCTCGACGGCGACCACCCACTTCACCCAGGCGAAGCCGCGCTGGCCCGGAACCACCAGCCGTACCGGATAACCGTGCCCGCCATCAAGCGAGGCGCCGGCCAGGCGCGTCGCCAGCAGGAGACGGCCGGCATCGTCGATTGGGAACCGCCGGCTGTAGCCGGTATGCGAGATGACGTTGATGCTCGAACGCGCACTCGCATCAGCCGGCAGAAGGCGCCCCAGCAGGACGCCCTCCCATACCTGCTCCGAGTACCAGCCGCCCGTGCAGTCGATGACCGCCGACACGCGGTCCGAGAACCCCACGAGCTCATCGTAAGTCCAGGTCTTGCCGGCCACCGCAAGCCGCCAGGAGGCGGCATCTAGCTGGGGGACGCCGTCGAACATCCACTGCGTCGCGATCGGATAGGCGGCCTGGAACGAGCCGGTGGCGGCGCGCCGTGCTGAGGGCAGCAGCGCGACGGCAAGTCCCGCGGCCCCCGCCAACATCCCGCCTTTGATGAAGTTGCGGCGGCTCAGGTCGGTAGACCTCAGCTTGAGCGGCCTCGCAACCACATGCCAGATGAGGAACGGGATCACGCACAGGGCCGCGCCGACGTGGAAGTCCATCGCGGTCAGGTAGCCGACGTCGGGCTGGCCGGCGGAATGCAGAAAACCGAAGACGATCGACAGCGCGATTCCGGCAGCCAGCACAATCGACGCCCATCGCAGAGATCGCTTGCGGCGCAGTCCACGGCGCGCGACGAGCGACTTCCACGGCACCAGCAGCACGATGGCGACCCCGGCGCCCGCATGCAGCCACAGCACCGCCTGCGCGCGCTGTCCCGAGAGCTCGAACGCCAGCCAACCGGTCGCAAACGCGACCGCGAGCAGAGCGAGGAGCGAGGCGTTGGTCAGGCGGCCTGGGAGCCCCATCGTCAGCCTTCGGTTTTCATTGCGGGCGACCCGCTCGTGGTGATCTCGAGGTCCGCCCACATGCCGCTGGCCTCGTTGCCGCCGACCAGCGACGCGATCCGGTAGCTTCCGGCCGCGGACGGCGTGAACTCGAATGTGGCCGACTGTCCTGGAGGCAGGCCCAGTGTCGGGTCCGGCGTCGACCAGCCCGGCTCGACGGGGCTCGTGTCGCCTCTACCTCTCACCACCGCGCACGAGTTGGGCACCGTGCCCCGGTTCTCGCACTGCACGGTGACCCGCCATCCGATGGGGATGGTGATCACCAGCGTGCCGTTCCTGTAGCCGTTGTAGTTGAACTGGTAATCGCCCGCCGGGTACCCGGCGACGAGCGTGATGACCACGGCGTGCGCCGCCACGTCCGAGTGGATGTAACCCTTGGGGTCTGGCGGGTTGCCCGGGCCGGTTCCGGTCAGAGGGTCGCACGCCGCGCACAGCAGCAGGATCCCCACGCATCTGGCCACCAACGGTTTAAGGCCCATGTGACGTTGCGAATATGATCCCACTGAGATGGGCGGGCGCCAGCGAACGCGGTTGCTCCTCTGGTGGGAAGCGCTGGAGACATGGCGACAGCTGGCGATCTCCTTTCCGATCTTCGCCACGCTCATGCTGCTGATCAACATCGGCCCCTTCAGCCAGCCGCTGCTGCGATCCATCTTTTACGGGCTGTTCGAGGGGGCTCTGCTGAGCGGGCTGCTGGCGGTCGCGACGGCCACCGAGCGCGGGCGCCGGGGCTGAGCATTTTGAGGAGGTAGCGATGCCGGCAAGGGCTGCGACAACCAGGAAGATCGTCGTCGGCGTCGACGGCTCCGATGCAGGCAAGGGCGCAGTCGAATGGACGGCGCGACATGCAAAGGCTCTGAGGTCGCAGGTCGTCGCCGTCTATGCGCTCGACCTGCCCGTCGCGCTGCCGGACCCCTACGCGATTCCCTTCTACCTCGACGACAAGTGGCGCGCAGGCCTCCAATCGGAGTTCGAGAACAAGTGGTGCCGGCCGCTCAAGACCGCGGGGGTGAAGTACCGCGCGCTGATCCAGGACGGACGGCCCGCGACCGTGCTCCTGGATGTCGCCGAGCGCGAGAAGGCCGAGCTCATCGTCGTCGGCAGGCGTGGGCGCGGTGAGGTGGCCGAGCTGCTGCTTGGCAGCGTGAGCCATGAGGTAGCCCTTCATTCCAGGCGGCCGGTCGTGCTGGTGCCGCGGAAAGCCTGAAGAATCATGGCGTCATCGATCAGGCTCGGGCGGCTGTTCGGGATCGAGATCGGCTTCAACTGGAGCCTCGTTTTCGTGTTCGCGCTCATTGCCTGGACGCTGGCCACCGGGATCCTCCCGGTCACCGCGGCGGGGCAGCCGGCGCTGGCCTACTGGGTCGCGGGCGGCGTGGGCGCCATCATCTTCTACGGGTGCCTGCTCGCGCACGAGCTAGCGCACGCAATCGTGGCGACGCGTAACGGCGTCAAGGTCGCCGGCATCACGCTCTGGCTCTTTGGCGGTGTCTCGAAACTGGACGGCGAGCCCAAGAGCGCACGCGCCGAGGCGCTGATCGCAGGCGCTGGGCCGCTGACGAGCCTGGCGGTCGGAGCTGTGGCGTTCGTGCTGTCTCTCCTTCCTCTGCCTGCTCTCGCGTCCGGCGTGCTTGGTTGGCTCGTGTTCGTGAACGTCGCGCTGGCGGTGTTCAACCTCGTGCCCGCCTTTCCGCTTGATGGCGGCCGGCTCCTCAGCTCGTGGTTCTGGTGGCGTTCGGGCAGCAGGCAGCGTGGAGTGCACAGCGCAGTCCGCATCAGCCGAGTCTTCTCCTATCTGATGATCGCGTTCGGCGTCTTCGAGCTCTTCACCGGGCAGGTCATCAACGGCGTCTGGATCGCCTTCATCGGCTGGTTCCTGCTGTCAGCGGGGACGCAGGAGGAGGTTGGGACCGCGGTACGAGCCCTGCTCCAGTCGGTGCCGGTGTCCGCCGCCATGACATCGCCGGTCGTCACCGTGCCGGACTGGCTGACGGTCACGCAGTTCCTCGAATCGACCGCCCCCGAGCACCCGTTCACCACCTACCCGATCCACGATCCGTCCGGCCGGCTGACAGGGATCGTGCGGCTCGGCGACCTGGTGAGGAATCGCGCGGCTGCGGACAACGAGCGGTTGAGGGACCGCGCCCGTCCAATCGCGGACGTACCGACGAGCCGACCGGATGAAGACCTCGCGGCGATGATTCAGCGCGTGGGAACCGCTTTCGACCAGCGCGTCCTGGTTTTCGACGGCGGCCAGCTGGTCGGGATCGTGTCACCCGTCGACGTGGCGAGGGTGCTCGCCGTAAAGCAGGCGCAGAGCACGGGCGCGCCACCGCCCCAGCCCGCGCGCGGACCGGTGTAAGTCGAATCGCAACCCGCCTCGTAGCCGTTGCGGCCTGCTTTCTTCTTGGCGGCTGCAGCTCTGGCCCCACCTCGACATTCACCGTGAGCAATGCCGGGGTCGACCCGAGCTACACATGCCCGGTCGGAGCCCACAACGCGGCCTACGACATTCACGGCACCATCGACGCCCGCAACGGCACATCGAAGGCGGTGACGATCACCGCCGTCGAGGCGACGCTGACGCTGGAGGCCGTGAAGGGTGAATGGCTGCAGAAGCTCGGCGACAAGTACCTCGCGACCAACCTGCCCTACTCACCGGCGAAGGTGCCGGCCGGTGCCGCCACAACCCTCACGGTGACGATTCCCAGCGCGTGCACGGGTCGTGTTGCCGGCGCGGCCGCCGCCTCAGCTGACTACGCGGTGAGCTTCACCCTGACCACCTCGGCCGGCAACTTCAAGACCACCACCAAGAACAGGCACCGGATCTCCACCGGCTGAGCCCGCCGCGGGGGATTGCCCCAGCCGGCGCGTTCCAGTCTGAAGGGGGACCCACACATTCGTTACTTTCCGCGCGCTTCTAGAGTCCTCGCCGGGTTCGTCGTGGCCGGGATCATGGGGCTGGTCGTCTACTTCCTGCCGCTGTTCCACTCGGCTTCGACGGCGACCGTCAACAGCGGTCCGCTTCCGATCGCGGTTCCCAATCCGCTGCCGACTACGACAGACCCTTTCACCGTGCTGCTGCTCGGCTCAGACGACGACGCGAAGTTCGCGCAGGACCGCGTCAACACGCAATCGATGATCCTCATCCGGGTTGTTCCGACCACCAAGAAGGCGACGATGCTCTCGGTTCCGCGCGACCTCTGGGTACCGATTCCCGGGCAAGGCATGGGCAAGATCAGCACTGCGTACCAGACCGGAGGCGCTTATGGCGCCATCGCAGCGGTCGAGACCAACTTCAAGATCCATGTCGACGACTACGTCTGGATCGGCCTCGAGGGCCTGGTGCGGCTAATCGACCACCTCGGCGGCGTGGACATGCTCGTCACGAACCCGGTCATGGACGACTTCTACCCATCAGACATCAACACCAGCGACGTCTACGGCTACTACCGAGTCGCCGTGCTCCCTGGCGCCGTACACCTGGACGGAGTTCACGCGCTCCAATACGTGCGCTCACGACACGGCGACCTGCGCGGCGACTTCGCCCGATCAGAGCGGCAGCAACAGCTATTGATGGCGATCAAGGCTCGAGCGGCGCGCCTCAGCGCGGCCGATCTGCCCGGACTCGCGAGTGCCATGCAGGGCGAGATCAAGACCACGATCGGCCTGGCGCGCTTGCGCTTGCTGTTCTCGATGGGTGAGCAATTCGACAGCTCCACCATCAACCGCGTTGTCCTGCTGCCGCCGTACACGTCCGAAGGATTCACCGCCGGGCAGGCCGTCGTCTTCCCTGACTGGACCCAGATCCTGCCCATCGTTCACCAGAGCTTTCCATGAGCGCGATCAAGACCCGACCCGCGCCATCGTCTCTCAAACGCGTCCTCATATCCCTCGGGCTTGTCCTGGCGATGTGCGCCTTTGGCTTCGGCATCTACCAAACGGCATCGCTGTTCAAACGCGCCGAGACACAGGTCCGGCGTCCGACGGATGCGAGTGCGCCCGCCCTGCCAGGGACGCTGTACGTCGTCCAGGCCGGAGCCATCTACCGATTCCACAATGGCTCGTTCCAACAGATCACGCGCGAGGAAGGATGGATGCAACCGTCCACTTCGCCCGACGGGAGCCGAATGGTCGCTGTAAAGCGCAGCCTGAACCGGTCCGACCTGTATCTGCTGGGACGGCTCGGCAGGATCATCGTGCAGCTCACCCACAACGAGTCACCTTCGGTCGAGACCAATCACTGGGTTTTCTACCCTCGATTCAGTCCGGACGGCTCATCCGTCTACTTCAGCTACGACCCCAAGGACGCCTCCAACACGTATCGCGTCGACCTCGCCATCTTCGCGACCAGCGCCACGAGCCCCTCGGCGCCGGCCGTGCGATGGACCCAGCCCAACGAGTACACGGGTGGAGACGTGTACCCGATTCCGCTGCATGCGGGCGGTCTCATCTACACGAAGTACTCCATCGACCAGCAGTCCGTCGTGCATTCGCAGGTGTGGGTGCAGGTGAAGCGGGGCACTCCTGGCATAGGCCTGACCAGGGCTTCGGATGACTGCGGCCAGCCCGCGCTGTCGAGCGACGAAACGCTGATCGCCATGGTCTGCCGTCACGGCGAGCTGCAATCGGCCGACCTCGAGGTCGAGAGCTTCGATGCGTCCACCCTGATCGTCGGGCATCCCAACGTGGTTGTGCGCGGTGGCCTCGTCGCCGCGCCATCGTTCTCCCCCGACGGCAAGCTGCTCGCCTATTACAGGCCCGCGGAGGCGGGCGGCCCGTTTCAGCTCTGGGTGGTCGACCCGAGCGCAACCACGACGCACGCGTCGCGCCAGATCACCACGAGTCTCGCCCTCGACCCTAGCGCGCCGCCGGCCTGGGCAGCGGCCTAGGGCTGCACCGAGCCGTTCAGACGGCGGTGTTCAAAACCATTCAACGGTGGTAGCCGAACGCCCTGCTGACACGCGTTTTTCAGGTAGGACAAGACGTGAAGAAGAGATTCCCAGCCGAACCCGACCTTCAGTCGCAGCTCGAGTCCTTGCTCGACCAGGTGTGGCGATCGGAGGCCGAATGGCGCCTCTGGGACAGGGTCGACGCATTCGTGATGATGGAATCGCTCCGGGCCAAGCGTGCAGAGCGGCTCGCCCGGAACGCCACGCGGCAGGCGGCCGCGTCGCCCGACGAAGCTTCCGAAAATGCAGCCTGAACCGGAGCGGACCTCGGTGAGCGCGGCCGGCCGCAGCCGCGCACGGCAGCAAGCACAGACGCCGCCGCCACGCGTGGCATTCGTCCTGTCCGGAGGCGGAAGCCTGGGCGCGATCCAGGTGGGCATGCTGCAGGCCCTTCTCGAGGAGGGCATCAAGCCCGACCTGCTGGTGGGAACCTCGGCCGGCGCGGTGAACGCGGCGTGGGTCGCCGGGCTGCCCCACTGCGACGGGGTGAAGGACCTGGCCGGCATCTGGTGCGGGCTGCGGCGGCAGGACATCTTTCCCCTCAGCCCGTGGGCAGGCGCCCGCGCCCTGATCGGAAGAACCAATCACGTCATCCCGAACGCGGGGCTGCGGGCGCTCATCGAGCGGCACATCCCGTATGCGCGCCTGGAGGACGCGAAGGTCCCGGTCCACGTCGTCGCCACGGACCTGAAGACCGGCCACGCGGTGATCCTGTCGTCCGGCCCCGCGGTCCCAGCGCTGCTGGCCAGCACCGCGATCCCAGGAGTGTTCCCTCCCGTCACGATCGGGCGGCGCGAGCTGGTCGATGGCGGCGTCGCCGATATGACGCCGATCGCAGCCGCGATCGAGCAAGGTGCGACGCAGGTTTACGTCCTGCCGATCGGATATTCATGGCTTCTGCAGGAGCGCTCGAACGCCATCGGCATGGCCATGCAGGCGCTCGCACGCGTGGTCGAGCAGAGGCTCCGCGTCGAAATAGCCGCGTACCGGCACTCTGCGGACATCCGCCTCCTCCCGACCATCGACGGCCCCGCTGTGTCGCCCGCGGATTTCACGCGCACACCCGAGCTGATCAGCCGTGCCTACCGCGTGACGAAGCGTTACCTATCGAGGCCGCCCGCGGATCTGCCGGCGAGGGTGGCACCGGCGAGGCGCGCCCTCGAGCTCGGCCCGCTCAGCGCCCAGGTCGCGTAACCAACCCGACCGATTCCGGACGTTTGGCGCCACCGGGGGCCCTATCCGACCTCGGATTCCGCCCTTTGGCGCCAGACGTGCCTTTTGCCGCTTCTAGCCCAGAGCCCGTTTGATCGCGCCGGCGCGCTCCACCAGCTCATCCGGCAGGGCCTCTCTCATGCGCGACGCCAGGGTGCGAGGCCGCCGGCGCCGGTTAGCCATGATCCCGGCGGCGACCACAACGACCGCAATAACGACAATCCCCGAGATCACCTGCGCGCGGCGCGTGCTCATCGTGGGGCCAACCTGTCTCTCGACGACATGGAACGTTCGATCCACCACTCTCCGGCCCGCTTTGACGGGGCGCTCGAGTTTGTCGGTCACAGCGCTCATCGCGTCTTCTCCTTCATTTGGCGGTTTTCTCACATCTTGAGAACGCACCGCGTTGGCGTGCGACCCAGGGCCGCGCAAGGCCACCGAGTACAGGCAGCCCGTGGCACGTTGCTTAGGTGAGGCGTTCGACCCGCAAGGGCTGGGCGCCTCACCTACCTAAGCGCGAATCACTCGTCAGGAGGTCGTAACTGTGATCTGCGACATCTGCGGCGAAGAGGTCGACAACTCCGAAGCCCTCGCGCAGCACAAGGAGCGCATGCACGCGACGGGTGCCGACAACCCGGAGCCCACCGAGACCGGTGAGCCTCCGGAAGAGCAGGACGTGCCGGAGCCCGCACAGCAGCCGGGCCGGATGTAGCCCTTTCTGACTACGAGCAGGGCAATCGGCGGCGGGAAATCCGCCGCCGATTTCTATTCCAAGAGGGAACCGTCCCGGTTCCCTTTTGGCGGGGCGCTCAACGGCCGACGTTCGTATGTGGACTTATCCAGCGCTGAATGCGGCCGGATTCGCGCCCCTGAACACCCTCCGGAGAGGATGCGATCGTTGAACGTTTACTCCTGACGACGCCGGAAGGAATCCAAGCGAGCCGGTCGCGGCCGGGATAAACCCGGCCGCCCTTGCAGCGCTCCAGGGCCGGGCCTAAGCCAGGGGCCCGTAGAGCTGCGGCGGTTGCGTCGGAGCCGCGGCGCCGTCCGGGCCGTCCTCCGTGGTGACGGCCATCTGCGCGAACCCAACCAGCGGCATGTTCACGAGCACCACCTTGGCGCCGTTGCTGTCGGGCACGAAGACAGCTGCTGCCTCAGTACGTCCCCCAGGCGAGATCAGCCAGACCTCGTAGACCTTGCCTTTCGCCAGGGCCGGCAGGCCCTTGAAGTCGACCAGGGTCACCGCGTCGTTCTTCAAGTCGATGACGGTTCCACGCGCGCCGGCAAGGGGACCGTGTCCCACCAGGGTGAAGCGCGCGACCTGCGGCGGTGCCGGAGTCACTGAGTTCCGCCCCACCAGGGCGCCCGCGGCGAGCCCGACCAGGAGCGCGAGCAGCACCGTCGCCGCGGCCGCCGCGGCGTATAGCCGGCCGACCTGGATGGTGGCGACCGGCTTCCAGCGCGGGCTCACAACAACCTCCTTCTTGCGCGCCGGCGCGCTGGGCAGGGTCGACGACCTGGCGGCGGCGGCCGCGACCAGCACCCGCTCGCGCAGACGCGCCGGCGGCGTTATCTCGTCCACCTCCAGCGGCAGCGCTGCCGCGGCGCGGCGGAGGCGCACCGCCGCCTGGCTGCAAGATGCGCAGCCCTCGACATGGACGCGCATGCGCTCCGATTCCTCGGCATCCAGGGCGCCCAGGACCCACGCCGCAACCGAGCTCTCCAACTCTTCGTGATCAGACATCGATCAGCCCTCTACCCTGGAGATACGAACTCAGCTTCTCCAGGGCAAGTCGCATCCTGCCCTTCACAGTGCTGAGCGGAACCTTGGTCATGTCCGCGATCTCGGCCTGTGAATATCCACCGAAGTAGGCGAGCTGCACCGCCTGGCGCTGTTCTGTGGGCAGGCTGCCCACCGCCTCGCGGACGGCAATGCGCTCCAGGGAAAGCGAGACCTCGTGCCAGGGGTCGGACCGGTGGGACTCGGCCAGGTCCGGCTGCAGCTCGAGCTCGTCGCGCTCGTGTGCGCCCCGCCCGCGCAGGAAGTCGATCGAGCGGTTGCGGACTGCGGTGACGAGCCACGTTCGCAGTGAGCCCTTCCGGGCATCGAACGATGCGGCGTTCGTCCAGATCTTCAAGAACGCTTCCTGCACGGCGTCCTCCGCACGGCCCGGGTCGCCGAGCACCCGCATCGCCACCGCGTAGGCAAGGCCCGCGTACCGGTCGTACAGCTCGAGCAGCGCATCCTGGTTGCCGGCCGCCAGGACGACCGCGAGCTCGGCGTCGGCGAGGCCTTCGGTACCTATCGGCCTAGGTGCCCTCGAACGCGCCGACCGCCGCGTCGCCCGCGTGGGTGCGGCGGGTGGTCAGCTTGCCGACCGGTGACCGCTTCGGCGGTGCCACGGCCCATTCCTCGTTGTCGATCAGTCTCCACGCCCACTCGGTGTTCTGACGCCTGCGCTCACGAGCCGCATATAACGCCTTCGACATGAGCTTGATGCCCGACAGCCCCGGCAGCTTGCCGATCTTTTCGTCGATGGCGAGCAGCTCCTCCTCGCCCTGCTCGTCGTCGAACAGGTAGAGAGCAAGTGCGTCGACCTGCTCCTGGGTCTTCACGCCCTGACCCACCGGGACCCAGAACCGATTCAGCATCCAGCGGTCCATGCGCTGCGCCTTCTCGTTGTCGGCGAGCCATTCCCTGGCGGAGTTGAAGTAGAAGGCGTAGTGGCGGCGCTCGTCTTTGATGATCCGGTTCAGCAGGTCCTTGAGCACCGGGTGTCTCGACTTGCGGATCAGCGCCCCGTATCCGGTCAGGGTCGAGAGCTCATTGATCGCGCCGATGGTGAGGTACACCGCGGAGAAATCCTTCAACAGCCAGGACCCAACCATGGTCGACAGGATGCTGACGCTGTTCTGCACGCCGAGGTTGGCACGCACGTTGGCGATGCGGTCCTGGGTATCGAACTCGATGCCATAGAGGTTGAGGAACTTGCCGATGTTCTCGCCGTGCCACAGCTCCTCGTAGTTCCAGCACGCGAGGAATGCGGTGAGGATGGGGTCCATGCACGCGCGCGTGACGAGCAGGTGCGACAGGTATAGAGGGACGTGGTTTTCGATGTCCATCATGTAGTGGAGGCAGAACAGGTCGCCCTTCGAGAGCGGGCTCGCGATGACCGCCTCCCAATCGATCCCGGCAGTGTCGAGCTTCCTCGACTCTTCCTTGTATCGCTCGATGCTGAAGCTCATCGTCCCTCCATCCTCTCCTGACAGGCGCTGATCTCGGATACGCAGCCCGAGGCGCGCGGGATCATTTTCGGCCCAGGCGAGGTATTTGCGTCAGTTGTCTCGGCAAACTCCCAGCTTCCTCACACGGCTCGCTGAGCGTCCGGCGCCAACCTCAGGGCCAACGCTCGAGCGAAAAACCAAACACCAGGAGGAAGTCAGCAACCATGAACAGATTTCGTACGGCAGTTACAGCGGCGGCCATCGCCGGGTCGATGGTCGTAGGTGGAGTCGTCGGAGCCGCCCTGTACGGCGTGACCACCCTCAGCGCGGCCGCGGCCACCACCGCGGCCAGTCCCACCCCGTCGCCGAGCTCCTCGTCGGGCACATTCGTGCCCAACGAGACCGCCGCTCACGAGGCCACGGAGAGCGCTGCTCGAGAGGCCCAGGAGAACGCTGGGCAGGTCCCGACCGTACCCTAGGGTGCGCTCACAGCAAGGCAGGGCCGATGAAGTGTCGGCCCTGCCACCACCTCCATAAAGAAGATGACAAGACGATTACTCATCGCTGGAGTCGCTTTGGTCGCCGTTGTCGCACTCGCCGGCGGCGGCGCCTACATCTACTTCTTCTCCGGCCTTCGCTCGGCACCGACCACGCTTGGCCTGTCGACCCCGAGTCCCACCGCCACGGCCACCGCCGGCACCGGGCTGGCCGGTACCTGGACGGTCACGACCGGATCGCTGGCCGGGTACAGGGTGAAGGAGCTCTTCGTCGGCCAGACGTCCAAGCACGACGCCGTGGCACGGACCTCGACGGTGAGCGGAAGCATCGCCGTGAGCGGCGACGCGACAGGCGGCTACAAGGTGAGCGCGATCACGATCACCGCCGTGCTCACCGACCTCCACAGCGTCGACTCCGTCGCCGGCCGTGACGTCACGCAGCGGGACGGCTACGTGTCGCGGCAGATGAATCTTCAGCAGTTTCCCAATGCGACCTTCACCGCGACCTCGGTGACTGTTCCCGGTCCCGTAACGAGCCAGACCGTCGATTTGTCGATTCCGGGCCAGCTCACGATCCACGGCGTCACCAAGGACGTGACCGCGACCGCCAAGGCCCAGGAGACCGGAGGCAAGCTCGAGATCGCCGGAAGCGTGGCCACCGTCATGACGGACTACGGGGTTTCGCCGCCCTCCGTGCCATTCACGACCGTCGACCCGCAGGTGACGGTCGAGTTCCAGATCTTCCTGACGAAGGCGAGCTAGCCGAACATCTGGCGCGCCACGAACAGGACGTTGGCGGGTCGCTCCGCCAGCCGCCGCAGGTACCAGGCATACCAGGCGTCGCCGTAGGCGATCAGCGCTTTGACCCGATAGCCTTCGGTGGCGAGTCTCGTCTGCTGCGCCGCCTGTATGCCGTAGAGCATGTGCACCTCGAGCTGGTGACGATCCATGCCGATGGCGTCGGCGAATCGCGCGATACGTTCGATGAGTGGCACGTCGTGCGTGGCCAGCACCAGCTTCAGCCTTCCTCGATTGACGTCAGGGAGCATCAGCGCGCACAGCGCGAGGTAGTTGGCGTCGACATCGCGCTTGGCCGGAAACGCCCGGTCCGCCGGCTCCGCGTAGGCGCCTTTGACCAGCCTGATGGCGGGCTTGAAAGGCAGCATCCGGTGCACGTCGGCGGCAGTGCGGTAGAGGTAAGCCTGAAGACAGACTCCAGTGGCAGGGTGCCGCGAGTGCACCCGGTTGTACAGATCGAGCGTGCGGTCGGTGTACGCGCTCCCTTCCATGTCGATCCACATGAAGCCTTTGACCTTGGCCGCCGCGCCGGCGAGGCGGCCCAGGTTCGCGAAGGTGGCGTCGGGGTCGATGTCCAGCCCGACCTGTGTCGGCTTGATGGAGATCTCCGGCTCGAGGCCGGCCTCCGCTGCCTTCGCCAGCACCATCTCGTAGTGCTCGACCGCCGCGGTGGCCTCCGACATCGCCTTGATGTTCTCGCCCAGCTTCGTGAAAACCGCGCCGATGCCCTTGGCCTTGAACTCCACCGCCGCTGTCAGCGCCGAGTCGTATTCCTCGCCCGGCATGAACCGCTTGACCGCACGGCGCACGAAACCCCAATTGGGAACGTGCTCCGAAAGCCATGGATTCTGCGCACACCAGAGAAGGAACGCCCTCACGACCTGGCAATGATATTGGGGCTCGAGGGCACGTAATCCGGCGTTCCCAGCAACGCGTCCCAAGCCTCGGGCTTGTTGGCCACCGCAGGCGGCAGTTCCATCGAGGGCGGCTCTGACTTGAAACCGGCGCCGGTGTCGAAGATCGCAATCCGCTCGTCTGCATCGAGCAGGGCTCGGTCTCGCATGATCGGCAGCGCCGCGAAGGCTGCCGCGGACTCCAGGCTCAAGTAGCCCGCGCCCTGGCGAGCCGCGTACATCTGCATGGAGACGATCTCGGCCTCGGGGACGGCGATCGCTCCCCCGTGGGAACGCCGCAGGCAGTCGAGGATGAGGTGGTCGCCGAGCGCGGAGGGCACGCGGATGCCGGCGGCGCGGGTTGTGGCTCGGGACCACGGTTCGGCGAATGCCGCGCCTTGTTCGAAAGCACGCACGATCGGAGCGCACCCGTCCGACTGCACCGAATACATGCGGGGACGAGCCGAGCCGATGAATCCCAATGCCTCCAGCTCGTCGAACGCCTTCCACATGCCGATCAGGCCGGTGCCGCCGCCGGTCGGATAGACGACTGCGTCCGGGAGGCTCCAGCCGAAGTCCTCGGCCAGCTCGAAACCCAGCGTCTTCTTGCCTTCCACGCGGTACGGCTCGCGGAGCGTGGCCATGTCGAACGCGCCCGTCTTCTCGCTGATTGCGCGGGCGAGCGTGGCGCAATCCGAGATGAGGCCGTCGAGAAGGATGAGGCGGGCGCCGCAGACGACCGCCTCCAGCTGATTCGCAAGCGGGGCGTCCGCCGGCATGACCACGGTCGCCACCACTCCGGCCGCCACGGCATACGCCGCAAGCGCCCCGGCTGCGTTCCCGGCCGACGGTACGACAAGGTGTGTTGCACCGAGCTCGACGGCGCGGCTGACGGCCACTGCCATGCCTCTCGCCTTGAAGGATCCGGTCGGGTTCAAGCTCTCCGCCTTCACGCGCAGCCCACCCAGGCCCATTTTTCGCGCCAGGCGGCCGGGCGGCAGCAGTGGCGTCGAGCCCTCGCCGAGGGTGGTGATGAATCTCCGGGCGCGAACCGGAAGCAGCTCTTCCCACCGCCACAGCCCGCCGCGACGCCCTGCGATCGCCTCACTGGTCAAGCTGATTCGAGCGCGGTCGAGCTCGTAACGCGCGAGGAGGGTGCGCCCGTCGGCGGGATCGGTGCCGCGAAGCGCATCCGGCTCGTAGCGATTCCTGGAAATCGCCCCCTCCACAAACGCGAGCGTCGATGCGGTGAAATCGCCGCGAGTCACACGCGGAGACTAGACGAAGCTCCGTCAGGCGGGCGGCCTCTTGACACGAGCACGATTACCCACGAGCCCGACGGCGGCTCGCACCGGTCTTTCCACCCTTCATCAGTGATCGCCATCCTCTCGCGTCGATCTCGATGCCAAACTTCCGCGCCGCAGCTCGGATGCGCTTCCATGCAGCGTCACGCTCGGCGTCACTCACGCCTTCGACCTGATCGAATCGGGCGATCGCATTGCGCACGTGACCCGCGTCTGTGATCGGCTCCTTGCGCTTTTTCGAAAACGCGAACTTCTCGGTCGGCAGCCGGCTCCGCTGGCGCGAGCTGAGCCCTGATGTTCGCCTGGAGCTTCTCCTTGCGCCTGCCTTCTGTCTTGTCGCTGCCATCGATGACCTCCTTTTTGTGATTTACACGATCGTGCCCATCAACTAAGAGGGCCGGCCCCTGCGCGCGAGGCGCGGCCCTCGGCTCCCCTGAGGAGGGTCAGGAAGGAGTTGCGGACGGTGACGCCTTGGTTCCGCCACCACCGCCCGGAACCGGCGCCGGCGAGGTGACGGTTGTGGTGTTCGAAGGCGCTGAAGATTGCGACCTCGATCCAAACCAGTTCCACTGCGAAAAGCCGAAGAACAGCAGGATGAGCATCAACAGCGCGAGGATCGCGGCTGCAATTCCAGCGCCGACCCCCGCTGTCGTCCCGTCAGTCTCCACCACCTCGGAACCCGCGGGGCTCCAGTAGCGCCGGACGCTGTATCCGCCGGCACCGACGAGTGCGGCGAAAACGAGAACGACGAGCAATATGAACAGTAGCGCTCCCAAAACGATGACCTCCCCTTCTTGATCCGGGGCCCACGCATCTGCCGCATGGGCCTCATAGGGGTAACGCCCACAACCGCGCGGACTACGCAGCGCTCAAAACGTCTCGAGATCGTGATCGAACGACATCAAAAATTGCGTCTAAACTCGCGCGCCTCTCGTGGACGGTCTCGGTAGTGGTGGCCCTCTACGTCGTGGTCGTCCGCTTCCTTCGTCTGAAAGCAGAGAAATGGCCGCCGAGCCGCTTTACGAACGAAGGCCGCGCGCTCGGCGGCGCGGCAGGCGGCTCAGGATCCTTGCCTTCGTTGATCACCTCGATCGGCGTGCGGACCTCCCTGGACTCGTGCATCGGAGTGGCAATGAGGCCCTTGGCGATTGGCCGCCCGAGGCGGAACTGGTTGAAAACCGCACCGAGCAGGATGAGCTCGCTCACGACGTAGAACCACGCCGCGAGGAGAAAGAAGAGACCGAACTGCACGCCATACGTGTTGAAGCCGCCCGCCAGGCGCACATACAGCGGAAATCCGAGCGAGAAGACTTCGACGAGGATGCCGGCGAGAAGCGCCCCCGGAATCACGTCACGAACCATGAACGTGCGGTTCGGGACGAACCGATAGAGCAGCGTGAGCAGGCCGACCATTACTGCTGAACCGACGATGAAGCCGGTCACCCACGCGAACGGGAATACCACAGCCACCGCGTTGGCCGCCACGGTGATGCCGACCGCGATCACCAACAGGATCATCATCACCAGGCCCATCAGCTTCTGCCTGACCATGTCCCGCTGCTTTGTGCCGAAGATCTGGCTCAGAGCGAACTCCATGGTCCCGAAGATGCTGCTCGCGCTCCACAGCAGCCCAACCAGCGACAGCACGCCCAACCACCCGGCAGATTGCCTCACCCCGTGAACCGCGTCGAGCAGCTGTGGCTGCGCGCTGCCCGGAAAAACTTCGATGATCAAGGATTCGGCCTTTGCCTCGAGGCCCGGATCTCGAATCGCGAATCCAACCAGCGAGAGGACTCCGAGTATCAGCGGGAACATCGCCAGCATGCAGGCGAACGCCAGCGCTGAGGCGTATTTGCTCGCCTGGCTCTGGCCGTAAGCGACCAGGACCCTGATGGGCAGCCAGCCCTTGATCCTTTTGATCATCCGGGCTAGTGGCTCGCGCCTCGGCGCGGCCTCAGGATGCGCGAAGCCAGCGCGCCGGCCGCGCTGACTGCGACCGTGGTCGCAACCTTCTGAACCATGGTGCGCCAGGGGCCCGAGGCGCGCGAATCATCGGCATCGGCGACGACGACCCTGACCGTCGGAAGCCGGCGCCGTAGCACCCTGGCCACGCTCTTTGGCAGATCACGGATCGAGCCGGGCACCGCGTCCTTCATGATCACCGCCGGCGTCCGACGCCGCGTGAGCATGTAGATCGCGACTCCCGCCGCGGCGGCGGCCGCCAGGCCGGCGCCGGTGATGATGGCAATGCGCCCCACCCGCCGAGCACCCGATGCCGCTCGGCGCTCGAGCACATTCAGGTTCGCGTCGAGGTGCTGCCGGGTCTCGGTTATCTGCCGTTCGATCTGAGCCGACGAAGCGCCCACGCCTTGGTCTCCTTCAGGCTGTCGAGAGTCCGGGTCGGCAGCCTCACCTTCAACCGCGACTTACCGAACAGGTAGAGCACGCCCGCCAGCACGAGGTAGGCGAACGCCCAGACCACGGCCGCCTGCCAATGCCACGGCACGGCCACAACGACCGCCACGGGCAGCGCGACCAGCACAGCAAGCATCACCAGGGTGCCCGCGGCCGCCATCGCTCCTACCGCGATGGCGTTCGTGATCGCGAGCTCTTTCAGCTCCTGCCGGGCGAGCGTGACCTCGAGGGTGACCAGCCGCTGCACGCCCTGGACGACATCTGCCGCCAATTCCCGCGAGGTTGCCTTGGTTTCGGTGGTGTCCATTTCCTATATGAGAACGCCCCGCAGCATACTGCGACCCGGCAGCCGAGATCAGACCGGGAGACCGTGTTCCGCCACCTGGTATGCCGTGGCGACATCTGCGACCAACATCACGGCTGCGGCTGACCAGCCGATGATCTTCGTCGGCAGTCCGTTGACGTAGTCGCCCATCAGCTTGCGATTCGCCGTCAGCAGCAGCATGAGGACGATCAGAAGCGGGGCGATGAGACCGTCGAGCACCTGCGAGTAGAACAGGGCTTTGATCGGATCGATTGCGGAGACCGCAAGCTCCATTGCCACCAGGAACGACAGGCCGATGACGACATAGAACTGCGGCGCGTTTTGCGCATTTCGTCCAAGCCCTCGACGCCAGCCCGCGAGGCCGGCCACACCAAATGCAGCCGAGGCCGCCAGCACCGGGATGGCGAGAAGGCCGGCCCCGATGACGCCCACCGCGAATAGATCCGTTGCGTAGCGCCCGGCGAAGGGCTCAAGTGCGCGGGCAGCATCGGCAGCTGTCCTGATGCTCATGTGATGCGTGTAGAGCACCGTCCCGGTCGACACCATGATGAAAAAGGCGGTGACGTTCGACCAGATCATGCCCGCGGTGATGTCGATGTTCCGCTGAGTCATCCCTTGCACGCCGCGCCTCTCCTCAACCTCTCCGCTCGCCTGCCAGAAGAAGAGGTATGGAGTGATCGTCGTGCCCAGCAGGGCGACCGAACCAAGGAGGTACGCGGGCGACAACGAGATGTGCGGCACCAACGTGCTCAGAACCACATCGCCCCAATTCGGGTGGGCAAGAAGCGCGGCGAGGATATAGGTTGCGAACACGGCTACCAGCCAAAGCAAGTATTTGCTCAGGACCCTGTAGTCCGTGAATATCGTCACGTAGGCCATCAGGCCCGCGAGCGGAACCACCCAGAACACGAACCCGACGCCGGTCACCAGCTCCAGCGCGGCCGCCATGGCGAGCAGGTCGGCGCCCATCGTGATCACGTTCGCCACCACCATCAGCAGGACGGCGGGGGTGGCGACTCGGGCGCCATACGTGTTGCGGAGCAGAGTCGCGAGATCTGTCTTGGTCACGTTGGCGACCTTGGCCGATATCTGCTGGACGACTATCAGCATCGGTGTCGAAAGCAGAAGAAGCCAGTTCTGCGCGTAGCCCACGGTGCCCCCGACGATCGAGTACGTGGCTATGCCCGCCGGGTCGTTGTCCGCGCCACCGGTGATGACGCCCGGACCTATGGCTCTGACGAAGTCGAAGAAACCCAGGTCATGCTTCCGGCGCCGGTGCGGCTCCGCCGCGGACACCTAACGAGTCCTGCGTGCCGGAACGGGCGGCGTGACCAGGGTCCAGATGCTGCGCGTGTCCTCGTCGAGCAGCTCGCGTGCTTCGAACGCGTCGGTCTCGTCGACGCGAGCGATCAGGACGCCATGCCCGCTGGTGAGAGCCTTGCGGGCGTCGGCGGCGAACGCTCCGATCGACTCAAGGACCTGCTCGTCGCCGGACGTCAGGGTGCAGGTTGCCTTGGGCCTGAGCCGGCGCTGCTGCCGCAAGAAGGCCAGTGCGTGCTCTGCGACCGACCGGTTGGGAAAGGCGGCGACGATCGTCTGGTCGAGAAGCCCCCGTCGCTGGTCGTGTCGCCTGACCGTCAGCCTTCGCGCATCGATATCGTCGATTCCCCGTCCCAGGTATCGATGCGCTTCGGCGATCACTTCCTCGCGCTCTCGAGGCGATTTGAGCTCACCAGACACGTGCAGGACGCCGGCATGAAGCTTGACGTCGACCGCATCCCCGTATAGAGGATGGGCCGGGCTGGGCTGCCCCACGAGAACGCTGGTCCACCACGACTCGATCTGCTCGTCACCGCGTGCTCGCCCCACTTGATTCCGGAACGCCGGCCTGCGAGGGGTTACCGGGCCCCTGAGCGTTACGGTTTAAGGATGGAGCACGTCGCGACACTTCCTCAGATACTGCCGCCCTCGGTCGACCGGCGCCTGTTCGAAGCGATCCACGGTCTTCCGCACACGCCTCGCAGCGACCACTACATATCGCTGGTCTCGGACCTCGGCGAAGGCCTCGGCTGGGTGGCCGCCGGGGTCTGCGTGGCCTGGCTCGGCGGTACCAGAGGACGCCGTGCGGGGATCGCCACCGCCCTGGCTTCGCTCGGGACGACTTACGTGGTGCAGCGGATGGTCAAACCGATCTTCAGGCGGCGGCGCCCGTTCGTGAACCGCGAGACCATGGTCGTGGGGATCCGCACGGCCGACGCGTCGTTCCCATCGGGCCACACGGCCTCATCGTTTGCCGCCGCAACCGCCCTCTCCACGTTCTATCCGAACGCGGCGCCGCTGGTCTTCACCCTCGCGACCCTGGTCGGGGCGTCGCGTGTTCACCTCGGCCACCATTTCCCGAGCGATGTCACTGCGGGCGCCGTGATCGGGGTCGGGACGGGGACCTTTGTGGCCTGGCTTCTCAAGCTCCCCAAGATCCTGTGATCAGGGGGGCAGGATCACCTTCACGGCACTGACCTCGGCCGTCACCGTCGCCGGCGTCCGGCCCACCAGCATGTTGTCGGCGTAGACACGAACGCGGGGTCTGGTGCGCACCGACACCTTCTGAAAGCGGAACACCTGGCCAAGTCCCTCCTCGGCGTGCTTCATCAGCAGGGCCGAAGCCAGAGCTCGTGCCGCGATGTCAGACCTCGTGCGCCCGGCGAGCACGGCAAACTCCAGGTAGTGATCTCTGGGCGTGCTGTCGCCCACGGGCAGCTGCGAGCCGATCGAGGATGTGTTGGTGAATACGAGCGACATGGCGGAGCCGCTTCCGTTCAAGTCGCCTTCCAGCTCGTACGAAAAGCGCTTGGCCGAGAGCACTGACCCGAGGTCGGTGGCCAGCGAGCCGTACTTCCGATCCTTGAGCGTCTCCCCCAGGGCGATTGTCTCCCCGAACAGCCCAACCAGGCAGGCTTCGAGGAACACTGTCCCGTTGACGCGCCCAACCGTGATGGGCCGCGGCCGGCCCGTCATGACGACCTCGATCTGCTTGTCCAGGCCCGCCGGCAGGCCTAGCGCGAGCGCGAAGTTGTTGAAGGTCCCCAAGGAAACAATGCCCACCGGGTGCTTGGTGTCGGCCAGCTTGCGGACCACGAACTCGACGCTGCCGTCGCCGCCGGCCACGACGACGCGCGCGCGGGGGGTGATGAGCCTTTCGAAATCCAACTTGGGGTCGAAAGAAGTCACGAGGTAGTCCGCGAACATCGCTCGTAGCCTGCCTTCGACCTCTGACGTCAGGTTCCCGGCGCCAGTGCTGAGGATGAGCAGGCGGCTCGCCTTGCGCTGGGCCGCCTTCTCAGCACCGGCGCGGGCGGCAGTTTTCACGCCCATATGGTGGAAGAGCCCGGCCCTTGCAGGCCAGGCTCCCCCACCCGATCAACGCACCGGCCCCCCATACCTACCTGATCGCCGCCGGCCATATGCTCAATGCATGGTCATCCGCAGCGACCTCGTCGGCCTTACCGACGCCCAGGCACGCCGAGCTCTCGGAGGGCTGCCTCGGTCCGACTACGAGATCGTGATCAAGCCGCTCCGATATCGGACGTCCCCGCACCTCGCCGCCCGCTGCGAGTTCGAGGAACGCCGGATCATTCTCCAGGTGCCGGTCCCGTTCCGACCCTTCAAAGAGCCCGTCATCTACGCGGCGCGCCGTAAGAGAGGGCACGGGCTGCGCTTCGCCTGGGCGGCCGAGAGCGTGTCGTTTCGACTGCGCCGCGAAGTGCTGCGATTCCTCTACTGCCACGAATGGATGCACTGGTACCTGAAGGAGGTTCTCGGCAAGCGCTCGGCCGCCGAAACAGCGTGCGACCGATTCGCGCTGCGCAATTTCAGGCGCCGCCGAGTTTCCACAGCGGATGCCGACGCCGCCCTGCGCCGCCGCGCACCTGCACGCGCGCGACCCTAGGCGCGAGCCCCGACCGCCGCCTCCTCCCTCTCGAGGTCGGCCAGCGCAGAGCGCTCGATCTCGGCGAGGCTCTTGCCGCGATCCCGTTCCAGGACCTTCATGCGCTTGTCGAACTGGCTGCTCGCGAAGTCGATGTAGGTCTGCATGCGCTGCCCGAATGGCGGGTTGCTCTCGTCATAAGCGTCCCAGAACTCGGTCACCACGCTCAAGGCGGGGCCAAGCAGCTCGTTCATGCGAAGGTTCATGACCTCCCAGCCGCCTGGCGTGGAGTTGATCAGGCGGTTCAACAGGAAAACTCCATAGCGGATGTGACGGCTCTCGTCGCGAGCGATGAGCCTGATGCCTTCGAGCAGGCCCGGCAGCTTGCCGGCGGTCTCGAGCGACTGCCGGAAGCCGTGATACCCGGTCTCGGCCAGCACGCCCTCGATGACCATGTTGTAGGTGACCGCCGCGCGGATCTGGGCGCTTGCGGAAGGATCGTCTTTGAGCCGGCCGAGGGCGGCGGGGAGCTCGACCAGGAACAGATGGCTGTAGCTCGGCGTGAGGAACCGGCTCAGATCCTCGCGAGCGGCGGCCACAT
Organism: Candidatus Nitrosopolaris sp.; assembly: GCA_035636885.1. Lineage (GTDB taxonomy): Bacteria > Chloroflexota > Dormibacteria > Dormibacterales > Dormibacteraceae > UBA10449. The sequence continues at coordinate 56,834 of DASPYG010000030.1, forward strand.
CGTCCAGCCAGCGCCGGAACAGCTCGACGTGCTTGGCCTCCTCCCATAGAAAGGACGTGAGAAAGATCTCCTCCTCGAGACGCCCCTCCTGGGCGACAGCCATGATGAGCGGCAGCAGGTCCTTGGTGACGCCTTCTTCGCCTGCCTGGAACAGGGCGACAGTCCTGAGGATGAAATCCTTCTCGACCGGGGTCATCACCGACCAGTCGGAAGCGTCACGGCCGAGGTCGATGGCCTGCGGGTCCCAGGTGCCGAGTCGCTTGGCTATCTGAAACAGGCGCATCGGTACCGAATCCCAGTCGAGCCCGCGCGCCGAGATGGTCGTATAGCCGGCGCGGGTGCCGTCCCCTGTTTTCATGTCCTTACTTTGCGGGACGAATGTAATCCTGTGGGACGCGAGATAACCATCAGCCTAGTTTCGAGCTGCGGCCTTTGTGGTCATCGCTGATCGAGCTCGCCAGCTTGATCAAGGTCCTGGCCGCCGCGCTCGACGGCTCGGTGGAGACGAGGACCTCTCCCATCACCGCCGCGCGGTCGAAGCGCGCGCCGTCATAGGCGATTTCCATGTTCATCGGCCGCTTGACGACCCGCTCGGCGTCGGCGCGGGTGACCATCGTCTGGGGCCGCGGGTGGTTCAGGACGAGGCTGACGCGCGCGGGCGGGATGTCGAGCACCTTCTCGAATATCTGCAGCAGTTCGGCGGTGTCCTTGAGCGTCGGCAGCTCCGCGGTCACCATGACCAGGATTCGATTCGCCCGTTCGAGGACGCCGAGCGTGACCTCGGTCATGGCCACGCCGAGGTCGACCACGATGTAGGTGAAGGTCTCCTCGAGGACGGCGAGCGCCCGCTGCACCAGCATCGGCGTCACCAGCTCCGACTGTTCCACACGCAGCGCGCTCGGCAGGACCACCATGCCGGTGTGGTGATGCAGGCCGGCGCCGAGGACCGCCTCTTCGAAGTGGTTCTCGTCCGGGCGCTCGCAGAGAGCCAGGCAGCCGGTCGGCACCAGGTTGGCCACCAGCGCGGCATGGTTGTACGGAAGGCTCAGGTCGAGCAGCACGCAGTCGCCGCGATGCTTTTGGCCGAGCGCCGCGGCGAGGTTGACCGCAATGGTGGTCCGGCCCGCGCCGCCCTTGACGGCATAGACGGCGACGATCATCCTGCGACGCGGCTCAGAAAGTTACTGACCTCGGCCGTCAGCACGGCCGGGCTCACCGGCTTGACGATGAACCCCTCGCATCCCGCTGCACGGGCCGATCGTTCGTAGAGGGGCATGTTCAGGCCGGTCAGGGCGACGATCGGTATCGCCGCCGTCAGCGATCTGGACTTCAGCTCCCGCGTGAATTCGAGCCCGTCCATCCCGGGCAGGCCGACGTCCATGAGGATCAGCGAGGGCTTGCGCCTGGAGATCGAGTCGCGCGCCTCCTCTGCAGAGGCGCTGCCGGCGACTTCGAAACCAGCCGTTTCGAGCACGGTCGATGCGAGCATCAGGCTCGCGGGATCGTCTTCGACGATCAGGATCAGAGGCGTCTTCTTCTTCGTCATCGGCGTTGGGCTCGGCGCGCCCACACTACGCGGACGGTAGGTACTTGCGCACCTCCGCGGCGAAGGTCCGCGTGTTGATCGGTTTCGAGATGTAGCCCGAGCAGCCCGCCTCGAGGGTGCGTTCCCTGTCCCCGAGCATCGCCAGGGCGGTCAGGGCGACGACGGGAATGCCCGCCGTCTTCTCGTCCCGCTTCAGCTTGCGCGTGAGCGAAAGCCCATCGACCCCTGCCAGCTGCACGTCCATCAGGATGAGGTCGGGCGCCTGCGTGATGAGCATGTCGAGCGCTTCCTGCGAACTGCCGGCCATCTCAACGCGGAATCCGTCTCGCTCGAGCACCGCGCTCGCCAGGAGGCGGTTTGCCTCGTTGTCGTCGACGATCAAGATCATCGCCGTCCCGCTCATATCGCTGAGGGCGAGGAATCGACGACCTGGCGCAGCAGGCCGAGCAGGTCGGACGCGCCGGTCGAGCCGCGTCTGAGGATCGTCGATACGTGCCCGTTGAGCTGGCGGATGTCCGCTTCGGTGAGGCTCTTGGCGGTGAGGACCATGATCGGAGTCGACTTCGTCGCTTCGTCCGCGCGCAGCGCCTCGACCACGTCGAAACCCGTGACCTCGGGCATCATCAGGTCCAGCATCACCAGGTCGGGCTTGCGCGACCTGGCCAGCTCGATGGCCTCGCGTCCGCCGCGGGCCAGAATGACCGCGAAGCCGGCCGGCTCGAGGATCCGTTTCAGCCAGTCGCGGTTGGCGGCCTCGTCGTCGACCACCAGGATGCGCGGCTTCTCGCCTGCTTTGCGCCCGAACTTGATTCGGCTCAAACGGTTGACAAGCTCCTTGGCGGGCACCGGCTTGACGAAGTAATCGAGGGCGCCGAGCGCGATGCCAAGCTCGGGGTTGTCGACGACACTGACCACGACCACCGGGATGTTGCTCGTGGCCGCCTCCCGCTTGAGGCGGGTCAGCACCTCCCACCCGTCGAGGTCGGGCAGCAGGATGTCGAGCGTGATCGCGGCCGGCTTCCGCGCGACTGCTTTCGTGATGGCGTCGTTGCCCGTGCGAGCCACTTCGGTGCCGAAGCCAGCGCGCTCCAGCTGCCGCGTCAGGAGCTCGGCGGCGGCCGGGTCGTCCTCGACCACGAGGACCAGAGGGCGAGACGAATCTCCAGTGCCAGTAAATACTTCCGGTGCCCCGGTCCGCATGCCCTCGCCGCGAGCCGTGAGCGGAAGCTTGATCGTGAACACGCTGCCCTTGCCAGGCTCGCTCACCACCCGGACGTCGCCACCGTGAAGCCTGGCGAAACGGCGCGTGAGCGTGAGGCCGAGGCCGGTCCCCTGCTGCGAGCGGCCCACTCCTGAATCCACCTGCTGGAACTCGTGAAACACGCGCTCCTGATCCTGGCTGCCGATACCGATCCCGGTGTCGGTGACGGAGAGCTCGACCCCGTCGGCGAACCGCCGGGTCTCGATGGTCACGATCCCGCCCTCCGGCGTGAACTTGACCCCGTTGGACACGAGATTGAGCAGCATCTGCTTCACCTTGCCGGGGTCTGCCGTGATCTCGCCGGCTCCGCCGTCGGTGATCTTGAGCTGAATCTTCTTCTGGGCTGCCAGCGGCTCGACAGTGCTCGCCACCTCGCCCACGATGTCTTTGATGTCAACCGTCTGCAGCCGCAGCTCCATCTGGCCGGCCTCGATCTTGGAAAGGTCGAGGATGTCGTTGATCAGGCCGAGCAGATGCTTGCCGCTGGAGTGGATCTGCTCGAGGAACCGCTTGCGAGTCGCCGGCGGAAACTGCCCATCGCCGGCGTCCATCAACAGCTCGGAGAAACCGAGGATGGCGTTGAGCGGGGTGCGCAGCTCGTGGCTCATGCTCGCGAGGAAGACGCTCTTGTGGCGGTTTGCGTCTTGCAGCTTCCGGTTGCTCTCTTCGAGTCTCACGATCAGGTGTCTGCGATCGAGGGCGGTCGCGAATGCGCTCATGAACTGCTGGACCCGGCGGATCTCGTCCGCCCCGAGGGCCGGCGTGAAGGGCCCGGACACCACCACGAGCGTGCCCGCGCCCGACAGGCCTTCGATCGGCAGCTTGAGCACGGTGTGGCCGGACCCGCCGACGACCGTCCGGGTGACGCCCTCGGGGATGCCCTTCACGTCCGACTGAAGGTCGCTGACCTCCTCAGGCGAGAGGCTGCGCTGCGCGGTCAGCGACCCGTCGACGTCGAAGCTGGCGGCGCCGGCGCCGCCCACCAGGCGCATCGCCCAGTCGAGCGCGCGGTTGGCGAGCGCGTCTCGGTCCTCGCCCAGGAGCAGCTCCTCCATGAACGCGCGGAGCCCCTCCTCCTCCGACGCACGCCATTCCCGGCGCAGCCAGGCGGGCGGCGAAAAGCTGACATAGAGCAGCGGGACGATCGCGATGACGACCAGCTGCGTCGCGAGCTCAACGCCCTGGTTTCTGGGGCCGGCGGCGAGGGCCGCCAGCAGCGCGAAGACGAGGATGCCGACAATCCCGGCGAACCCGAGGCTCAGGGATCGCAGCCGCCACGCCTGCACCGCCGGCAGGTTGCGCGCCACCAGCCAGAACCGAACGATCGGCTCCAGGACGGAAACCCCCCATACGGCGATGATCAACAGGGCCGCGACCGTCTGCACCTGCACTGGGGCGCCGATCAGCTGGGCGCCAAAGAACAGCACCAGGCCCACCACCATCGCGCTGACCGCAGCGACGTGCCAGGCCCGTGGCAGCGGGATCAGCGAATCTCTGAACCTCAGCAGCGCGTAAGCGGAGCCGACGAACAGGATCAGGTCGAGATCGCTGAGTCCCGGGACGGTGACATGGAGGAGCTGGGGAAGCCGGCCGAGCACCGAGACGAGCGACAGAAGGATGATCGCCAGGCCCAGGTATCCCTGGGCGCGGCCCCGGTGACGGGCCCAACCGACCGCGACCGCAACTCCCAGCATGACGAACGCGACCGTTTGCAGGTTTTGCAGGAACGCCAGGACGTCGGTCACGAGGGTTCGCTCAGGCCGCGCCGAGTCTGTGGATTGCGGGCATCTCGCCCACGAAGAGCTCCACGACCTCAGGGTCCCACTGGCGTCCGGCACCATCTATCAACACCGCCAGCGCCTGGTCGACGGGGAGCCTGGGCCGGTACGGGCGGTCGTTGACCAGGGCATCGAAGGCGTCGCAAACCGAAACGATCCTGGCCAGACGTGGGATCTCCCTGCTGCGAAGGCTGTCGGGGTAACCGCGCCCATCGAAGCGCTCGTGGTGGTGGCGGATGATCGGCAGGAGGCTCGACGCGGAACGGAGCGGCCTGACGATGTTCTCGCCGATGATCACATGCGAGCGCATGCGCTCCGTTTCCGCCGCGTCCAGCGGCCCGGGCTTCAAGAGGATCGCGTCGGGAACACCGATCTTGCCGATGTCGTGGATGATGCCGCCCCGGTAGAGGGCGTCAAGCGCCACCTCGGGCAGGCCAAGCCTGGCGCCGAGATGTCGGGCCGACTCGGCTACGCGCTGGGTGTGCTTCTCGGTCAGCGAGTCCTTCGCCTCCACCGCGGCGGCCAGTGAGAAGATCACCTGCTCGGCGCTGTCGAGGGTGTTGTACAGGGCCTTCAGCCGCAGGGCCGACCTGACGCGTGCGACGAGCTCGACGCGGTCGACCGGCTTGGCCATGAAGTCGTCTGCTCCCGACTCGAGTGCCCGCACGCGATCATCGGTCTGATTCAGCGCCGTGATCATGACCACCGGCAGCAGCCTGCCGCGTGGACCCGCCTTTATCCGGCGGCACACCTCATATCCGTCGAGGCCGGGCATCTGGACATCGAGAAGAACAAGGTCGGGGGGCTGGGCCTGGATCTGCTCGAGTGCCGATTCGCCGTTTTCCGCCATGCGAACCTCGCAATCGATGCCGGCCAGGTAAGCCTGGACGAGCTGGCGGTTGGCCGCGCCATCGTCAACTACGAGTACGACCGCCATGTCATGGCTGCCCGACGTGAGGGGCTGTTAAGTGTGGCACGAAGCAGAAATTGTAGTCGCTAACATTTGAGATAACGCCTTCTTAGCCTTGTCTCCGAAGTGTCTGCGCTTGGCGTCAGGCCGAGGCGGAGCGATCCTGCCGGGTCGCCACCGCGCCTCGCCCCGGGACGAGGTGTGTCAAGGCCAGGCGCAGCTGGCGGTTGGCTCCGGCGAGGTCGCCTCGCTTCTCGAGGATCTCGGCGTACTGGACATGGCATCTGCTGAGGCGCTCCGTGGCGCCGAGCCCGTCCAGGATTCCCCACGCCTCGCGGAACTCGATGTCGACGCGAGCGTTGTCGCCACGCTCGGCGGCGATACGGCCCATCCAGATGTGGCAGTCCGCGAGGGTGGCCTGCTCGTCGTGTCGCTCGGCAAAACGCCGGGCTTCCACGGCGAACCGTTCCGCCTCGTCGAGCCGGGAACGGGCGATCTCCAGCTCGCAGAGGCTGAGGAGCACATCCGACTTGCCCGCTTCGACACCGGTCTCGTCGAAGAGGACGACGGCGCGGTTCAGGTGGCCTTCGGCGTCGACGAGATCACCGCGCCGGATGAGAACGATGCCCAGGTTGTTCTCCGAGCGGGCGAGCGACAGGCGGTCGTTCAGCGTCTCGTGGATGGTGATCGCTCGCTGCGCGTAGTACTCGGCCATGTTCAGCTGACCGATCTCACCGTAGGCGCTGCTCAGGCCGCCATACATCATCGACAGCCGGCGGAGATCCTGGACGACCGACCCGGTCGCGATGGCGCTTTCGTAGGCCTCGATGGCGGCCTTCCAGTCCTGGTTGACAGAATGCACCGAGCCGAGCACGAAGAGCAGGCGGGCTTCGGTGGTCTGCGGGACGGGACGGAGCGAACGGCACAGCTCCAGGGCCCGCTCGGCCAGGCCGAGCGCGGTGGGATCCTGCGCGAGATAGGCGGCAGACGCTTCGTGGCCCAGACACTCCGCGGTCATCAGGCGGTCGCCCGTGTTCTCGAAATGGCTTCGCGCGGCAGCCGCCAGGCGCCGTGCCTCGGCCGGCTGCGCGAGGCGGAGAAGCGCGTAAGCCATGAGCGCCTTGGTGCGGGCGGTGGTTTCGGGATCCTGCTCCTTGGCGAGTATCTCCCTGCCGGCAGCCACCGCTGCTTGTGGATCGTTGGTGGCGAGCAGGAGCTCGACCTCGAGGGTCGGCGCCGACGAACGGGGCTCCATCGTGGAAGGCCGGGCCAGAAAGAAGTCCAGTGGCCGCCCTGTACGCTCAGCGATCAGCTTCAACGTCTCGATCGAGGGCTTGGCCTTGCCAGTCTCGACGAAATAGATCGCCGTGCGGCTGATGGTGTTGCCCGCGACCTGCGCAAGGCTCAGGCCGGCTTCCGCCCTTGCCTGTTTCACGGAACCGGGCCGGATCTCAATGCCGTGGCGGCGACCCCGTCGACCCGAAGGACGCCGACCTGGTTCGGGGCGCGCTTCAAGTTCCGGCATTGCGCGCCAGCTTATCTGACCCCATGGGACTTGACAACGATCGATTAACGCCGCTTATACCGTTTCCGGTCGATCAGCAGCAGTGCGGAACCGGACCGGCGGCAACGGTCGTCGCCAGCGCGATCGCCATCGTCGCCGCCAGAATTGCGGCAAGCATCAGCTTCCTCATCGATCTCACCTCCTCTGCGCAGCGAGCGCCAGGAATCGCGAGAGATGGGCAGTACGAATTCGGTGGCTGGTCGCGGCCACCAGGCCGGCGACGGCGGCCGTGAGCTTGATCACGGCGAGCAGCGTTAAGCAGGCTGCGGCCGCAAACTCGAGTGGTAGTGTCGAGCCGATCAGGATGGTGACACCAACCGCCGCAGGCAGGATTGCGAGGGCACACGCGGCGACAGCGACGGCCAGCAGCGTCACCGGGCGCGCCATCCGCGTTTCGCCGGCTAGCTCCTCCTCCTCTCGCTCGTTCCCACCGAATGCGACCAGGGCGCCAGCAATGTTAATTCAAACTCCGCATGAATTAACATACGGTTCCCGATAAGTGGCCTGGCAAAGTTCCCCCGCCGACCTCGCCCCGGGCGTGCAGGCGATGAGGACCGGTCCCGGCGGCTCCTCCTCGACCGCGCTTGTCCTTTCTGTATGGCGGCGCGCGCTCACGCAAGAATGGAGACGTTTCGCGCTGGCGGCCGCGCTGGTGGCCATCACGTGCGCGGCCTTCCTCGTCTGGCAGAAGTTTCGCTTTGGCGGCGATCAGGTCACGATCGCGATCGACGACATCGGCGAGGGCGTCGCCGCAGGCATCGCGGCGATCAGCCTGGCGGTGGCCGCCATACGGTCGACCGGACGAATGCGCTTGGCCTGGGGGCTGTTGGGGGCCGGCGCCGCCAGCTGGTGCATCGGCGAGGCGATCTGGTCCTGGTACGAGGTCTTCCAGAAGATGACAGTGCCGTCTCCTTCCGCTGCAGACGCGGGCTTCTTGTTGGAGATCCCGCTCGCCCTAGCCGGTGTCCTTGCCCTCACGACGGCGCCGAGCCGACTGGCCACCCGCGGAGAGGCCGTGCTGGCAGGCGCGATCGTCGCCCTGTCGCTGCTGTTCATAGCGTTGTCGCTTGGCCTTCGCACCGTCTACGACCAGTCGCAGCAGTCCCAGCAGGCGACCTTCATCGGTCTGGCCTACCCGATCGGCGACATCGTCATCATCACCGTGCTGATCATCGCGTTGCGTCGCGCGAGCAGGTCGCAGATCGGCCGCACGTTGCTCTTGATCGGCGGGCTGACGGCAATCGCAGTCGCCGACAGCGCGTTCACGTACCTCACAGCCAACGGCTCATACGGAGCGATCGGCAGCATTCTCGACATCGGGTGGGTGATCGGCTTCCTGCTGATCGCGCTCGCGCCGTTGTGGCCGTCGCCGGCCGTCGAACGCGATACCCAGGAGGGAGCGATCACTCTGTGGCAGCTGGCTCTCCCCTGGGCGGCGACCTTGGCCGCGGCAGCGGTGGCGCTGAAAATAGCGGCCTCAAACCAGGGCCTGGACCAGCTCCTGACCGCGCTGGCCGGCGGCATCGGGGTGCTGTTCGTGGCGAACCAGGTGCTGACCCACAGGGACTCGCTGGACCTGCTTACCAACAGCCGCAACGCCGAGCTGCAGCTCGAGGCGCGGACGTCCCTCCTGAACCAGGTGATCGTCCAGGCTCCCCTCGGCATCGCGCGCGTCGGCGTCGACATGAAGATCATCGACGCCAACCCTCGCCTCGCGGTGCTCCTGCGCACGAAGCCCGCCGACATGATCGGTCACCCTGTCGCTCAGTTCCTGCCCCCTGAGGAGATGCAGCGGGTGGTCAGGACCTTTCAGCCGCTGTGGAACGGCGCCGTGGATACGATCGAATCAGACAGCAGCGCGCTGCGCGTGGATGGCTCGTCGACCTGGCTGCACTGGAGCGCGTCCTCGATCAAGCGACCGGGGGGCCGCACCGACTTCTTCCTCGTCATGTTCGAAGACGCGAGCGCCGAGCACACGGCCCAGGAGGCGGCCATGGCCAACCTTGCCGGTCTCGAACGGCTCAGCCAGCTGAAGAGCGAGTTCGTCTCCCTTGTGAGTCACGAATTTCGAACCGCGCTCGTCGGCATCCAGGGTTTCAGCGAGATGATCCGAGACCAGGATCTGACGCCTGTCGAAACCAAATCGTTCGCAGGCGACATCAACAACGACGCTCTGCGCTTGAACCGCATGATCACCGAGATGCTCGACCTCGACCGCATCGAGGCGGGCCGCATGACGCTGAACATCGCGTCTGTGGACCTCAACGCCATCCTTGACGACGCGGTGGAGCGTGCCCGCGCGTCGAGCCATAAGCACGCGATCGCCTGCCGCCTGGATGCTTTGGTGCCTGCGGTACGCGGCGATTCCGACCGCCTGTTCCAGGTCGTGTCGAACCTTCTCAGCAACGCGGTCAAGTACTCACCGGACGGCGGCGAGGTGCTCGTCACAAGCCAGGTGCAGGACGGCATGGCCCGCGTCGACGTTCGCGATCATGGCCTCGGCATCCCACCCGAGTTCGTCAAGAAGCTGTTCGGCCGCTACGAGCGCTTCGAGGACAACAACAAAGCCAAGATCATCGGCACCGGGCTCGGCCTGGCGATCACGCGCCAGATCGTCGAGATGCACGGCGGCAAGATCTGGGTCGACAGCACGGTCGGGGCTGGGTCGGAGTTCCACTTCACGGTGCCGATCGCCACACCCGCAGCAGTCTCATGAGCGGGCGCATCCTCATCGTCGATGACGAGCCCGCCAACGTCCTGCTGCTGGAGACCATCCTCGCGAGCGTAGGCGACGAGATCCGTTCCCTCACCGATTCGAGGCAGGTCGAGGAGGTGTTCATCGAGTTCGAGCCCGATATCGTCCTCCTCGACCTCCACATGCCGGAACCCGACGGCCTCGAGGTGCTGCGGCGGCTCCGCAGCGCGCGCCAGAGCCTCGGCTTCCTCCCGGTGATCATGCTCACCGGCGACACCGGCAAGGTCGCCCGCAACAGCGCCTTGATCCTCGGAGCCGACGACTTCCTGACCAAGCCCCTTGATCGCGAAGAGGTCGTGCTGCGCGTCCGCAATTTGCTGCACACGCGTCAGCTGTACGCGGATCTGGCCAAGGCCAACACTGCGCTCGAACGGCGCCGCGGGCTGCGCCCCGGCTAGCCGAAGACCGCGCGCGTCCGGCGTCCCCAGAGCAGCCAGATCGCCGCGGCCGGCAGCGCGACGTTGGTGAGGAGCCCGACCGGACCGTGATTGGCGCCGATGGGAAGAAGGAGCTGGAGCGCCGACCCTACCAGGCAGGCTGCTTCGAACCAGATGGCGACGCGGCGGGCCCAGCGCCGCCGCCACAGAATCCCGATGCTGACGAGGCAGGCGCCCAGCGCCATCAGCAGCGTGGCCAGGCCGAGCCCCAGCATGTGGATCTCGCCGCCGAGCACGAACGGCAGAGCGGAAAGCCCGGCCACCATCCAGAAGATCGCCTGCGCCAGCAACAAGACGTAGGCGATCTCCGGCCGGCTGGTATCGGCGGTCGTGGTCCTCATGTTCGATCCAGCGCCGCCACGACCGACGAATCGATGTCGACAGCGAATGGACCCCCATGCGGGTTGTCGACTATCCAGACGTGGAGCATGGGCGGCGCGCTGATGTCGATCGCGCCGATCGGACAGGTCGCGAAAGGCGTCATGAGGCTGAACTCGAAGCCGAACGGCGTGACGCAGATGTTCTCGTGCTGGTGCCACGCGGTCATCGGTCCGCCCGGGTCTGGGCCGAAACGGTTCAGGCCCTTCATCTGAAACATCGCGCCAAGCAGCATCGGACCGTGGTGCGTGTTGGCATAGACGAGACCCTGCGGACGGTAGGGATCCATGACGTAACCCGCGTTGACGTAGCCCTGGTTCATCCAGTGCGTCGATGGCAGTGACGTCGAGCCGCCCGGGCGGTAGCCGGCCGCCCACGCCAAATGCCAGTCCTGATAAGGAGCGATGGCCGCTTTGGTCTCCGCGTACAGGCGGTTGGCGGCGTCGACCTGGGCCGGAGTCGGGATGGTGTTCGTGGCCTGCAGCAGAGCGCCTGCGTGGACGTGCCGTGCGTCCGGGCGCGCGAGGTCGACGATCCACACGGTCGCGCCGGTCATGACGATCAGCAGCGGCGTCGCCACGCCGATCGCGGCATGCCGCCACTTCGGGTGGGCCACGCGCTCGGCTCGGAGCGGCACGAGCACCAGGCCGAGCGCGACCACCTCGACAAGCTTGGTGGCGATACCGACCTGGTCAGGCCCCTCCAGCCCGACGCCGACATAGAAGAGGTATCCGAGCACCGTCGCGATGAGGAGCCCGCATGAAGCAACCCGCCACCAGCGCCACGTGAACGATGCGGCCAGGACGATGAAGGCGACACCGTTCAGCAGGAACAGCGCGGACGTGACCGGTTGGGTGGCGAGGTGGTGCGGTATGAGCGCGAGATGAACCGCGCCGGTGACCACCATCAGCACCGCCGCCGCCTGAACAGTGCCCGGCGCCGACCGCCGGCGGGGATGGAACCGCAGACCGATGATCGCGAGGGGCAGCGCGATCAAGCCACCGACGAGCCCGATTGCGTGTTCAGCGCTTACCGAGTACATGCGCCCAGGTTGGTGCATGTGCTTAAGAAGGGCGTAAGAGCGGAAGGTCTACACAGATGCCGGCGCCGCCACCCTTGCCGCTGGAGGCGATGATGCGGCCGCCATGCTGCTCGGTGATCCAGCGTGCGATCGACAGTCCGAGCCCCGCACCATGCCCGCCGGCTGCGGCACCGGATCGTGCGCGCGCGGCGTCGGCTTTGTAGAAGCGTTCGAATACCCGCTCTCGATCCTCGTCGGCGATGCCTGGCCCATCGTCCCCGACCATGAGCCGAGCCCAGCCGGAATCGACCTCGAGGTCGAGGGTGATCGTCGAGCGGGCGTAGCGCTCCGCGTTGTCGAGCACGATCCACAAGAGCTCGCGCAGCGCATCCTCATCGCCCGCAACGGTCGCGTCGACCGCGCTCACCTCGAGCTTCGGCTCTGAACGCACGGCCGCGGCTTGGCGCGTCACATCTGAGACCACCGCACGCAAGTCGATCGGAGCGAGATCGAGTCGAAGCCCGGCGTCCGCGCGTGCGAGCGTGAGCATGCGGTCCACCAACCTGCCCATCCGTTCGCTTTCCGCCGCGATGTCGGCTGCGGCTGCGCGGCGTACGGGTTCTCCGATCTCCGGGCCGTGCGCGAGCAGACCCGCGTTGCCCAGGATCGTCGACAGGGGCGTCCGCAGCTCATGGGACGCGTCGGCCACGAACCTCCGCTGCGATTCGAAAGACTCCTGGAGCTGGCTGAGCATGCGGTTGAAGCTCGCCGAGAGCACCGCCACTTCATCGTTCATGCGCGGCGTCGGCAATCGCCTCGCAAAGTCCCGCGTGCGGCCGATCTCATCGGCGGCCATCGCGACAGATTTGAGCGGTCTCAGGGCGCGGCCCGCGACGAGCCAGGACGCGACCAGCGCCGCAATGAGCGTGGGAATGCCCGAGATGATCAGGAAGCCGACGATGCCGGACAGGTTGGACTGCAGCACCTTGGTCGATTGGCCTGTCACGACAAAGCCGTTGGCGAACTGGACACCGAAGTATCGGAAACCGCCGTCGGTGTCGAAGAAACCATTGGGCACTCCAGGCGTCCCGGCGCGGAGCCTCGCCGAAGGCATCGGCGGAGCGCCGTTCAGCTCGGCCGTCGTGTAGATGACCGTCCAGCTCGGGTCGAAGACCTCGACGAAGACGTCGCCGCTCGCCCGGAGGTCGGCGGGGGCGACGGGCGCCCTCGCGGTCATTACAGGCGATGCATTTAAAGAGCTGACGGCCTCGTGCGCGCGGGAGCGCAGCGCGTCGTCCTGGTTCGTAGTCACGCCCCGCGAGAACAGGAAGTAGAGCGACGTCCCGAAGAGCACCAGAGCCACAGCGACCACCGCCACGCCGAACAGCGCCAGCCGCCTCCTGATGGGCATCAGCTCTCGCGGAGGGCGTAGCCGGTGCCGCGGACGGTGTGGATCAGCCGCGACGCTCCCGCTTCCTCGAGCTTCTGGCGCAAGTAGCCGACATACACGGCGACGACGTTGTCGCCCTCAGGCTCCCCCGCCCACACCGCCTCGAGAAGCTGCTCGCGCGTCAACACCTGGCGCGGGTGGCGCAGGAAATGTTCGAGGAGCTCGAACTCGGTCTGGGTCAGGGCCAGCGGCCGCAAGCCTCGCCACGCGCCGCGGCTCGCGGGCTCGAGCACGAGGTCCGCAAAGCGGAGGTGGTCCACCGGGCCGGCGCGTCGAAGCAGTGCGCGCACGCGCGCGAGCAGCTCCTGGTACGCGAACGGCTTGACCAGGTAATCGTCGGCGCCGGAATCCAGACCGCGCACTCTTTCCTCGGTCCCGCCTAGAGCGGTGAGCAGGAGGATCGGAACCTGGGCGGTCGCGCGCAGGCGTCTGCACACTCCGATCCCGTCGAGCCCGGGCAGCATGATGTCGAGGATCACGAGGCCCGGCGGCCGCTCGCGCGCGCGGCGCAGGGCTTCCAACCCGTCGCCCGCCAGCGCCACCTCGTGGCCCTCGGCGATCAGCACACGCTCGAGAGTCGCCGCCAGTCGGATGTCATCCTCGACCACGAGGATCAGGGTTGGTGTCATGGCCACGGATATATAAGAGTGGCGTGAGGATTTGATAAGAGCATGAAACGGGCGGCATATTTTGCCTTGGGCCTCTTGGCGGCAGCGCTCGCAATCGGCGTGGTCCTGACCCAACATGCCGCGTGGTGGCAGCTGGTCGCGTTCGCGATCGCGCCGGACCTGGCCCTGCTCGTAGGTGGCGGCCAGGGTCTGGAGCGCGGCCAGCTCCATCCTCGCGCCGTCCCGCTGTACAACGCAGTGCATAGGTTCTGGGCGCCGGGAGTGCTGGCCGCCGTGTCCCTGGCGCTGATGTCTCCGGCCTGGCTCGCCGGCGGCCTGGCCTGGATCGCCCACATCGCGTTCGACCGCAGCCTTGGCTTCGGCCTCCGTACACGCGAGGGCTTTCAGCGCACCTGAGTGTGGAGCCGCTCCCGGTGCGATGCGCGAGTCCCGACCGCGAGCGCGGCCACGACCGCGGCCAGCACACACGCGATCGCGTACGTGACGAATGCCGCCTGGATCCCGGCCAGCGACCATGCGAGGCCGCCGAGAATCGGTCCGATGGTCACGCCCACGTTCTCGAACTCCCCGAACAGGCCCATCACCAGCGCATGCCGCCGGCGAGGTGAAGACTCCGAGATCCAGGCGGTCGCGGCGGGCCAGAGGAGCGACCCACCGACTGCACGCAGCGCAGCCCCGGCGATAACCGCACCGAACGTGCCCGCGATGGCGTAGACCGCGAAGCCCACCGCGGCGATGATGCCGCCCGCAACCATCGTCGATCGGCGGCCCCAGCGATCCGACGCCAGCCCCCCGGGGACGAGCAGGACGCCCCCGAGCACACCGACGACGAACATCGCGGTGCCGGCGGTGGCTGCGGAGAGGTTCAGGTGCGAGGTCACTAGCAGCGGAAGGAGCGCTTGCTCGCCGCCGACCCCGATCTGGAACAGCAGGACGATCGAAGCCGTGACCAGCATCACCCGGACCACACCGCCACCGTTCGAAGGGGCGTGATTTTCGACCTCCTCCGTGGCTGAATTCCCGACGCGGGTCTCCGTGTAACCGCGGAACACAAGAACCTGGAGCGCCGCGGTCACGGCAGGCAGCAGCGCCGCCATGTAGAGCACTGGCCGGATGGGGACGTGATCGATCAGAATTCCGCCGGCCGCGGCGCCGATCGCCTCTCCGATCACCCACTGCGCAGACAGCAGAGCGAGGCCGGTCCCCTGGTACCGCGCGGGCAGCGTGGTGCCGAGGAACGATCGGCAGATCGGCCCGACCGCAACCATCATCCCGGACGCCAGCAGGTAGGCGACGGCGATCAGAAATACCGAATCGGCGCGCGCCAGCAGAAGGATGCCCGCCGAGTACAAGAGCAGCGAAACGAGCAGCGGTCCGCGGTATCCAAACCTGTCGGCCAGCACGCCCCAGACCCATTCGAAGAGGAACATGCCGAGGCCGAACATCGAGAGCGTGATACCGATCTGGCCCGGGTTCGCGTGTAGCTGGCGCAGCTCGAGCGGGATGGCGATGAGAGTGATGCCGGTCGCAGCCGTCGCTGGAAACAGGGCGCCCACGAGAGCGCCGCTCCGGCTGCCGATCAAGGACGCGGCGATGGTCGGCGGCTTAACCCGCTTGGTACTCCAGGTCGACCAGCGTCACGCTCTTGCGGCTCACGAGGTTGCCCTGCAACCGCGACCGGTACGTGCCCGACGTCGGCGCCACATCGCCGTAGTCGCCGCCCACCGCGACCGTCACGTAATCGAGCCCGCCCTGGCTCGCGCGGGTCGGGTCGAACGGCCACGCGATCGCGTCGCCGGTGCCGTCGTTGGTCGGCAGCAGGACCTCGACCCACGCATGCGTTCCCCCCTGCCCGAGCAGGTGACCGGAAACGTAGCGCGAGGGCAATCCGCAGCTACGGCAGAGGGCAAGCATGATGTGCGCGTAATCCTGGCAAACGCCGGCGCCGAAGGCGAGGGCCTCGGCCGCGGTCGTCCGCACCCCAGTCACCCCGTACTGGTACGTCATCGATGAGTGAACCCAGTCGTTGATGCGAGAGGCCAGCTCCACGCCCCAGCGCGACGACTGCCCCAGCTCGTTTGCCGCGCGGCGGATGCGATCGTCGGCGGTGGTGAGGGCAGAGGGCTCGAGCAGGTAGCTCTCCGCAAGCCAGCCGTCTTCGAGCCGGTGGGGCTCGGCGGCGCGGCGCTCCACCGCAACCTCCACGTCGAACTCGATGGCTGATGGGACGGTCGGCGCGAACACGTCGACGACGACGTTGCCGAATCGATCGCGCCTGTCTTCGAGCTTGACGCCATCGAGACGGACGGAAAGCTCATGCCGGATGCGGCGCTGGTCGCCGAAGCGCTCGGGCGGGATCACGACGAGCCGGTGGCTCAGGTCGCGGATCGGCTCGGGGTACTCGTATCGGAAGCTCTGGGTGACCGCATAGGTGGCGCGGCGAGCGGCCGGCCAGTTGACGGACCCGACCTCGATTGCCATCACGCCGCCTCGTCGATGTCCGCCCAGACGGTCATGGAGCGGAACTCGGCCGGCCCGAACGTGGTCACCATGGCGACGTCCAGCGCGTCGCGGCCTCGTCCGATCAGCACCCTGCCCACGCGCCGGGCGTTGTTGCGGGGGTCGAACGTCCACCAGCGGTCGCCCAGCCAGACCTCCATCCAGGCCGCAAAGTCCATCGGTTCTGGCGGCATCGGGACGTAGATGTCGGGCAGGTATCCGAAGACGTAGCGCGCCGGGATGTTCATAGCTCGGCAGAAAGATACGGCGAGGTGCGCGAAGTCGCGACACACTCCGACACGATTGTTGAAAACGTCCAGAGCTGTCGTTAGCGGATTGCTCGTGCCGTACTGGAACCTGACGTTGCCGTGGACCCAGTCACAGATCGCCTGCACCCGCGACCAGCCCGGCTCCGTCTGGCCGAACAGCTCCCAGGCGGCGCTCATGAGCTCGTCGGACAGGCAGTAGCGGCTCGGCAGCGTGTAATGAAGCAGGTTGCCCGGGACCTCCTCGACCGCCACCTGTCGTGTGCCCGAGCCATCGGGGTCGGGTTCGTCCGGGACCAGGCACCGGGCGTCGTAACGGAGGGTCAGGTCGCCCTCGGGCACGGCCAGGCGTTTCACCGGGTTCCCATAGATGTCCACGTACTCGTCGACCGGCAGCTGGGGCACGGTCGCCCACGTCTCGGTGACGAGCCGGTGGCGGGCGTCCGAGCGAGGGCGTACCTGCACGGTCATGGTGGCCGGCGCGGTCACTTCGTACTTGAACTCGCAGCCAACCCGGAGCTTGATCGTCTTCCCAGGGGTCGAGATGGCGCAGACACTATAGCGGTGGCCTCCGTGAAATCACTTGGCGCCGGCTACCAGCTAAACGGCTTCTACGACGAGATGCTTGCGGCACCGGGCCGGCCGCGTCCCTCCTATCGCCGACTCTACGAGCTCCTCGACCGGCTCGGCCCGGCTGAGCTGGAGCGCCGCCACCAGCTCGCGCTGCAGATGTTCCGCAACCACGGCATCACATTCGCCGTATACCCGGACGCCCAGGGCAACGAGAAGGTCTTCCCCTTCGACATCATCCCCCGCGTCATCTCGGCCGCCACCTGGCGTCGACTCGAGGCGGGCCTCAAGCAGAGGCTGTCGGCCCTGAACCTCTTCCTCGACGATGTTTACGGGCGCAAGCTGATCCTCCAGCAGCGAGCCGTCCCGCCCGAGATCGTGCTCAGCAGCCCGCAGTATCTGCGGGAGGTCGAGGGCCTGCCGGTGCCGCACGGAATCCACTGCCACATCGCGGGCATCGACCTGGTTCGTGACGAAAAAGGCGAGTTCTTCATCCTCGAAGACAACCTGCGGACTCCATCCGGGGTGTCCTACGTGCTGGCCAACCGGCACGTGATGAAGCGGGTGCTCCCCGACCTGTTCGCCGGCTATCCGGTGCGGCCAGTCGAGGGTTACATCCACGAGCTTCTGCGCCGCCTCCGCTGGCTGGCGCCACCAGGCGTCGACGACCCGACCGTGGTCCTGCTGACGCCAGGGATCAACAACTCGGCCTACTACGAGCACCTGTACCTGGCCAAGCAGATGGGCATCGAGCTGGTGGAGGGAACCGACCTGGTCGTCGACCTCGACCACGTGTTCATGCGCACGACCCGTGGCCTGCGGCCGGTCCATGTCATCTACCGGCGCCTCGACGACGAGTGGCTCGATCCGATCTTCGGGCGGCAAGCATCGCTCATCGGAGTCGCGGGCCTCGTCAACGCATACCGGGCTGGCAATGTGGCCATCGCCAACGGGCTTGGCAACGGGGTCGCCGACGACAAGGCCGTCTACGCGTTGATCCCGAAGATCATCCGCTACTACCTGGGCGAGGATCCGATCCTGCCCAACGTGCACACATATCTGTGCGCCCTCGATGAAGACAGGCGCTATGTCCTCGAGCACATCGACAAGCTCGTTGTGAAGACGGTCGACGCCTCAGGCGGCTACGGCATGCTGATCGGCCCCGCCTCGTCACGCGAGGAGCGTGACGAGTTCCGGCGGCGCATCGAAGCCCAACCGCGGGCGTTCATCGCACAGCCGGTGGTGTCCCTTTCGGTTCAGCCCATCTTCGAAGGTGGGCACCTGCGGCGCGCACACCAGGACCTGCGGCCATTCATCCTCACCGGTCCGGACGTGCACGTGACGCCGGGCGGCCTCACGCGTGTGGCGTTGAGGCCGGGCTCGCTCGTCGTCAACAGCTCGCAGGGTGGCGGCAGCCGCGATACGTGGGTGATGGCCGAGGACGGCGAGTTGGATCAGCTCGTGGACGGCGATGCTTAGCCGCGCGGCCACCTCGCTCACCTTGCTCGGCCGACACCTCGAGCGCGCGGACCACCTCGCGCGGATTCTCGGCGTGCACGTTGCGCTGTCGCTCGACCGGACCGACGAGCCAGGCCCGGAGTTCTGGATCCGATTCATGCAGCTGGCCGGTTGGCCCGGCGCCAACACGGGCCGGCGTGACCAGGCCGTCGAGATGATGATCACCGGCACCCTCGGTCCATCGGTCGCGGCGAGCGTCGCCGCCGCTCGATTGGCGGCGCAGGCCGTGCGCCCGTCGCTGCCCACCGAGCTCTATGAGCAGGTGAACGCGCTGCACTGGAGGGTGCAGGATGGAAGGTGGCAGCCCGACCTCTACCCGTTCCTTACCGACGTGCAGCTGAGCATCCGACTCGTGGATGGACTGCTCGAGGACACCATGCCGCACGACGAGGCCCGCGACTTCGTCCGCCTCGGCAAGTTTCTCGAGCGAACCGCGAATGTGACCGCCCTCGTGACCCGCAAGTCCGCGGAGCTCGCCGACACCCCGGAGGACACGCTGGAGTGGACGGCAGTGCTCAAATCCTGCTTCGCCTTCGAGTCATACCAGGCGCGCTACTCGGGCGGCGTCACCCCGGAGCATGTCATCGAATGCCTCCTGCTGGACGCGGCGCTGCCCCGATCGGCGCGCTTCGCGGCCGCAGTCGCGCTCGAGTCGGTCTTACGGATCGACGGCGCGGGCCGGCGCTCGGCGCCGCGTCGTGTGCTCACGCGCCTCAGGTCGATGTTCGAGTCCGCCAACACCCATCGGGTCGCTGAGAACGCTCGCGAGTTCGACACGCAGTGCCGAGCCCTGCTGCGCCAGCTCGAGGCGGCCATGCGCGAAACGTATTTCCATCCGAGCAAGGTCCCCGCGGGCGTCCTCGGGGACGAAGGCCAGGCGATGCCCCAACAGCAGCAACAGCCCCGCCCATGAAGCTGGAGATCGTCCACCAGACCCGCTACCGCTACACCGGCCCGATCGCGGAGACGGTGATGGAGGTCAGGCTGCGCCCTATGGATGGCAACGGCCAGCGATGTGTCGAGTTCGACCTCGACGTCAGCTCGGAAATCGAGCCGTGCTCGTATCGGGACGGCTATGGCAACACCGTCCACTACTTCAACCTCGTGCGCCCTCACTCGCGCTTGAGCGTGACGAGCAGGTCGATCGTCGAGACGGGTATCGAGCAGGACTCCGATCCTGGCGAGGATCTCGTCCAGGACTTCTTGCGCTTTCGCTCGCCGGTGAAAGACGTGCCTGGCGTGCAGGAGCTGGCGAGCAGGTTCCCCGTCGCCAACCTGGCATCGGGCACCGAGATCGAGCTCGCCCTGGATGAGCTCACGATGGCAATCAGCCGCGAGTTCGCCTACGACCGCGCCGTGACCAACGTATACAGCGACGTGGACGATGTGCTCGCGCTGCGGTCAGGCGTGTGCCAGGACTTCGCGCACCTCTTCATCGCTGTGGCGCGAGCCATGGGCGTGCCGGCTCGGTATGTGAGCGGATACATCCACGACCCGCGCGGCAAGCGGATCACTGGCGCATCGCATGCATGGGGTGAGGCCTGGGTGCCTGGGCGTGGATGGATCGGTTACGACGCGACCCATCCGGTGCGAATCACGGAGAACCACGTGCGGATCGCAGTCGGCCGCGACTACGGCGACGCAGCGCCAACGCGAGGGGTGTACGTCGGATCGGCGACGGGGACGATGGATGTAAAGGTCAGAACCCGGCCGCTTTAACTCTGACCAGTGATAGAGGGCGCCTAATCCGGCCCGCGCGCGAGGCTCTGGAATTCGGTGACCGGCGGAATCGTCAGCATGCGGCCGTCATCGCTGCGCACGATCTGCCATCCGCCTTCATGCACCATCCAGCGATGCCGGTAACACAAAAGAATCAGGTTGTGAAGGTCGCTAGCGCCGCCATGGATCCAGTGCGCGAGGTGGTGGCCCGAGGTCCAGCTCGCCGGCCGGTCGCATCCCGGCCACACACAGCCCTGGTCGCGAACTCGTAGCGCCTTGCGCTGCGGACCCGAAATCACTCGCCGCGCACGCCCGACGTCGATGACGGTGGAGTCCGAGCCGAGCAGGATGCGGGTGATCGTGCAGTCGCAGGCCAGTCGCTCGACCGCCTTCGAGGAGATGGGCAGCGAGTACTCCATCTCCGGCGCCGGCGCACCGCAGAGACCGAGAAGAGTCTCGAGCGAGGTCGTGACCTGGACGTTCGAGCGCTGACCGGGCGCACCGTTGTCGAGCCCGTGTACCCCGAGCTCGACGAGGGCGTCCGCCAGCCGTCGCTCGCGGTCGCGATGGTCGTACTTGCCCGAGCGCTTCGCGAGCGGCTCAAGGGCTGTGCGCAATGTCGCGCCTCCGACTTTGTCGAGGATCGCCTTGACCAGGACGCAGCCGTCCTCGGCAGTGCTGAAGGTGAGGCTTCGCGCCTCGACGCCCTGCTTCTCCTCGTCGACGACGCCCTCGGGGTCGGCGGCATGGCGGGCATGGGTGCAGGTGTGCTCGAACTTGACCACGCTCTCCCTGCGCGCGTGGCGCAGCAGCCTGGCTTCGTCAAACTTCTCGCCGCACGCGACTGACGTCCGCGCCATCAGCGCGAGGTGGGGAAAGCCGATCTCCGCGCCGGCAACCGCCTCTGCGCTCTTATGGATTCGCTCCAGCTGCTCGCCCACACAGACCCGGTCGGCGCCGTCCCCGCCGCGCATGTGGCACGTGGCCTTGATGCAGGCGATGGGGCTGTCGAAGCCCTGCTCGTCGTACTCGTTGGTCTGGGCGAACTTCGCCGCCAGGAGGGAGAACTCGATCTCGTCTCGGTCGATGCGAAGCCGGCGGCGGATGAGCTCCTGGAGCATCTCGGCGCCGGTCTCGGGTGCAAGTGCCCCCTCCCCACTTTCCATGCTTCACATCTGACCATGCACTTGACTCAGGTTTGAGTCCACTGGACCACCGCAGGCGCGGCAGGGAATTCTTGTAAGGGGCCCGGTGTATTCGCTGGTCGTTCTTGGGTGGTGCTGAAGCCTCCTCATGGGGGTGCAGAGGCCT
>DASPYG010000031.1:0-3324 GCA_035636885.1 Candidatus Nitrosopolaris sp.
CGCCATCACGCACGCGAGGTCGGTCGAGCCGATTCCGGTGGCGAAATTGTTGAGGGCGCCGTACGTGCAGCTGTGCGAATCGGCCCCGACGACCAGCTCGCCCGGCAGCACCAGGCCGTTTTCCGGCAGCACCGTGTGGCAGATGCCGCCCTGCCCCACCTCGAAGTACCACTTCACGCCCATCTGGTGTGAGAACTCGCGGGTGAGGCGGCCGAGCGTCGCGCTGGCCGCGTCCTTGGCCGGCTGGAAGTGGTCCTGAGTCACGGCCACGCGGTCGGGGTCCCAGATCTTCTCGGCCCCCATCTGCTCGCGCATGATCTTGCCGGCGGGCGGAATTGTGAGGTCGTGGCCCATGGCGAAGTCCACCTTGGCGAGGATCAGATCCCCGGGACGTACGCTATCGCGGCCGCTGGCGCGCGCGAGGATCTTCTCCGTCATCGTCATGCCCATGTGCGGTTCCTCTCTAGTCCTTCAGCCTCTTTACGATCGCGTCGCCGGCTTGCGACGTCGAAAGCTCGCCGCCGATGTCGCGTGTGCACTCACGGGCGCGGATGGCTGATTCGACCGCACCCTCGATCGCGTCTGCCATGTCAGCAACACCCAGGTGTTTCACCATCATAGCTGCGCTCAAAATCGCCCCCACCGGGTTCACCAGCCCCTTGCCTGCGATGTCCGGCGCGGTGCCGTGGACCGGTTCGAACAGGCCACGCCCGCTGGACGGGTTTATGTTCCCCGACGGCGCGACGCCCATGCCTCCGACAAGCTCGGCGGTGAGGTCGGAGAGGATGTCGCCGAACAGGTTGCCCGTGACTATGACCTCGAACTGGCTCGGGTCCTTGACCAGCTGCATGGCGGCCGCATCGACGTAGAGGTGGCGCGTCTCGAGCTTGGGGTGTACCGCAGCCACCGCCTTCCATCGCTCCTGCCACAGCCCGCCCGCGAAGGTCATCGCGTTCGACTTGTCCACCATCACGACCTCGCGCATCGCGACATGGAAGGCGTGCTCGATGATCCGTGTCACTCCGAGGTGTGTGTTGAGGTCCTCCTGGATGGCGACCTCTTCAGGGGTGCCTTTCTTGAAGCGACCGCCCAGTCCCACATAGAGGCCTTCGGTGTTCTCGCGGACGATGAGAAGATCGACCTTGCGACGATCCTCTCTTCGCAGCGGTGAGAGGCGATCGTCATAGAGACGTGCCGGGCGAAGATTGACATAGAGGTCGAGCTCGAAGCGCAGCCGGAGCAGCACCCCGGCGAGGTAAGCCGCATCGGGCACGCGAGGATCGCCGACGGCGCCAAAGAGGATGGAGTCAGCAGCCGCGATCTGCTTCCAGCTGCCATCGGGAATCGCGACCCCCGTACGCAGGTAGGCGTCGGCGTTGACATCGAACTCCTCGAACTCGAAGTCGGCGCCGGCGGCGCGCAGGACCTTGATCGCCTCCGGCACGACCTCCTTCCCCGCTCCGTCGCAGGGCAGGACTGCAATGTGCTTAGGCACGGGCGGCGGCGGCTTCCTTCTCGCGCAGCTTGTAGCGCTGGATCTTGCCGGTCACGGTCTTGGGCAGCTCGGAAACGAACTCGATGATGTGAGGGTACTGGTACCGCTGAAGCCGTGACTTGCAGTGCTCCTGCAGCTCCGCGGCAAGGGCGTCTCCACCCGCCGCGCCCTTGGCGATCACGAAGGCCTTGATGCGAGTGAAACCGTCGACCTCGATGCCAACAACGGCGCTCTCATCGACGGCCGGGTGCTCGAGCAAGATCGACTCGATCTCGACCGGCGAAGCCCACAGCCCGCTGACCTTGATCATGTCGTCCGAGCGGCCCTCGTACCAGTAGAAGCCGTCGGCGTCGATGCGATAGCGATCGCCGGTGAAGAACCAGTCGCCGAGGATGGAGCGCTTCGATTTCTCATGCTGCGCCCAGTAGAGCGCGAGCGCACTGTCGCCTTTGACATACAGGTCGCCGGCCTCGTCCGCCTCGACCGGCATGCCCTCGTCATCGAGGATCTTCAGCTCGTAGCCGGGGACCGGTTTTCCACTGGACCCCGGGCGCACGTCGTCGAGGCGGTTCGAGCAGTAGATATGGAGCATCTCGGTGGAGCCGACGCCGTCGAGGATGGTGAGCCCGTAAGCGTCCTTCCATCGCCGCCACACCTCGGCAGGCAGCGCCTCCGCAGCTGCGACGCAATGGCGGATCGAGGACAGGTCGCGATCATGGCTTGCGTCGAAATTCAGGATGGCGTTGTACAGAGTCGGCGCTGAGAAGAAGAGCGTCGGCTGGCGCTTCTCGATCGTCTCCAGCACCGTGGCAGGCGTGTGGCGTCCCGCATGGAGGACGGTGGTGGCGCCGACCCAGTATGGAAAGGTGAGGTTGTTGCCGAACCCATACGCATGGAAGAGCCCGGTGGTCGAGAACGTGGTGTCGCTTTCGGTGATGCCAAGCACCTGCTCGGCATAGGTGACGCAGGTGTATGGGATGTCGTGCTGCAGATGCACGACCGCCTTGGGCTTGCCGGTCGAGCCGGAGCTGTAGAGCCAGAAGGCCATGTCGTCGCGGCGTGTGGGCGCGGGGTCGACCTCATCCTCGACTGCGATCTGGCCCGCGCGCAGCAGGTGGGGCTTGTGGGCCGCCCGCTCGACAGCGGGCTTCAGCTTCTCCTCGGTGGCGCCATCGACGACCACGACGCGTGCAAGCGAATCCTCGATGTAGTGGTCGTAGTCTTCCGAGCGCTGCAGCAGCGGATTCACAGGCACGGGCACCGCGCCGAAGCGGATCGCACCTAGAAATGCGGCCACCCAGCCTGGGCTGTCGAAAGCGACGATGACGACCCGCTCCTCCCTCCTCACCCCGAGCTCGGCGAGGGTGCGCGCGGCCCCGCAGGACAGCTCGAACAGCTCGCGATAAGTGACGTCGCCCCCAGCCGAGTGGATCGCCACCTTGTCTTCCCTGCCCTTCTCGAGGTTGCGGTCGAGGAGGTCGGCAGCGACGTTGTAGCGATCGGGAAGCTCGAGCCCACCCATCTGCTCGGTCAGTGTAGTTTCGAGGCGTGGCCGACGACCTGCTCATCCTGCTGTACGACGGCGAATGCGAGTTTTGAATCGGCCTGGCGCGCTGGGTCCAGCGACACGATCGAGCGGGGCGGATCGATCCGAGGCCGAACCAGGAGCCGGGGCTGGCGGAGAGCCTGGGGATGACCCGCCAGGAGGTCGAACGGGCGGTGTGGGTGGTGGAGCCGGGTGGGCGCAGGTTCGAAGGGGCGGGAGCGGTCAGCCGGACGCTGAGGGCGCTTGGACGCGGGTGGGCAGTGCTCGGTTCCTTCTACTTCGT